>URCP01000024.1 GCA_900546315.1 uncultured Eubacteriales bacterium
AGCGACGCCGCGGTCATGAACTCCGCCGTAGCCGCGCGACGGGTCAGCTACCCATTTATGTACGCGGACAACGTCAAACCAACGCTGTTGTACACTTGTAGGGCGGTATGCGTCGTAGATGACTATCGTGTAGCCGTCAGCGCGGAACTTCTCGATCGCCTTTTTGAGCATCTGCAAGGTGTCGTACTGGAGCATACAGAGATTGCGGTGATAGAATGGCTCGCCGATTGAGGTCTCGTTGGTCGAGAGCTTCATCGATATCTTGAGGTCGTACTGCGAGAGGTCTACGCCCTCGTTCGAGGGATTTGTCGAATAGTAGCATTTCAGGTACTTTCCGACGTCGACAAGGTGGGAGTACGCGTCGACATAGGTGTTCTGGAGCGTGCGCGCCTTGCCGTACTCTATCGGGAGCTCGCCGAAAGCATCGCAGTCCTCGTTTATCGCGCGGAGAAAGCCCTCATTCGTGTAGCCGACAAGCTGTCCGGAGGTCGCGGTGACAGAGCACCAGTCTGGGTCGTCTGTCGTCCCGAGGATAACTGTAGAGCCGCTGTAGAGCGTTTTTATGGGTGATGTATCGCCTATTGCCTTGTAGACCGGCATTTTGTCGATGACGCGCATCTCGAAGCTGTTCTCGTCACCGACGAAGTTTGATACAGACGTCTCCTCATCCGGCGCGGACTCCGCGAAGTCGCCGAAATCGAACGCCTCGGCGGGGAACTCGACACCGGCGTCAGCCTCGACGTCGAAGTTCTTATAAGCGCCGCTGTCGACGTAGTACGCCGAGCCGCAGGAGACTGAACCGAGAGTCACGGCGAGGAACGCCGCTGTCAGCATATATTTTCTTTTCATTTATGAAAACTTCCTTTCTGAAGCCATGAGGCTCCAAAAGCCGGATGACCGGGTCTGATTAACCGGCGTTTCCGGCACCGGCTCGCGAATCGGAACCGATGAGGGTGTGAAGGTTTCTTTCGGCTATTATCAGAATGACGTCGTCAGCCTGAAATTCGTCAAGCAGATCGATCCGGTACGGGTTCGCCCGCTCGAAGCGCGTCTCGGCGAAGGAGGACGAAATCAGCGGTATCATGGCGTTTCCGAACGAGTCGCGGAAGACGAGCGCCTTTCCGCTGCCCGCGCCGCGCGTCGAGATCTGCATATCCATCGGCGTCGAGTAGGCTGAGGTGAGAGGTCGTAGGTGGGATTCACGTCGAAGAGCGTCTTTCCCGGGAAGAGAAGCGCGTCGAGGTCGCCCGGAAGGTCTCGTGGTTCGGTGCGCGTGACGGTACTCATATCAGGAAGACTGAAACCGAGCCTGTCCGCGATAGCTCCGAGAGAGGTGAGCGCGCCATCCTGATTCCAGTGAGTGTCGCGGCGGTGATAGACGAGCCGTTCATTTTTGGCGTCTGTGAGTATGGGTCTCAGGTCGATGAAAATGTCGTCAAGCCCGCGCGCCGAGAGCTCCGCGAAGAGACGGTCGAGGTCGGTATTCTCGTTTCTTATGTATCTCGCGGGCATCTTTTCCGGATAGATCGTGTTCTTGTCCGGAGCGGGGGCGAAGAGGAATCTCGCGCCCTTCGACGCGGCGGTCTTCGCTAAGTTTTCTATGGCGTCGGCGGCGAGCTTTATCTCGTCGTCGCTCATCGGGTTGCCCGTGTAGCTGTCGATTGTCTCGGCGAAGAAGAGGAAATTGTCCTTTCCGACGACCACCTGATCGTTCCCCTCGCCGATTGCCGCGCGCGTCTGTGACCAGAGATCGACCACATATCCACGATACGCGAACGCACGGGAGAAATATTCCTCGTAATCTGTCCCGAAGTCGTCGTTTATGAACCCGTCCTTCACGAGCGACGGGCGCTCTATCCCGCCCTCGGTTATTTTCGACGCGCCCGGAATGAAGGTCGCGAGCGAGAAGAAGAGGCAGACGGCGAAGAAGAATATGCAAAATATCACTTTGAGTGTTCTGTTCATTTTTCGCCCTCCTCAGAATGTATAGTAGATAAACGGATTGAACGACGAGGACGCGAGCGACATCACGCACATCGCGAGAAGCGGTATCGTCACGGCATAAGAGACGAACTCCGCCGCCGGAACGAGCTTCCCGTCCCGCGAGAACATACCGCGGAGCTTCGGCACGACAGGCAGTGAGAAAACTATCCCCGCGATCATCATTATGACAAGATAAGGCGAGAAATACCCGAGCGCGTCCGACGGGTTCCCCGAGAACGAGAACATCCGCCCGATATACGAAAACGCCGACGAGACGCTCGCCGAGTTGAACACGACGAACCCGAGCAGGACCGCGAGCAGCGTGTAGACACGCAGAACCGGTCTGAGAGCCTTCTTTTCTCGCAATTTGTCGAATCCGGCTGTCTGCTCGAGCATCATGAGAAGCCCGTGCCACATTCCCCAGAGGATGAACGTGAAGTTCGCCCCGTGCCAGAGACCGGTCAGGAAGAAGACGGCGAGACGGTTGACGATAGCTCTCGCCCTGCCTTTCCGGTTGCCGCCGAGCGGTATATATACGTATTCGCGGAACCAAGAGGTCAGCGAGATGTGCCACCTCTTCCAGAAGTCGCGTATCGTCACCGCGAAATACGGATAGTTGAAGTTCTGGGGCAGGTCGAAGCCGAACATCGACGCGAGCCCTATCGCCATGTCCGAGTAGCCGGAAAAGTCGAAATATAACTGTATACAATACGCAATCGCGCCCGACCACGCCATCAGCGAGGACGGAGAGGACGCCTCAAAAGCCGCCTTCGCGAGTATCGCCGCCGTGTTCGACACGAGGACCTTTTTTGAGAGACCGAAGATGAACCTGCGTATGCCGAGCGACGTGCGCTCGACCGTTACCTCACGCGATGAGAGCTGCGCGCAGATGTCGCCGTACTTGACAATAGGTCCGGCGATCAGCTGAGGAAAGAAGGAGATGTAGAGGAACAGCGCGCCGAAGCTCTTCTGTACCTCGGTCTTCCCGCTGTTCACGTCGACGACGTAGGAGAGTATCTGGAAGGTGTAGAAGGAGATTCCGACCGGTATCGTGAAGCCCGGAACCGGTATCGACAGCCCCGCCGCGGAGTCGATGACCCTGACGAGCCACGGGACATACTTGAAGAAACAGAGGGAGGCGATGTCGATTATCACCGCGAGAGCGCAGACGGCGCTTCTCGCTTTCCCGGACAGCTTTGAGATGATCAGCGCCGCGAAGTAGTTCACCGTGACAGAGGCTATCATGACGACGATGTATACAGGTTCGCCGTAAGCGTAGAAGACAAGGCTCGCGACGGCGAGCAGCGCGTTTCTGAGCCACAGCATTTTTGGCGGGATCAGCATATGCGCGATCCAGACTACGGGGAGGAATATGAACAGGAAGACGGTTGATGAAAATACCACTTGGCGGACTCCTTCGTCGGTTGCCCTTCTTTTTCCGGAGAGCATATTTATTCACCATATATTATAGCATTTTTTTCCTGTGATTTCAATACCTATAATAAATAAATTCGCCGCGCGGCGCGGATTTCTGATGGTCAAATGATATACAGACGGGCAACGCAACAAGCCCGGCGGACGAACCACCGGGCTGAACTGAGAATATTCTGTTTTTTCAGTTGACCGCGTTTCTGAGAGAAGATATCGCTTCCGCGGCGTCCTGTGCCCTGAAGACAGACGAGCCGGCGACGAACACACGCGCTCCCGCGTCGTAGGCGTCCCTGATGTTTGACGGATTGATTCCGCCGTCGACCTCGATATCGATATCAAGACCACGCGCTTTGACCATTTCCGACGCGGCGCGGACGCTCTCGAGCGTGTCCGGGATGAATGCCTGTCCGCCGAAGCCCGGCTCGACCGTCATGATGAGAATCATGTCGACATAGTCGAGCAGAGGCTCGAGCACGAACGCCGGGGTCGCGGGCTTTATCGAAACCGACGCCTTAACTCCCGCCTCGCGTATCTGCCTCAGTACCGAAATCTGGTCGTCGCAGCTCTCGTAGTGGATGGTTATTATGTCCGCGCCCGCCTTGACGAAATCGTCTATATAGCGCGCGGGGTTGGTTATCATCAGGTGAACGTCGAAGAGCATCCTCGACTTCTTTCTGAGCGACGAGATGACGCAGCCGCCGAAGCTGATATTCGGCACGAAAATGCCGTCCATCACGTCGAGATGGAGCATCTCCGCCCCGGCGTCCTCGACGCGCTTCACTTCTTCGCCGAGTCTTGAGAAATCCGCTGCGAGCAGGGATGGTGAGATCTTGATCATATCTATCAATTTGTCCTTTTATAAAATTTATGGCATATAACGCCGGAACAATCCGGGGATATCCACATATTATGATAACAGAGAAAGACGTGCGGAACGCGCCGCGGATGTTGATTCTGAAGGAAATAACAGTTTTTTGCGCTTCCCCTCACGTCACAAGGAAACACTGACAAGGTTGTTTTTTACGGAAAAGTCCCATAAATCCAAGAATTTTTCTACAAAAGCCCGAATTAATCAGCGTTTCCCATATATATGAGCGCCGCCGCCTGTGCCGCGATACCCTCTTTTCTGCCGGTGAAGCCGAGCCTTTCCTCGGTCGTCGCCTTGACGCTGACGTCGGTGACCGGTATATTCAGCGCGGCGGCGATATTTTCCCGCATTTTATCGATATACGGCGCTAACTTCGGACTCTGTGCTATAATTGTAGCGTCAACATTCGATATCGCGTATCCGTTTTCCTCAAGCACCCTCGCGACACGGCGCGTCAGCATCAGGCTGTCCGCTCCCTCGTATTCCGGGTCGTTGTCCGGAAAGAGCTTCCCGATATCCCCGAGCGCCGCCGCCCCGAGCAGAGCGTCCATAATCGCGTGTGCGAGCACGTCCGCGTCAGAGTGACCGAGCAGCCCCTTCTCATACGGAATGTCAACCCCGCCGAGGATGAGACGCCGATCTGTCACGAGCCGGTGGACGTCGTAGCCCTGACCGACCCGGAATTTAGTTATTTTTTTGTCTGTATTTTTTTTACAGTATCTTTCTCAGCGTATTTTTTGCAGCAGCGCTATCTTTTCGGTCGAGAACCTGTACGCGTTCTCGAAGTCGCCGCAGCACTTGCAGCAGTGCTCGAGGTCGTTCAGGATATCGTACCTTATCGACGGCGGGAGCCTGTCAGCGTTCTTTTCGTCGTCCGGGCCGCATATCCGGACGAGCTTCGCCTTCGCGTCGAGATAGTCAGAGCGCAGCATATCGAGCTTCGCCTCAACGTGTGTGCGCATGAACCCGTCCGGCATCGACGTGACGAGCGGGGAGAGGATTCCCTCAAGCTCCGCTGAATTTTCGGCGGGGGAAGAGTAAATCTTTGACGCCGCCTCGTCGAGCATATCGCGCGCCAGAAGATATATCGCGGTCTCGTTTTCACCGAAGATGATTTTATCGAGCTCCTTCCGGCGCTCCGTTGTATCTGTTGTATCTGTCTGATTATCGGTGCCATCGGGAGTTTCAGGTCTCAGCGGTTCCGCGGCAAGGTCTGTCAGGGCGAGGACAAGCCACGCGCGCTCCGGCGCCGTTGTGGACGTGAGACACTGTCCCGAGACGGATATCGATTCCTCCGCGAGAGATCTTGCCTCGGCGAGTCTTCCGTCCGTGAAGAGCTCCGCGGCTCTGCCGGCGCAGGCTTCGGCGAAGACCGCCGCGAGCGCCGGGTTCTTTATCTTTCTGTCCCGTTCGGTCGAGGCACGGACACGGTCGATCAGAGTCTGATACCTGTGTCTCTCGAGCAGCGAGCGCATCTCCCCCGCCATCCTGTACGCGAAATAATCGTCGAGGTCGGAGAGCAGCGCCCCGGCGGGCACATCCAGCCTGTCCGCGATGATGCACAGCGTCTGGATCGACGGGAGCGCGGAGCCTGTCTCTATCCGGCTTATCATGTTTCTCGTGAGATCGTCCCCGGCGAGCTCGAGCTGATTCATGCCGATACGCTGTCTTGCCTCGCGGATTCTTTCCCCGAGCTTCTGGAGCGCGTCGCGGGACGCGTGGGAAACCGGGGACGGCTTCTTCGGAGCGGCGGTTTCCGCGGTGTCGGTTGTCATGTCCGGAGACGCTTCACGCGGGATGGCGCCGATACGTCGTCTGCTCACTTTTCATCCACCGTCCGGACAGTGCTGTCTGCGACCTGAGACTTTGACGCTATATCCGCTTTGAGTTTGTCGAGCAGCTTTCCGATCTCGGCGGACGCGCTTTCAAGCGTGTCGTTCAGCTCTCTGAACCTGTTTTCCGAGAGCCCGGCGATCCGCGCGTCGAGTTCTTTCTCGGCGGCTTCGCGGCGGCGTTCGAGCTCAGCCTTCATTTCGGTCTCCTTCATGGAGAAGTCCTTTTCGGCGAGCTCGGCGGCTTTCATGCGTTCGGCTGCCTTTTCCTCGGCTTCGGCGCGGATTCTGTCGGCGTCCGCCTCGGCTTTGATCAGCACGTCGCCGACCTTCGCGGACATTCTGTCGTAGTCGGCTATCTTCTCGTTCACGTCCTTGAAGCTGTCGAGCTTTTCGCGCGCGGACTCAAGCTCGAGCTCAAGATCGGATACGCGCGTTTTCAGTTCCGATATTTCCGAGTCTCTCTCGGAGATTGTCTTCTTCTGCTCGTCGAGTCTCGCGTTCTGCGCGCTGACGAGGGCTTCCGCCTTGACGAGCATCTCGCGGTCGGAAGTGTTCGCGGCCTGAGTTTCAGCGCCGTCATTCTTATCCGCGGAGAGCAGCGCGGCAAGCACCGCCCTCGGGTTCTTCGGCTTTGGCTGTTCGGAGACGGTCTCTGTCGTGCCGTCGGTCTTTCTGAAAGCCGACAGCTCTTTCTCGAGTTCGGCGTTGCGCTCCTCGAGGGTCTTCTTCTCTGACTCGAAGCGCTCGCAGAGCCCGGCTATGTAATTATTGACATCCTGTTTGTTGTATCCGCCCATAGCGGTGCGGAAAGCGGCCTTGACGTTATCCATCGGCTTTGTCCTCCCGGAAAAATCTTAACCTTATCTTGCGGTCATTCCCTTATATTCTATCACAAAACGACTTATTTGACAAGTGGGAAATTATTAAATTTACGTTATCTATTGATTTCTTTGCCGAAATAAGTTATAAATTATCCGGTTATGGCTTACATAAAGTCACGGTAACTGCGCCGCGTAGTCGTTGAGGTCGTTCTCCTCGTTCTCGTCTATCTCGAAGCGGTTTATCGCTGTGTACGCGTCCGGGACTCTGCCGACTATCACGGTCTCGGCGACAAGAATATCGTCCGCGAGCTCGAGCCTCACGGTGTCCGACGCCACTATCATGTTCATCGAGACTCTCACGCGCAGGTATATCCGGTGCAGCGTCTGGTTTATCCCGGTCTCCGAGAACTCGCTGTATATCTCTCCCGAGACGTCGCCTATCGGAACGAGCTTTATTCTCACCGGGATTCCGCGTCCGGTCAGAAGCATCCCTCCGGCGAGGTTTCCGAGCGGAATGTCAAGCGTCATGCGGTCTATGTCGGATATCTCACCGCGGATGTTCAGGATGGAGTCGGCGCGCAGGCGGCTGATCCCCGTCACGTTCGTCTCTATGGCTGATATGCCGTCCTCACCGTATATGACATTTATAAAGTTCCCGGTACTCTCAGCGACAGCCGCGTCTACCGAGCGGGAGATGACGTCGGACGCGAAAAGTCTCGCTCTGCTTCTCGCCGCGTTTATGACGACCGGCTTCAGTCTCAGGTCGGCAAATGTGAGGAAAACCATTGAAAGAAGCGACAGAATCAGGACTATTATCCCGATACGCGCGGGTATATTCTTTCTTCGCCCTCGTCTCATACCATCACCCCGCTGTCAGCATATGCGGCGGGCTTGAAAAATGACAAAAATCCTCGCGTCGGACATAAATTAACAATATGCGGGTGAATATCGGCTCCGGATGTGATATAATATAGAAAATATCCGGCGTATCGGGATTAACAGGAAAGGTAAATGCTGCAATGAAACTACTCGAGGACAGAATACTTAAGGACGGAGTCATAAAGGAAGGCGGGGTCGTGAAGGTCGACAGCTTCTTAAATCACCAGATGGACATATCGCTGATAAACGAAATCGGCAGGGAGTTCGCAAGACTCTTCAAGGACGAGAAGGTCACGAAGATACTGACAGTCGAGGCGTCCGGCATCGGCATCGCGTGCATCACCGCGCAGTATTTCGGAGTTCCGGTCGTCTTCGCGAAAAAGTCCGAGTCGAAGAATCTCGACGGCGACATCTACACGGCGCCCGTGCTGTCCTTCACGAAGGGGAAGGAATATATCATCCGCGTCGCGAAACGGTTCCTCTCACCGGAAGACAGAGTGCTCATAATCGACGATTTTCTCGCCAAGGGAAAGGCTGTGCTCGGGCTCAAATCCATCGTTGAGCAGGCGGGCGCTACTCTTGTCGGAGCGGGAATCTGCATCGAAAAGGGCTTTCAGGAGGGCGGAAGGATTCTCCGTGAGAGCGGCGTCAGGGTCGAGTCTCTCGCCATCGTCGAGCTTGACGAAAACGGCAATATCACGTTCAGGCAGTAAAAAGGAGAACTCATGGAACCAAAGAAACCAAGCGAATCCGACACCGAGTCGGTGCAGATACGCAACCGAAGCACGATGAACGGCTATGACCGGCTCTTCGGCGGAAAGCTCATGGAGTGGATAGACGTCATCGCCGCCGTCGTCGCCAGACGCCACTCGAAAAAGAACGTCACGACCGTGCTCGTCAACCGGCTGGAGTTCAAGAAGCCCGCGTTCGCAAACGACCTCGTCGTCCTGACCGGAAAGATAGTCTGCGTCGGGCGCACGTCGATGGACATCTGCGTGAAGAGCTACGTCGAGAAGGAGGACGGGACGAGGACGCTTATAAACCTCGCTTATCTGACGCTTGTAGCGATAGACGAAAACGGAAGACCGACACCCGTCCCGCCGCTTATGCCCGAAACCGACGAGGAAAAGGAAGAATACGAAAAGGCCATGGCGAGACGCGCCGCCATCAAAGCCGAAAGCGGGAACTGACAGCGCCCGACAACATTTCGGAGGGATTTTTCAATGCCGGAAGAAAACAGAAATAACACTCCCGACCCCAAATACTGGAAACAGAAGAAGAGCGAGGACGAGAAAATCGGCGCAAAAGGCTGGCTCCCGTTCATCGCCGCGATGCTTGTCGTGTTCTATGTCCTGCCGCCGGTACTGAGAAATACGCGGTTCTTCGGCTTCGCGCTGAAGGTGTTCACGCCCGCGTGCTGTCTCGGGAGCGGGGTGATTTTCGGGAAGATGCACGGATGGGTGTGGTACTACTTCGCCGTCACCGCGCTTATATTCGCGCCGTCAATGGTGCTTAACTACAGTCAGGGAGATATACACTATATATTCGAGTACGCGGCGCTGGCGTTCGTCGGGTCACTGCTCGGGTACGCGTTTCATCGGGAGAAATACTGAGAAGAGGGCTGACTGTCGCGTCAGCCTTTTTTATATTCTCGATCCGTCTGTGTGCGCTGATCTGTACCTTGCCGGGGTCATGCCGGTCACTCTCTTGAACACACGGATGAAATACGACTCGCTCGAAAATCCGCATTCGGACACGATCTCCGCCATCGTCTTCCCGTGCGACAGCAGCCGGCACGCCTTCGAAACCCTCAGAAGCGTCAGGTAATGCAGATACGAGTCCCCCGACGCGGAGCGGAACTTCTCGCAGAAATAATTCCGGCTGTAGCCGAAATGCGCCGCGGCGTCGGCGAGCAGTATCCTCTTGTCCATGTTCTCCTCTGTCCAGTCGATAATCCGCATCAGATCGTCGCTCATTCTGGCGGAACGGTTCCCCGCCTCAAGCCGCTTCAGCGCGGAGAATATGTCAAGCGCGCTCGCAAGCCGCTCATACAGCGGCTTTGTCATATCCGCCGCTCCCCTGATATCCGCGAGCACTCTGTCATAATCCCCTCCCAGCGTGTCAAAGCTCTCAAAGCCCAGCGCGTCAAAAGCGAACACCTTCGTGAGATCGATATATTTCGCGATGAACTCCGGCTCTATCTTGGCGACGAACACAGTGCCGTCTCCGGACGAGTAATAAACCGAATGCAGGTATCCCGGCGGGATATAGATAACCATCCTGTCCTCAAGCCCGAAGCTGAAGCCGTTGACCGTGCAGGTGCCGCGTATGCCGTCGCAGAGAATCAGCTCGGCGGACATCTGGTAGTGCGGAGGAGTTATCACAGGGGCATTGTTCTCGGCGGGAGTTTTATTATACAAAAGATTTATAAACGCTTTTTCCGGGAAGTCAGCGTACTCAAGAAATGAGTTTCTGTTTTTCAGGCACACCACATCCTTTGCTTGTACTGTAACTATTATAACATAAAAGCGTCCTTTTTTCAAGTGGGAATCTTAACATCGTACTATATTTTCGTAATAATTGAGCTTGCTTTCTGAATATTTTCATGGTATAATCTATACAAGAAAATCAGCCGGCGATATCCGGTTTTTGAAAGGATGACGATTATGTTCAACAAAAGAAGATTTGTCTCAGCGTTGCTCTCGTGTCTGCTGCTCGCTTCCTGCGGCTCCGGCGCGGTCGTTAACGACACGAGCGTCACAGACAGTGACAGCACAGAGCCTGAAGTGACTATGGATCCGATATACTCCGATCTCCCGACAGGCGACTTCGGCGGGCAGACCGTGAGGTTCCTCGGCGAGTGCGGAACCAACTGGGCGATAATCCAGCTCTCAAGCGACGAGATAAACGGCGAGATTATCAACGACAAGATGTATGAAGCCGACAGACTTATTGAGAAGAAGCTGAACGTGAAGATAGAATCCGATTATCTCGAGAATTCGGGCGACGTCAACGCAATCGTTCAGAACGCCGTAGCCGCCGGAGAGGACGAGTACGACGTATATGATATGCCGTCGGATATCGCGGGCAGACTTATCCCCGGCGGTTACTTCCGCGACATTTCCGACCTCACCGGCATCAGCGACAAGGTCTGGTGGGACAAGAACACTCGCGACAGCCTGACCTTCGGCGGCAAATGCTACTCGCTTCTCGGGGACGTGAGCCTCATGCTCGGCGAGAGCCATTACGTGATTTTCCAGAATAAGGATATCGCCGCGGACATCGGACTCGACAACATCTACGACACCGTTAAGAGCGGCAAGTGGACGCTTGACAAATTCGGCGAAGACCTCAAAAAGGCGGCTCAGGACACAAACGGCAACGGCGAAATGGACTTCGAGGACAGATGGGGTCTCGGTATATATCAGGTAGCGATGACATACTTCATGTTAGCCGGTGAGAACCCGATAGTCAAAACCGACTCCGACGGAATACCGTACTTTGACGGCATCGACGAGCGCATGGCGGATATGTACACGAAGATACGCACGATTCTGTTCGACCCCGAGCACACGACTATCGGCGGGAAGAACGTCCCCGCGGGCGCGGACTGGAAGGATCCGTTCATGCAGGGTCGCTCGCTCTACCTCTTTGAACCGCTCGGACACTCGAAGAAGATGCGCGACTCCAAGTTCGACTTCGCTATAATCCCGATGCCGAAGTACGACGAGAACCAGAAGGAATACATGACGCCCATCCTCCAGTACGTCCACACAATGTACGTCACCGTCGCGAACCAGAAAACCGACGTTATCGGCGCGACTCTCGAGAACATGGCGGCTGAATACTACAAAACCCTCAGACCCGCGTACTACGAGGCAGTACTCGAAAACAAGCGCGTAAGAGACGACGAATCGATTGAGATGCTCGAAATAATCTTCAAAAACCGCGAACTGAATCCAGCCGTCGTGTTTGACTGGAAGATAACAACCATCCTCAACGAAGCCGCGCTGTACGGCAGAGACAACATTGTCTCAAACGTCGAAAAGAAGCTGAACCAGATTCAGAAGGCTATAAACGATACCGTTGATTTCTACAGACAGTAACATATATGGAGAGCTCCGCGAGGGGCTCTCCGTTTTATATTCTCGTTCCGTCCGTATGCGCGATTCTGTATTTCGCGGGCGTCATCCCCATTATCTTCGAAAACAACCGTATAAAATACGACTGATTACCGAACCCGCACTCGGCGCATACCTTCGACAATGTATCTCCTCTCGACAGCATCCGGCAGGCGTTTGATATTCTCAGGTGGTTTATGTAGTCGATATACGTGATTCCGCTCATGCGTCTGAATTTCTCGCAGAAGTGGTTCTTCGAGTAGCCGAACCTCGCGGCGGCGGTATCGAGGGTGATTCCGTTTTTCCATTCGTTCTCTGTCCAGTCGATTATCCCGCGCAGCTCGTCGGTGCGGCGGGGCGTTCCGACATCCGGGCTTCCGCGGTCGAGCGCCGTTATAAGGTCAAGCGCGGCTGAGATTCTTCCACTCAGAAACCGGCAGTTCTCGGCGCGGGTTATTATTTTGCGTATCCTGTTGTAAGCGTCAATATCGTCCGGTGCGCTACAGCTTTCGAGAGATATCCCGTCCGCGTCGAGAACCGCCTTCAGGTCGAGATATTCCGACAGTATCCCCGTGTCGATCTTCGCGCAGAGTATTTCGCCGTCTCCGCTTTCATATGTCATAGAGTGTACGTGTCCGGGCGGAGCGTAGATGATCGTTTCAGCTGACAGCGTGATGTTTCTGCCGTTCACGCAAGCGCTTCCGGTTATTCCGTTTGTGAGGACGAACTCCGCCGTGTCCTGATAATGCGGCAGGGTCATGAAGCCGTGCCCGCGCTCCTCAGGCGTTCTCATGTGCTCGATAAACCAGAAATCCCCGTCGTTCTGGAACGATATCTCAAACAGCGCCGTTCTGAACATAATACCACCTCCCACAGCATTATAGCATAAACAAAGAAGCATTTCAACCCCTGACCGAAAAAAAATCCGAATATAAGAGTATTATTGCCGAAGATAGTTGATTGCCGCGCCGGGATTTTTCTGATATAATCATATCATAAGAAAACGGGATTTCCCGGAAAGAAGGATAACGAAATGAACGACAAACGCATCCTCCCGACGCTTCTCCTGATGACAATGCTCCTCTCATCCTGCGCATCCGGCGGGGCGGAAAATGAGACAACAACCGACGGCGATACCGGAACAGGAACCGAGGCGGAAACAACCAACCCGCTCTACGCCGACCTGCCGACCGGAGACTTTGGCGGCGAGACGCTGAAATTCCTCGGCGAGAACATGACGACATGGGCTATAATAGAGCTGTGCGCCGACGAGCTTGACGGCGACCTCATAAACGACACGATGTACGCGATTGACCGCCGTGTCGAGGACAAGCTGAACATAAAGATCACCGCCGAGTACCGTCCCGCCTCGGGCGAGTTACGCGACGTCGTAAACACCGCCATGATGTCCGGCGACGACGAGTATGACGTCTACGATATCCCTTCACACATCGCGACCGGGCTGATTCTCAAGGACTCCTTCCGTCCGATAAGCGAGCTTGAGGGAATAAGCTCTGATAAGCCGTGGTGGGACAAGAACATCCGCGAGACCCTGACCTTTGACGGCAAGTGCTATTCGCTTCTCGGGGACGTCAGCCTGATGCTTGGCGAGGCGCACCTTGTCATGTACCTGAACAAGGATATAGCGGACACTCTCGGGCTTGAAGACCACTATGAGCTTGTGAGAAGCGGGAAATACACCCTCGACCGTCTCGGAGAGGACGTGCGCGCCGCGGCTCTCGATCTGAACGGAAACAGCGAGACCGACTTTGAGGACAGATTCGGCGCCTGCACCTCCGCGAGAGTCATGACCTACCTGATGATATCCGGCGAGGAGCCTGTCGTGCGGACTGGGGACGACGGTCTTCCGTACTTTGACGGGCTTAGCGAGAAGGCGGTCGATATGTTCGGGAAGATAAAGAGCTTCATGTTCGACAAGACGCTCACCATAGTCGAGGGCTCAAGGCTTGTCCCGTCTGACAAAATATGGCAGTCACCCTTCCTCGAGGGGCGCTCGCTGTATATGTTTGAGCCGCTCGGGTACACGAAGCTGATGCGCGACCTTGATTTCGATTACGCCGTCCTGCCGATGCCGAAGTACGACGAGGCGCAGAAGGAATACCTGACTCCGGTTCTCCAGTACGTCCACACAATGTACGTGACGAAGGTGAATGGCAGCACGAAGCTGATCGGAGCCGCGCTCGAGAATCTGTCGGCGGAGTCGTACAAGGAACTGAGACCGGCGTATTTTGAGACGGTGCTGAACAATAAGCGCGTGCGGGACGATGAATCGATAGAGATGCTCGACATCATTTTCGCGAACCGTGTGCTGAACCCGCTGACGATCTTCGACTGGGGCGGACTCTCCGGAACGCTCAACCAGAAGGCGCAGGGAACGTCGGACAACATCGTGTCGGACATAGCGAAGAGCACGCCGAGGATTCAGTCGGAGATAGAGAAAACGGTTGAGTATTACCGTCAGTAAATAAATTGCAGAGCTCCGCGAGGGGCTCTCATTTTATGTTTTCACCCGTTTTCCCAACAAAAAGCTCACTGATTCCGGACCTTCATATAGTAAAACAACCATGTGCCGTCAGCCTTCTTGACAAACTATCTTCTCACGTGCTATAATACATAGTACCACCGCACGGAAAGCGTTTTCCGAATAATATCATGAGGTGAAAGCCAATGACAAGACAATACCCGATAACCGGATACGGCGCGACGCCGGACGCCGGAACGCTCCAGACGAAATTCATCCAGTCCGCGATTGACCGCTGCTTCTCTGACGGCGGAGGAGAGGTTGTGATCCCGCGCGGGACATTCATGAGCGGCGACATACGCCTCCGCGACCACGTGACGCTGAGGCTTCTCTCCGGCGCGGTCCTGCTCGGCAGCCGCGATCCGATGGACTACTTCAACCACAGAAGCGACACGCTCCAGCCGATCGATAAGGCGGAGATGACCGACAGACGGTTCGTGAGCTTCCACACCATTGAGAACAACACGAACTATGACCCGACGCGCGTCGAGTACGAATACGTCCGCCGTCAGTCGAGCCGCTGGAACAACGCTCTCATCCGCGCGATAAACGCCGAGGACGTCGCCGTCATCGGTGAGAAGGACTCGATAATAGACGGCGCGGACTGCTTCGACCCGGAGGGCGAGGAGGACTACCGCGGACCGCACGGAATCACCTTCCACGACTGCAAGAACGTCCGCTTCGAGGGCTACACGATAAGAAACACCGGCAACTGGGCGCACAAC
Organism: uncultured Eubacteriales bacterium; assembly: GCA_900546315.1. GTDB lineage: Bacteria > Bacillota > Clostridia > Oscillospirales > CAG-272 > Flemingiibacterium. Next base: position 15,206 of record URCP01000024.1, read on the forward strand.
CTGAACCGCTGCGAGAACGTCACGATGGAGAACGTAACTGTCCTCGCCGGGCACGACGGGATACATATGTCGGTCTGCCGGAACATCAGGATTTCAGATTCAGACTTCCGCACGGGCGACGACTGCATAGCCGGGTTTGCGAATGTCAACACGCTCGTTGAAAGGTGTCACATAAACTCATCGTGCAGCGCCTTCAGGTTTGGCGGGACGAATATGCTTGTGCGCGACTGTGAGATCTGCGGTCCCGGCGAGTACGGCTTCCGCGGGGCGCTCTCGAGGGAGGAAAAGATGACCTCGGCGCCGTCGCCGAAGGAGGGCGGGCGCAGGAATATGCTCTCGGCTTTCACATACTACGCCGACTACAGCCTGCCGATAGAGGAGAGACCGGGGAACATAGTCGTCGAGAGCTGCCGCTTCAGAAACGTCGACAGGTTCCTGCACTACAATTATTCGGGCAACGAGACGTGGCAGAAGCACCGCCCGCTCTCGTCGATAACCTTCGCGGACATAGACGCTGAAGGCGTAAGAATGCCGCTCACAGCTTACGGGGACAAGGACGACAAGCTGACGATGACGCTGAGAAACGTGAGGGTGCGCTTCTCTGAGAGACCTGAGTCCTTCCTGAGACTCTGCAACCACGACCGGGTGCTGCTCGAGAACGTGAGCGTCTGTGGAATCGGAAAGGACGGAGCGCTGATAGAAGAGTGGTCTGACGGCGGGGTGGTTCTGAGAAACGTCGCGTCCGACGCCGGGGAAGAGATAAGGAGAACCGACAAAGAGTTCGTCTGCCGGGCTATATAGCGATAACGAAAACCTCCGTGTGAAACAATCCGCACGGAGGAATCTTTTTATTTATTTGTTGACTTAAAAGCAGAAATCCGCCCCGTCGAACTCAATCGCGATATTCCCGTTCGAGACCTCGACCTCGAGCGTTCTGTCTCCGCCCTTCATCTCGTCCGGCAGCGAGCTCTTCCCGTTCGTCGCCTCGGAGCGGACGCTGTAGGACGCGATGGTCCCGGCGAGGGTTCCGGTCACGTCGGCGTTCGACGTGCCGAGCTTTATTCTGAGGCAGTCGGCGTAGTCGAGTTTTATCCCGCCGTTCGAGTTTTCCGCCTCGAGCTCTTCCGCCGTTATTGAGCCTATCGTTATCCTGCCGTTCGAGTTCTCAAGCTCCGCTTTTCCGAGCACCGAGATGGTTCCGGCGGTTATCTGACCGTTCGACATTTCCGCCCTCAGCTCCTTCGCGGTGATTCCGTCGAGCTTTATGGTTCCGTTCGACGAGTCGACCGTGAGCTTTCCGGACGTGGTCAGCTCCTCTATCACGATGTCGCCGTTTGAGTTCCCGATCACCGCCCCGGAGCCGCCGCAGGAGATAACATCGCATCTTCCGTTCGATAATGAGACGTCGAAATCCCCGAGAGAGCAGCCGGTCAGCGTCACGTTTCCGTTTGAGTTGTCAAGCTTTGTCTCGCCCGCGGATATTCCTTCGGCTGTCAGCTTCGAGTTCGACGTTGATATGTCGAGTACGCCGTCGTAGCCCTCGGGGACGTAGAGAATCAGCTTGCGTTTGTCGGTCACGACAGAGAAGTCGAAGAGGCGGAGGTCGGCTTTTTTCTTTATCCCGACTCTGCCGTCGGTCTCGGATATCTCGTACCTGACCTTATCGGACTCGGTGTAGTCGACGCGCATTTCGCCATTTGTCGTGATTATCTCAACGTCGGTGTCGAAGTCGGATATCGTTATTTCACGACAGTTATCGAAGGTGCGTGATCTGTCGTCGAAGGTTTCCTGTTCGATGTTCTTTATAGTCCCGCCGTTCATCCCCGCGCCGGCTATAGCGCAGGCGGCGCCGAGAACTATGAGTATTCCGGAGGTTATGAATAATGGTCTCAGCTTCATGTTATTTTCCTTTCCTGTGAACGAGGCAGCATATCTTTCCGACCGACCAGACGGTGAATTCAGCCGCGCCCTTCACCGTGACGACGATAAGCGGAATCAGCGCGAGCGTCAGCCCCGCGGCGACAAGAGCCGTGCCGAGGACGAGAAGCCCATATGCCGGGTTAATCACGGACATCGCCCAGAACCCGTAGAAGAGCCCGACAACACCCACAGCTGCCGCGGAGACAAGCATTACGCCGACCGTGACGACGGCGCACCAGACGAGAACAACCGCGATGAGCGCGAGTGACAGCCCGACAATCAGCAGCGGAAGCCATATCGGAGACAGTACCACCGCCGCGAATATCACAAGAGCGGTGTTGACGCCTTTGTCGGGAGAGCGTCTGCTTTGCGGTTCTGTGCTGTCGCTTGAATGTACAGCTGTCGTGTTCTGCCTGTATTGGGAGAGTATTTCGTCCGCGATTTCATCGACTGAGCCGATGCCGGAGACAGCGTCTGCTTCGGGCATTTCTTCCATGCGGTCGCAGATGAGTTCGGAGTACCAGTCGAGGGCTTTTTGCCGTTCGGTTCCGGGGATGCTATGGAGACGGGCTGACAGGGAGGAGATGAATTCATTTCTGGTCATTTGTTTCACCTTCGGTTCTTGTTCGTTGTTTTTCTTCGATGTAGGCGAAAATCTTTTGCATTTCACGTTGTTCGTCTATGAAGTCGTTTATCCGCGCGGCGCCTTTTTCTGTGATTTGGTAGTATTTGCGGAGTCTGCCGTTGTGTTCTTTCGAGGAGACGGTTAAGAGGTCGGCGGCTTCGAGGCGTTTGAGGATGGGGTAGAGGGTGGATTCGGAGATTTCTACGTGGTTTGAGATTTCCTTGATGAGAGCCCAGCCGTAGGATTCGCCGTCGAGGAGGGTGGCGAGGACGCAGACTTCGATGAGTCCGCGTTTGAGTTGAGTATCCATTACATCACCTTTCTTTGCGTTACGCATAATATTATACCACGCATAGTATCATATGTCAAGAGGTATTTAGAAATTTGGCAAAAAAAACCCCGCAAACGATGTTTTTGTCGTTCACGGGTTGGTTTATCGCAGAGCCTTCTTCCCTAAACTTGTATAAAGTTTAGGGAAGGGAGGGGGTGCAGGGGGAGGGAAGGACCTTTTCAAAGGTCCTTCTTTCCCCCTGCGTACTCAACAGCGGCTTAGATGAATTATCTGAATAGCGGGTGCGGGTGGTTGGGGCGGCTTTTGAGTTCGGGATGGAATTGTGTTCCGAGGAACCAGCGTTTGCCGGGGATTTCGGCGATTTCGCAGAGGCGGTTGTCGGGGGAGAGGCCGGTGAAGCGGACACCGGCGGCTTCGAGTCTTTCGCGGTAGTCGTTGTTGACTTCGTAGCGGTGGCGGTGGCGTTCGGAGATGTTGTTTTGTCCGTAGGCTTTGAGGGCTAAGCTGTCGTCTGCTATGTGGCAGGGGTATTGACCGAGGCGCATGGTGCCGCCTTTTTTGTCGATGAGTTTTTGTTCGGGCATGATGTCGATGACCGGGAAATCGGTGGTGTCGCTGAATTCGGCGGAGTTGGCGTCTGTCATGCCGGCGAGGTGGCGTGCGGCTTCGACTACCATCATCTGCATACCGAGGCAGATGCCGAAGGTGGGGATGTCGTGTTCGCGGGTGTATTTGATGGCGGAGATCATGCCTTCGATTCCGCGGTCTCCGAAGCCGCCGGGGACGATTATTCCGTCGTAGCCGCCGAGGATGCTTTCTACGTTGTCGTCGGTGATGTCTTCGGATTGAATCCAGCCGATTTCAACGTTGGCGCCGTTCGCGAAGCCGCCGTGGGTGAGGGCTTCGGCTACCGAGAGGTAGGCGTCGTGGAGTTCGACGTATTTGCCGACGAGGGCGATTTTTACTGTTTTGTCGGCTTTTTTGCGGCAGGCGAGCATGTTGGTCCATTCGCTGAGGTCGGGGTTGTCGTTGATGCCGAAGCGTTCGCAGACGACGTGGCCGAGACCTTCTTTTTCGAGGAGCATCGGGACTTCGTAGATGCTGTCGGCGGTGAGGTTCTGGATTACGCACTCTTTTTTGACGTTGCAGAAGAGTGCGAGTTTTTGCTTCATTTCTTCGGGGAGCTCCATTTCGGTGCGGCAGACGAGGATGTCGGGCTGGATTCCGATGGAGAGGAGTTCCTTGACGCTGTGCTGGGTGGGCTTTGATTTGAGCTCACGGGAGCCGGAGATGAAGGGGATGAGGGTGACGTGTATGAAGAGGCAGTTTTCGTGTCCGACTTCGTTTTCTACCTGACGGATGGCTTCGAGAAAGGGCTGGGACTCTATGTCGCCGACGGTGCCGCCGATTTCGGTGATCAGAACTTCGCAGGACGGGTCGGTCTTGCCGACGATGTAGACGTTGTTCTTGATTTCGTTGGTGATGTGGGGGATGACCTGAACGGTGCCGCCGAGGTAGTCGCCGCGGCGCTCTTTGTTGAGTACCGACCAGTAGATTTTGCCGGTCGTGACGTTGGAGTGGCGGGACATGGATTCGTCGGTGAAGCGCTCGTAGTGACCTATGTCGAGGTCGGTCTCGGCGCCGTCGTCGGTGACGAAGACTTCACCGTGCTGATAGGGGCTCATCGTGCCGGGGTCGATGTTGAGGTAGGGATCGAATTTCTGGATTTTGACGTGGACTCCGCGGGCTTTGAGCATACGTCCGAGGGACGCTGCCGTGATGCCCTTGCCGAGACCGCTGACGACTCCGCCGGTGACGAAAATGTATTTCATAATATTCCTCCGAAAAACTGCTCTTTAGAATTTTTTCACAATAATAAAAATGAACCTGACGCGACCGGTGCGTTTATGCCACACTTCCGCATCATAAAAAACTCATATATAATATTATACCTCGAAATCCGCGTCTTGTCAACCGTGTTCTCAAATAATTATTTACAAATTTCGCTTGCCTGTTTGGCTGTGATGTGATAAAATAATTATGACCGTGTGTTTCGGGGGCTTTTTGCCGGCATGCGGGACAATATATCGACTATTGACGGGAAAATAAAGATGTTCAGTGGATTCATGCCGGACGGCATATTTGATGATATATACGCGATAACGCCGGAGTTTCTGTTGTCGCTCGGGGTCAGGGGGCTGATACTCGATATTGACAATACGCTCGTGACGTACGACGACCCGGTTCCGACCGAAAAGGTCGCGGGGTGGCTTGAGGCTATGCACGACGCCGGTATCTCTACGGCTTTCGTGTCAAATAATCATCGGGAGCGTGTTGAAGAGTTCTGCCGGAACCTTGACTGTTTCTGGCTTTCCGACGCGGGGAAGCCTTCGCGGAAGGGGCTTTTTGCCGCTATGGAGCATATGGGGACTGACGTTTCCTCGACGGCGGCGGTCGGCGATCAGGTCTTTACGGATGTGTGGGCGGCGAAGCGGTGCGGTATGCGTTCGTTTCTTGTTCCGCCGATCAAGGATAAGACGACGCTGTTCTTCCGTTTCAAGCGTCTGCTCGAGCGTCCGGTTTTACACGCTTATTATCGTTCACATAAATAAAAAGGAGACAATATTATGAACCAGTTGTATCAGTTTACAGCGCTTCTCGCGAAGGCGCTTTTCAAGAAGGATTCGCCGATTGTGCCGGATAACGCTTTTCCGGAGACGAGCGAGCCGGGGATAGTGCTGAAGCGGCTCCGTCAGCTTGTCGGGGAGGGGAAGGTCAATACGGCGGAGAATCTGCTGTTTGATTCGTTTGACAAGAAAAAGCCTTATTTTATTGCGATAGGTCTGGATTTTTACGCGCGGATATCGGAGTTCACCGACGAGGCGCTGAAAGAGGCTGATTTCTCGCGTGAGGAGATACAGGAGGGCATCGGGGATATGCTGAAGTTCTACGGTATAAAGATCGCCGTGAGACCGAACGCTCCGTCGCCTGCCGCGCAGGCGGCGCGGAACGCGGCAAACGTCGCGCCCAACGTCATGGCAGACAAGCCGAAGAAGATATGATGAGGTGCGCGGTTCTGGGTTCGCCGATCGCCCACAGCAGGTCGCCGCGGCTTCAGGAGGAGTTCGCGCGCGGGGTGATTCCTGAGTTTTCGTATATAAAGATTGAAACGACCTGCGATACTCTGCATGAGACGGTCGGCAGGCTTGTTTCGGAGGGTTATTCCGGCTTCAATTGCACGATGCCGCTGAAGACCGACATGGCGGGGCTTTGCGACGAGATAACGCGTGAGGCTGAGATTCTGCGGTCGGTCAATACGGTGACGATACGCGGCGGGCGTCTGTATGGCGATACCACTGACGGGCGGGGGATACTGCTGACGGTCAGACGTGCGCTCGGGATGGTTGATTCTTCGCTTGATACGGTTGTGCGCGGGAAGCGTGTGCTTCTGCTCGGAGCGGGGGGAGCGGCGCGGTCCGTCGCGCTTTCGATGGCGCTCGGCGGCGCGGAGCTTACGGTACTCAACAGGACTGTGGAATCGGCGGAGAAGCTTTGCGCGATGCTGTCTGACGCGGGAGCGCCGGGGGTGTCGTATGGCGGTCTGACTCTGCCGGAGCTGCGGAACGCCGCTGAACAGACGGATATACTCGTCAATTGTACAGCTGCCGGGATGACCGGTAAGGCGGGGTTTGAGTCGCTTTCGTTTCTTGAGGCTCTCTGTCCGGGCTCGCTTGTCATTGACGCGGTTTATGAGCCGCTCGAGACTGAGCTTCTGAAAAGAGCCGGGGAACTCGGGCTTAAGACAGCGAGCGGACTGTGGATGCTCGTCTATCAGGGGGCGCTGGCGTTCGGAAACTGGACGGGCAATCTCCCGGACGAGGACGCTTGCATGAGAGCCTTTGACGTTATAAAAGGCTGAGGAGGTCATATTTTGAGAGCATTATTCGGAACCGGCGGAAACTCGGAGAGCTTCTACGCCGAGGGAAACAAGGATACATGGCAGGCTCCGGCGTGGCTGAAGGCGCGCGGGCTTGACGCTTATGAGTATCAGGCTGGAAACGGTCTCAGAGCGAGTGAGAAGTCTATGCGCCGTGTCGGCGAGGAGGCGGCGAAGAACGGCATCGCGCTGTCGCTTCACGCGCCGTATTTCATCTCGCTGTCAAGCGTGGAGCCGGAGAAGCGGCAGAACAGCATAGGATATATAACAGAGAGCCTGAGAGCCGCGGAATGGCTTGGGGCTGACATAATAGTCGTCCACACGGGAAGCGCCGCGAAGATTTCGCGCGAAACGGCGATGGAGTACGCGTCGGACACCCTTATAAAGCTGCTTGAGAGCACCGGCTCGAAGGTGCGCGTCGGGCTTGAGACAATGGGAAAGCTGAATCAGCTCGGGACGCTCTCTGAGGTTCTGACGCTATGCAAGATAGATAAGTCGCGGCTTTACCCGGTCGTGGACTTCGGGCACCTGAACTGCCGCGGAAGGCTTCAGAGCGGTGTCTTTGACAATCCGGACGAGCCGGACGTGACCGGCGGAGTGTTCGTGACGGTCGACGATTACCGCAAGGTTTTCGACCGGATAGCGAACGAGCTCGGGGATGAGTACGCGAAGACGCTCCACTGCCACTTCTCGAAAATCGAGTACACAAAGAGCGGAGAGAAGAAGCACGTGAGGTTTGAAGACGAGGGCTTTGAGCCGGCGTATGAGCCGCTTCTCGAGGCGGTCGTCCGCGAGGGAGTTGCGCCGAGGTTCATCAGCGAGTCGGCAGGGACGATGGCTGAGGACGCGAAAACTATGAAGGATTACTACGATTCTCTGCTCGACAAGGGCTGAGACGCTCCGGTGGCAAATTCTGTGGACAATACGGAGAGACGCATTGAAAAGCCGTCAAAGAGACGCGCGGCGCTGTTTTATCTGACAGTCATTGTGACGATACTCTGCGCCGCTGTCCATTCGTTTACCGCGGCGGCGTCGACGCTTTACGGCGATGATTTCAATTACGCGCTGTATTTCAGGGACGGGCTCCGGAATTTCCGGGATCTTACCGTCTCGCATTATCTGAATATAAACGGTCGCGCCATCGTGCATCTGCTTCTCGAGCTCGTGCTGATACCGAAGGACAGGCTGTTTTTCGCGGTGATACCGCTGATGATATTTGCCGTGTATTTCTTCGCGGCGCGCGCTGTGAGGGCGGAGAACAGGCTGCTGTTCCTCGCGCTCGGGCTTTCCGGGACGCTGTTTCTGCCGTGGACGGTGTTTCGCGAGGGCGTTTTCTGGATGTCGGGGGCGGTGAATTATATTTACCCGACGGTCATGGTTTTCGCGGCGTTCTACTTGTATAGAAGAGGTGTTGAGGACAGGATAAGCGTCCTGACAATACCGGTCATGTTCCTCGCGGGAGCCTCGACCGAACAGGGCGGCGCGGCGGCGATTATTGCCGCTTTGCTCTTCACGCTGGCTCGCGTCAGGGACAGGAAAAAGCTGCTCGGGTGCGGCGTCATGCTGTTCTTCCTCGCGGTCGGATACGCGACGGTCATGCTCTCGCCCGCGACGTCCGGGAGAGCCGCGGCGGAGGTCTCGGAAAAGCTCGGGATGATCGACCGGCTGAAAAACGTCTATGAGTATTCGGTCGGGAAGGATTCGGCGTTCTTGGTGTTTGAGGGAACGCTCGCACTGCTCGCGGCGGACGGGTTCAGGCGGAACAAATTGTTCCCGGCGCTTCTCGGTTCGGCGGCGGTCGCGGCGGTGATTTTATGGACGCTTGGCAGGTATACCGCGACAGGGCTTGTGTTGACAGTCGCGCTTGTTTGTGCCGGTCTGTGCGGTCTGTTTTCCGGGAAGGCTGAGCGGTCGGCTCTGCTTTTGGCGGGGCTCGCTTCGGTGGGGATGCTTGTGTTTTCGGTCACTTTCGGATACAGGAATATTCTTCCCGGACTGCTCATTTTCATCGCGGTCTCGGCGGATGTGCTCTGCGGGGTGTCGGAGCCGAAGCGTATCGCGGTCGTGTCGGTCGTCTTCGCGCTCGGTATGGTTTCGTTCCTGCCGGTGCTTTCAGGGTACGCCGCAAATCGGAAGATAATAAACGAAAATCTGTCGGCGCTCGGAAACGGGACGGAAGATTTTTACTACAACATCGACCTCGACCCGAAATATTCCTACAACCAGTTCGTCAGCGACGGAAACGGCTACCGCGCCGCGTATCGCGAGGTCTACGGGGTTCGGGACGGCGTGAAGATATTCATCCGCGGGAACGACTTCCGAGACCTGTACCGGAACGGCGTCCACTGCGAGAACCCGGTCTATACCGTGAACGGCGCGGACTACTACCCGTTCCGGAACATGATAGAGGCGGAGGACGGGAGCGTCACATACAACTCCGCTGAAAAGGTCACGGAGATAGAGCTTCACGGAAAGACGTTCGTATTCGACAACCGGAAAAACACCGTCACCGCGGACGGAATCGTGACCGACGTTTCGGGCTATCGTCTCTTCGACCGCAAATACGGCAATATGTCGTCCGCAACGCTTTACTTCGCGAAGGAGTTTTACACTGATGTTCTCGGTATTCAAGTTGAAAATCAGGAAAAAGGAGAAAAGAAAAATGCGCATACTGATAATGAACGGTCCGAACCTTAACCTTCTCGGTGAGCGTGAGCCGGGAATCTACGGCTCCGAGTCGCTCGAGGCGATCAACAGAAGGCTTGCGAAGAAGGCGGAAAAGCTCCACGTCGGAATCGACTTCTTCCAGTCGAACCACGAGGGAGAGCTCGTCGACCATCTTCACGCGGCGAGAGGGGAGTTCGACGCGATAGTGCTGAACGCGGGCGCTTACACTCACTATTCGATAGCGATACGCGACGCCATTTCGGCGATAAAGCTGCCGGTTATCGAGGTTCATCTCTCGAACGTACATGCGCGGGAAGGGTTCCGCGAGACCTCGGTCATAGCGCCGGTCTGCCGCGGGCAGATCGCCGGGTTCGGGGAGTACAGCTACACGCTCGGGCTTTTAGCCGCGATAAACGCGGTGAAGACGGAAGCCGCGAAATAAAATGGGGGCGTCAGTCACACGGGCTGACGCCTTTTCTCATAGAGGGTTGGTTTGTTCGGGTTCCATCCGGATGACGCTTTTTCCTGCTCCTGACGCGCGCATTACGCCCGGGGTCACTCCGGTTTTTCTGCGGAAGACGTTTATGAAGTATGAGTAGTTCCCGAAGCCGCATACCTCCGCCGCCTCGTCAGGGGAGGTGCCGCCGAGTATCAGTTCCTTCGCCGCGGAGACACGCCGTTCGGTCAGGTATTCTCCGAGACGCATTCCGGTCTCACGGGAGAAGCTGCGCGACAGGTATTCGCGCGAGACGTACAGGGCGGACGCTATGTCAGATGTCGAGCGTATCTCCCCGAGGTGTGAGTTTATGTAGGCGAGCACGTTGCTGACGAGAGTTCCGTACCTTTCGCCGGCGTCTGTCGTATCCGGCCGGTCGAACGCCGCGTTGATCTCTGAAAGGTTCAGCAGCAGGTCCGCCACAAGTGTCGCCGCCCGGTCGGGGGAGTCCGCGGGCATCGTCACGTCGCGTCTTACGCGTTCCTGACACGCGAGATAGGATTTTCGCGGGAGCACCAGGACATTCCGCTCACCGAAGGGACGGTCGAAGAAACAGCGCATATGCGTCCTGCCGATCAGCCCGGTGAGAAAATCCGGGTCTATCTGGTAGAAGAACCTCGTGTACAGGCAGGGCTCGTTTATCCGCACCGAGTGAATCTCTCCGGGGCGGGTGAATATGACGGTTCCGGGCGGCATATCGTAGATGCCGTTCTCTACCATGTAGCTGCATTTGCCCTCGACGAAGAAATACAGCTCGCAGAAGGGGTGGACGTGCGGGTGGTGATGCTTTTCCCCGGTGAGCTCGCTGTCTGTCTGCCAGGTGAGCCAGACTTTACCCTGGATATGTGAGCTTTGCGCGGACATACTCAGCCTCCGTTCTTTTCGCGCGATATCTGAATTATACCACAAAACGCGCTTTCTGTCAAGACATCAGGTCACAAAATCAATACAGAATGCCACAGATTTGATAGAAAATAATGTCATGATGTGCTATAATATTATCAGAACGTTGAATTTACCGACCGAAAGGAAGATTATCATGACAAGCAAAAGCATAAGAGCGATATGCGCGCTCCTCGCCGTTCTGACGGCGGTGTCCTGCGGGAGCGCCGCCGGAACGCCGGAGACAGGGAATACCGACACGACAAACGAAGAGACAACAGCACCGGAAGACACGGCGCTGACCGACGATGTGCCGCCCCTTGATTTTGAGGGCAGGGAGTTCAGGACGGTCGAGCAGACAAGCGTGATGTACGGCTTCGCGCCGGAAGAGCAGAACGGGGATATAATAAACGACGCGGTCTATGAGCGGGCAAGGAAGGCGGAGGAAAGGTTCAACATTACGATCACCCCGACCGTCTATGATGACTACGGCAGGATATCCTCGGTGGTGAAGCAGTCGGTTATGAGCGGCGATCAGGTTTACGATCTCGTCTTCGGGCAGATGTATCAGTCGGGCTCGGACGCGCAGAGCGGTATTTTCGCCGACTGGAACGACATACCTTACGTTGATTTCTCGAAGCCGTGGTATGTGAAGTCGCTGAACGACGCTATGGTCGGCGGGAAGCTCTATATGATTGAGAGCGAGCTGTCGATCTCGTATTTCCAGCAGACGTGGATGATACTCTACAACAAGACAAAAGCCGAGGAAATAAGCGGTTTCCCGGATCTCTACAAGGCGGTTGAGGACGGCACATGGACGCTCGACGAGCTGAACAGCCTGACCTCCGACGTCTACCGCGACACTAACGGCGACACGAAGCGGGACGCGGAAGACTTCTACGGTTTCGCGGGAACCTCCGCCGGGTGTTTACTCGCGGCGTTCCTGTACGGCGCGGACGGGCGGGTCGCAAAAGTCGACGGCGACCATGTGGAGCACCTGATAACGTCCGAGAAGACGCTCGACGTGCTCGGAAAGCTCTCGAAGCTCTTCTGGTCTAACAGCGGCACAATAACGAAAACCGACGCGCTCTCGAAGACAAGGCGCGAGCTGTTTCCGAAGGGAGTAGTTCTTTTCGAGGCGATGCAGGTGAACGACCTTCTGCGCGAGGATTTCGGGCTTCGCAACATGAGCGACGAGTTCGGCGTCCTTCCGCTCCCGAAGTATGACGAAAAGCAGGAGGAGTACTACACGGTCGTCGACGGCGGAGCCTCTGTCATGGTCGTGCCGGCGAACCACGATAACACCGGGATGGTCGGAGCGGTCGTCGAGGCTATGAGCGCGATGTCGTACACCGACGTTATACCGAAATACATAGGCATGGCGGTCGAGCAGAAGGGCACACGCGACGAGGAGTCGATAAAGATAATGCGCGAGATTCTGGATTCCCGCGTGATGGACTTCGCGTACCTGTACGACGGCTTCAAGGGCTGGGTCATGAATCTGACCGAGATAATAAAGAACGAGTCGGCGATATCCTCGACGATCGAGAAGAAAAAGAGCGCTATGGACAGCTATTACAACTCGGTGATTGAGGTTCTCCGCTCTGAGGAGTGACATACATGAGCGTTTTCGCAGTGCGGAAACGCTCACTCTTTTTTTCGGAAAAATCCGATCTGCTCATTGACAATACCGCCGCGGTGTGGTAGAATAGTATCATCAGAACCAGAATTACGGGAGGAATAACCTGATGAACAACAATGACGCGAGATTTTCCGCGCTGAGGCAGCGCGTCGGCGGAGAGCGGGAGATCATGGGCTACGAGATGACCTTCGGTATGCCGAAGGAGACCATGTGGCACATAACGCCGCCGAACGGCACGATAAGGCGCGTGGTGTCCGAGCTCGAGTTCGCCCTGAAGCTCGACGACGCGAATGACGGAAAGTTCACGGACGACATTTCCGCGGCGCTTGACGTTGCCGAAAAATCGCTCGACAGGGACGGTGTGCTGACCTTCTCCGCGTGTGAGGAGACCGAGAAGAAGCTCCTTCCGCTCGAAAAAGCCGCGAAGGAGTATTCGCTGATCCTCTGCGGTCACGCGCACATCGACATGAACTGGATGTGGGGCTGGAACGAGACTGTCTCGGCGACTCTCGCTACCTTCCGCACGATGCTCGACCTTATGGACGAGTACCCGGATTTCACCTTCTCGCAGTCGCAGACGTCGGTCTACAGGCTCGTCGAGGAGTACGACCCGGACATGATGAAGCGTATAAAGGCGCGAATCGACGAGGGCAGATGGGAGATAACCTCGACCGCGTGGGTCGAGACCGACAAGAATATGCCGTCCGGCGAATCTCTCCTTAACACCGTGAAATACACGCGCGACTACCTCGAGAAGACATGGGGCGTTGACCCGGAATCGCTTAAGATCGACTTCTCACCCGATACCTTCGGGCACAGCGCGCATATTCCGGAGATCGACTCGTACGCCGGGATAAAGTACTATTATCACTGCCGCGGGCTTGACGGGGATCACATTCTTTATCGTTACAAGGCTCCGTCCGGGGCTGAGATACTGATGTACCGCGAGCCTTACTGGTACAATTCCGCGATAACGCCGCATGTCGGTCCGGGGCTTATCGACCTGTCGCGCCGCATGGGCGGGCTTAAGACCGGGCTTATCGTCTACGGTGTCGGAAACCACGGCGGCGGCGTCACGAGACGCGACATTGAGCGCGCGATCGAGATGAAGAGCTGGAAGATCTGGCCTGAGATGAGATTCGGCACCTTCCGTGAGTTCTTCTCGATTGCCGACAAGCCGGAGATACGCGAAAAGCTGCCCGTCGTCGACCACGAGCTGAACTTCCTCTTCGACGGCTGCTACACCACGCAGTCGAGGATAAAGAGAGCCAACCGCATGACCGAGGCGAAGCTCATCGAGGCGTCGGCTCTCTCCGCGCTCGGACACGATATCTTCGGCGCGAGATATAACTATAAGGCATACGAGACCGGATGGAGGGACACGCTCTTCACTCACTTCCACGATATACTGACCGGCTCCTGCGTTCAGGACAGCCGCGAGTACGCGATGGGGCTCTATCAGACGGCGGCGGCTCACGCGGAGACAGAGGAGACGCTCGCGCTGAGGGCTCTCTCCGAGGCGGTTGACAGCTCTATGGTTGAGCTCTCCGACGAGGAGATAAAGCGCGGCTCGCAGTCTGAGGGTGCGGGCGCGGGCTTCGGCGTGACGAGCTTCGCGGGCGTTCCGAACCCGGAGCGCGGCGTCGGGCTGACTCGTGTGTTCACCCTTTACAATCCCGCCGGAACTGAGCGGGAGGACGTCACCGAACTTAGAATTTGGGACTGGACAGGCGATATCAGGCGGCTCAGAGTGACCGACGCGGAGGGAAAACCGCTCGAGTTCGCGGTCATTGACGGCTCCTTCCAGAGGTACTGGGATCATCAGTTCAACCGCCTGCTCGTCAGAGTGAAGCTGCCCGCCTATGGTTACACGACAGTCGTCGTCAGACAGGCTGAGGTTGAGAAGTACCCGTACTACTACGGCGGAACGCACAACGTGCTCTCATATGAAAACAGCTATGTCCTCGAGAACGAGCACATCCGCGCCGAGTTCGACCAGCAGACGATGAGCCTTGTCTCGCTCATCGACAAGAAGGACGGTAGCGAGAAAATAAACAGAAGCGAGTTCGCGGGCATCGTCGGCATCGACACTCAGCTCGAGGGAAGCAGCGCGTGGGTTATCGGAAAGTATCACGCGATAAGGCCGCTCACGGATATACGGCGCGTTGACAGGTTCGGTTTCGGCGGACTGAGGCAGGGCTATCGTTTTGACGCCGGAATCTACAACTCGACCGTGAACTGCGAGATAACCCTCGACAAGGGCGCGAAGGCTCTTAACTATCACATAAACGTCGACTGGAACGAGACGGCGGGGAGATTCGCCCCGATGCTCGCGCTGAGAATGCCGGTCGGCTATGCGGTGAGCGGATATATGCGCGACGTGCCGATGGGCGTTGCGATGACCGGGAGCGAGAACCACGACATTCCGGCGCAGAGCTACACGGCGGCGATCGGGGGCGGCTCGCCTCTCTACCTGATGACCGACTCGAAATACGGCTACAGGGCTTATGACAATATTCTGACCTCGACTCTCATCAACACGGCGCACAATCCTGACTTTGACCCTGAGCGGGGACGGCACGAGATAACGATAGCTGTCGGCATCGGTGTTTCCTGCCCGCGCGGGATGGCGGACATATCCGAGATCTTCCGTTTCCCGGTGAGATACGCGTCGACGAACCCGCATAAGGGCGCTCTCGCTCCGTCCGGCTCGCTTATGACGGCTGAGACCGGCTCAGCGAAGATAACGTCGATAACTCTCACGGATGATGGAAAGCTGCTTGTAAGGCTGAACGAGCTTGCCGGAAAGAACGCGGAGATAACTCTCGGTCTCACAAAGAACGTGAAGAGCGCGGCGCTCGTCGACCTGTCCGGACACAAGACCGGCGCGGCTGAGGTTTCTGGCAATACAGTAACGTTTGCGGTCGGACCGTACAGAATTTCCTCGGTGGAGATTGCCCTCGCATGACAAAGAAGTATGTTTTTCTCGACATCGACGGAACTCTTGTCGACTACTCAGGAAGAATGCCGGAGAGCGCGAAGAGGGCGCTCTCCGCGGCGAGGGAGAACGGGCACAGGCTCATTCTC
>URCP01000025.1 GCA_900546315.1 uncultured Eubacteriales bacterium
GGCGATGATGAACGCCGGCTATACGGAGGAGCAGGCGCGCGGTTACGTCGTGTCAGGCTGCTGGGACGCACTCTGCGGGGATTATAACAAGCCGTCAAGCGGTGAGTACCTGAATCTCCTGCGCGCGCTCGAGTGGAGCGTGACAATGCCCGAAGCCCGGTTGTTCGCGAATCACCTTGATTTCAAGCCGATATCCGGCTCCGGGAGCTTCGAGGAGGTCTATTCCGTGTTTCTCTCGAACGCGGAGCAGCTGATACGCCTGAAAGCGCGCCTTAACGCGACGGGCGGAATATGCTGGAAGGATATCTCGCCGATGCCGGTCACTTCGGCGCTCATGATGAATCCGCTGAGAAACCGCCGCGACCTGACAAACGGCGGTACCGGATACGCGAGGGAGCAGATGAATTTCGCCGGTTTTCCTGATGTTGTCGACTCCCTTCTCGCGATAAAGCGGCTTTGCTTTGACGAGAAGATATGTACGGTTGACGAGATTGTGAATCAGTGCGTGAACGACTGGCCGGACGAAAACCTCCGGATTCTCGCGACGAGATCTCCGGCGTTCGGAGACGGCTCGGACGAGTCGGACGCGCTGGCGGGCAGGCTCAACAGCGACCTCTACAGGATAACGAGAAATCTCCCGACGCTGTTCGGCGGTGAGTACAAGATAGGTTATTTCATGTATACCGAGGTGATCTGGTGGGGGCAGAAGATTTCCGCGACGCCGAACGGAAGGCATTCCGGGTACTACATTTCTCACGGGATCACTCCGACGAGACTGCACGATATCAGATCCGCGACTGACGTATTAAGATCGGTAAAGGCGATCGGGCTTGAGAAGTGCGCGGCGAATTCCATCGCGAATGTGATGCTCCCGGCGGCAAGGCTCGATGAGGACAGTCTCGGCGCCTTCATCCGCGCCTGCGCTCTGAACGGCGTTGAGGCGATCCAGATAAACTGCGTCAGCCGCGACGAGCTCCTTGCGGCACAGAAGGAGCCGGATAAATACAGACACATAGTCGTCCGCGTAACCGGATTCTCCTGTCCGTTCGTGATGCTCTCGAAGCAGTGGCAGGAGGAAGTATTGTCGAGAAACTATTATGACTGACAGATATAAGGAGATGAAACCATGAAAAGAACGATAAGTGTGCTTTTGCTCGCGGCGATGATAATGACGATATCCTGCGGAGAAACCCAGACTGACGCGAAGGACACGACCACATCCGGAGACAGCACGAACACCTCGGCGCCGGAAACTGAGACATACCTCTCCGGGCTTGACTTCGATGGCAGGAAGATAACGCTTTTCTGTACCGATTATGAGGCGACCTGCGCGTTTGACAATATGTATGTCGAGTCGGAGATCGGCGACGTCGTAAACGACTCGATCTACGAGAAGAACAAGTATGTCGAGGAGCTGCTGAACGTCACACTCGACTTCATCGAGCATGATTTCAATTACGGAGACAAGGACGTGATGTATAATTCGGTGCGCACATCGGTCATGAGCGATTCCGAACCATACAATATCACGCTGATACCGACATATTTCACCTCGACGCTGATAGCGGAAGGAATCATGGCTGACCTGAACGAGATGCCGTACCTTGATATGTCAAAGGAATGGTGGTCGCAGGGCTACAGACAGAACGCCGAAATCGACGGGAAGATATACATGGCGGCGGGAGACGGCGTCCTGCCGTTCATAACCGGTTTTTTCGGCATCGCGGTGAACAAGGATCTCGCGAAAGAAAACGGGATAGAGGACGTCTATTCGGTGGTGAACGACGGCAAGTGGACAATTGACAAAATGTATGATATGTCGAAGAGAATCTACCGCGACCTCAACGGAAACGGTGAGTACGACGATAAGGACCAGTACGGACTTGAAGCGCTTCACGCGAACTTCATCATCCCGTTCCTGATCGCCGGGGCGGGTGAGGTTTTCACAAGAAACGGAGATAGCTTCGATTATTCGTTCGGTTCAGAGCGGGTTATCGATATCTATTCAAAAGTGTTCACGATGCTTCACGACAAAGAATCGACACTGAAGATATCGAAGAATGTCGAGAATGATATCCGTTCGGATTCCGCTTTTGTCGAGGGGCGTGTCCTTTTCACTCTCATCAATCTGAACGACACGATGTATTTCAGAGAGACGCCGTTTGAGTACGGTATACTTCCTTATCCGAAGTTTGACGAGGCTCAGAAGAGCTACCGTACGATGTCGTCTAACGGACTTGTGACGTTCAGCGTGCCTGTCACGAGCGAGGGCGACGAGGCTGTCGGCGCTGTAATCGAGGCAATGGGCTACGCGGGGAACAAGTACACGACACCGGCGTATTTTGAGACGGCGCTGAAAATAAAGTACGCGCACGACGACGAGACGGCGCAGATGCTTGACCTTATGAAAAACTCGGAGTACACGTCGGTCGCGGGGATGTTCGCGGCGTCGATAGAACAGCCGGAGAACGACTGGGGGGTCACTCTCTGGGACGCGAAAAAGGACGGCACATGGGCGTCCGCCGCTGAAAAGAAGAAGGACAAGATAATGACAAAGCTTGAAACCTTCATTGAGACCGTAAAGAGCGCCGGATAAACAATTATTTATTAGAGTGTGTTTCCAAACTCAAGCTTATGAAATAAATCAAAAATCATATTGCAAAAATTGCCAGTATCGTGTATAATATTATCAACGAATAGCAAGGAGAGAGCAACCACGGCAAGACGATACGAAATTGATGATGAACAGTGGGAAAATGTATCAAAGCGCACCGGTCAAGTGCCGGTGCAAAAAAGGACTTCGGGATATGATGATCATCAGCATATCGGAATCAGCCGAGGGGGAAGATCAACCAAAATCCACGCGGTAGTGATGGACTCGGTTATCCCTTGGTACTGGAACTCACCGGCGGACAGGTACATGATGGGATCATGCTTCAAAATTGTCTTGAACAGCTCTATATTTCCGGCAGCACTGTTCTCGCTGACAAAGCATATGGTTCATGGGAAAACCGTGAATATATTGCCAACCATGATGCTGACTTCTGCATTCCGCCGAAGTCGGATTCAGTTGATCCGTGGTACACCGATTTCTATCACTACATTTTATTCATTTGGCAGCTGCGCTGCTCTGGCTTGCATTATTTTGCCTGTTGGTGACTTTAGAAACACACTCTACAGATTCGTTACTATGGATATCTTTTTTTGAAAACTCTTTATTGCAACTTCATTTTACAATGCGCCAATCACAATAATAGGAGGAAATATCATGAAAACGCCAATCACAATAATAGGAGGAAATATCATGAAAAAGCAGATATCCCTATTGTGCGCGCTCTCACTGCTCGCGTCGCTCGTTGCGTGCGGCGGTGACGGCGGCTCCGGCTCGGACACGACGACTTCTCCGACCGGAACGACCGAGCCTGCCGAGACTACGGTCTCGGACGCCGAAAAATACGGCTACGTCGCTCCCGACATCCCCGAAGGGCTCGATTACGAGGGCCGCGAGTTCGGCATCGCCTACCCGAATTGGAGCGCCTACCGCACATACTACTTTGCCGACGAGGAGATCGGCGAGACGGTCAACGACGCCTGCTGCAAGCGCATGTCATATGTCGAGGAAAAGCTCAACATCGACATCGTTCCCTACAACTTCGGCGACGGACTCGAAACTGCGAAATTGGTCAATCAGACCGTCATGGCGGGACGTGACGAGTACAGCATCTTCTTGACGCACAACTACATCGGCTGTATTGCGATCCTCACGAGCGGAAGCATCATGAACTGGCACGACATCCCGACGATCGACCTCGAAAAGCCCTACTACAACAAGGCGATCCGCGAGAATTTCGAGTACGACGGCGTGCTCCCCTTCCTCTCGAGCGACTTCATCCTGCCCGATCTCAACGCGATCTTCTTCAATCGCGACATGGTCGAGGATTACGAGCTCGAGGATCCCTACGAGTTCGTAACCAGCGGTAATTGGACGATCGACACTATGGCTGAACTGTCCAAAAAGGTCACGAAGGATCTGAACGGCGACAATGTGATGAACGCGGACGATCAGTACGGCTTCTCGGGCGAGCTCGGCTGGCAGATCGTCTCGGCGATCACCGGCGGCGGACAGCGCTTGGTCGAGAAAAACGGCGACAAGTACCACGTCGCGCTCGGAAACGAATCGGCGGTGAATCTCGTCGAGAAGCTGAGAAATTTCATGTTCGACAGCGCAAACGCCTATCTGTGGGAGTATTCGACCACTACCGACCCGAACGGCGGCGGTACTCCTCCGGTCAATTTCGCGGACGGAAAGTCGCTCTTCTATCAGGCGCCGCTCTCCTACTTTGAGTTCATGCGCGGCTCCGAGGTCGAGTATGGAATTCTGCCCTATCCTAAGTACGATGAATCGCAGAAGGATTACGAGACCTTAAACTGGGCAGGCTACATGGTCGCGCTCAAGACGATAAGCGATCCCGGGCTCGTCGGCTACGTGGTCGAGCTCCTATCCTCCGAGAGCTGCCGCACCGTACTTCCGGCATTTTACGACGTACTGCTCGGTGCGAAGATCGCACGCGATGAGGTCGCCGTCGAGGTGCTTGACATGATGTTCAAGAACTCGATCTGCGATATGGGCATCATCTCGCAGACCTTCAGTCTCGGCAGCAAGCTCCTCGCGAGGGACATGGCGGGACACGCCTCGATCGTCGCGTCGAATATCACAAGTTACGAGAACAATCTGCAGAAGTACATCGACGGATGTGTCGGACTCAAGTGAAGCTCGCGTGAATTCGCGTATTCCATCAGCTTGTGAAAGGAGGTATATGCACGTAAAGTGCGAAACGGTTCGGGTAGGTACGGCATGCCGATCGGCGACCGCAATGGCAGGTACCGATCCCTGCGATATTTTCAACAGATGGCGCATTGTAAAATGAAGTTGCAATAAAGAGTTTTCAAAAAAAGATATCCATAGTAACGAATCTATAAAAAACGACCGCCGCGGCAGTACGGCGGTCGTTTCCGCGCGAAGAAACAGGAAAAAATCCAGACCCGCTTGACAACCCGGAAAATTTATGATAGAATGATTATATTACCCGCGGCGCGCCGCGGGATATCAGGAGGTTTGAGTGAATATATTGTCTTCTTCACCGCACGTCGGATTTTTGTCCGGCGTGCGTTTTTTTACAAGCGTGATTTCATTCGCGAAAGCGTTTGAGATCGCGCTTTTTTATTTTTTCAAAAATATTTTTGAACCCCCCGAAATATACCTCTCAAAACGCCCCCAAAAACTATAAAGGCGAGGAGCAAAGATTCCGGGCGATTCTGACGCGCGGAGAAGTTCTATTGATCATTGAAAACCGAATACATTTCCGGCAGATACCTGCATATGTTCTGACAGAATAGCCCTTGCTTTCCGGGAAAGGCATCCGCCGGTTTTGGAATCCGTACTCCCGAAAAGTAAGTCGGTGCACAAGATGTATACGGTTGGCACAGCGGCAAAATATCTTTGGAATTAAAGAATTGAGATCATCCGACGGTTATAGCAACTGATTTTAAGAATTGCAGAAGATTCCCAGAAGCGATTCCCGCAAAACCGCGAAAAAGACTTCCTTGCATTCCGGCGGAAAATATGGTATAATGAGACAAACAATTCTCAGGAGCAAGGTATGAAAATAAATTTTCAGATCAAACAGTTTTGAGGCTTTCACGACATTAGGTCGTGAATTTTGAAAGACGGACAAGCCGTCTTTCAAAACCGCCTCAAAACTGTAAGTTAGTACGAAAGGTATGCTCATAAAAATGAATCTGTATGTATATACCGACTCTTCCTTCAGGAAGACTCTCTGGTTCATGCACATCCTGCGCGGCATCGCTGAGGAGGCTGAAAAGCGGCATTACCAGCTCGTGCTTCTCGACGAGATTCCTCACAGCGTGGACGATATTTCCGACAACAATCTGAATCCGGTGATCATCGTTGCCGGAAACTCCGCGGCGGCGCTCGGCGAGCCGCTGAAAAGAATGTGGGACGCCGGAATCCACACGATCCTCGTCAATTTCACGTCTGATATTCCGTCGCCGCACTCGAGCGTCATAATCATGGACTACGCCGACGCGGTGATACAGGGCATCCGCGCCCTGCGTGACGGCGGACGGACAAAAACCGCTCTTTTCGGCGTCTATCCCGACTCCGGACCGGACAAGATAAAATTGAAAAGCTACCTATCCGAAATGTCGCGCCTGGGCATCGTGTCACCAGAAAATGATGTTTTCGCGGTTTCAAAAGACCTCGGCGAGTGCGTATCCGACTTTCTGACCGTGAGCGACAGATACGACTCGGTAATCTGCTGCAACGATCTTGCCGCCGTCGCGCTTAACCGCGCTCTCGGAGAACAGAGAGGGAAGATAACGCTCGCAGGGTTCGTCGACCGGATGATATCGGATTTCACGGTGCTCGTTCCCGGGATAATCACGCTCTCGGCGGAGCACCGAGAGTTCGGGCGGCAGGCGGTCAAGCTCTGCTCATGGCTGCAAAAGAACGACATTGAGATCTCCGCGACGATCAGAGTTCCGATGAGCATAAACGACCCGGACGACGACATGATCGACGGGGATGACGATGTCATGAGCCTCGAGACACTGTCCGAAGACCCGCTCGCGAATGAGATTCTCCGCGTCGAGCGCTGTCTTTCGGTCTGCGACCGTATCGACATATTGATTATTCGCGGACTGCACAACAAGCTGACACGTGCCGCGGTAGCTGAGTCCGTCTTCATCTCGGAACGCGCGGTCGGCTATCGGCTGAAAAAGCTGTGTTCTGTCGCGGGATGCGACGACGCGACGGCACTCGCAGCTCTGCTCGGACCGTGGATCGCGGATAAAGGGGATAGCAAATGAGCGCGGATAAGCTCCTTATCTTCGGAAAGGGATTTCAGTATTCAAGGGACGGCACCGGAAACCGGCTTGTCTTTCATCTGCAGGGCTGCGACCTGCGCTGTCCTTGGTGCGCGAATCCCGAGGGAATGTCGCGAGAACCGGTGCTTCTGCAAAAGGCAAGCGTCATTCCCGAATGGGTCTGCAAGAATTTCGACCGCTCAAAATGCCGTTCATGTGCCGATCGCACCTGTCTGAAGCCGAACGGCATCCTCGTCCTGTCTTCACGTGAATACACTGTCGATGAGCTCTGCCGTGAAGCCGTCTCGGCAAAACCGATGATGTACGACGGCGGCGGAGTGACACTTACAGGCGGCGAGGTCTGTGTGCAGGCTGAGCCAGCCGCAGCGCTTCTCGCAGTACTTCGTGAGGGCGGGATAAACACAATGATTGAGACGAATCTTTTGTCAGTGAAGCTGCCGCTCCTCCTGCCGCATCTTAACGCGGTTATAGCTGATTACAAGCACTATGACGCGGATATACTCTCACGCGTCACCGGCGGGCGGCTCGGTATCATTGAAGATAACATACGGTTGATACTTGAGCACAGGATTCCGTTATCGCTCAGAATTCCGTTGATACACGGTTTCAACGATTCGACTGACGCATCGGAGAAATTTGCCGCCGCTCTGACAGAATTTGCGGAGTACGGGAAATTCACGGTCGAGCTCCTGCCATACCACGAGTACGGGAAGGACAAATGGCGAGAGTGCGGGCTCGAATACAAGGTCACGGACGGCTTCGTCACGGATGATTTCGTCCGGAAAATGGAAACGGCGCTCAGAAGCTCGGGAATAGAGCTCAGGAAAACATAATGCTTTGGAAAGGAAATTTTATGCGAACAATCGAAAAACTCGGCGGAGCAAAAAACATTTCAGAGAGCGCGAAAGCCCTTTTCGCCGCTGAAAGAGCGCGGAAACGCCTTGACGGCTGGTTCCTCTGCCGTGAGATTGCCATGCTCCACGCGGATGAGGCGAAGGAACTTCCGCTGTCCGAAAAGGCGGCGTTCACACTCGCGAGAATCGCGGAAGAGCTTCCGCTCTCAATAGAAGAGGACGCGATATTCGCCGGAACCCAGCGCGACGCCTTCGCGCGAAGCTACGCGCTGATCAACCCGACCTTCAGGGTCGAGAGCTTCGGAGGCTACTGCGACCCGGCGACGGTATACAATGACATTGAACCAAGCGCAGAATTCACGACCGAACGCGTAGAAAAGGTTCGTGAGTTCGACAAACGGAGCGATTACGCAAAGAAACTGACGGTGGCGTATGACGCTTCACACCTGTATACCGATGAGGTCGCGTACTTCATGGAGCAGGTAACGGGTCACGTTATAGCCGATTACCGCGGCGTGCTGAAATACGGAATCAACGCAATGATCGCGGAAATCGACAGCAAAACACCGGCTGACGACGCGTCGCGCTCCGGATACAAGGCGATGAGGACCGCGCTCTACGCAGTGCTGACTCTCGCGAAGCGCTACTCTGAGCTCGCCGGTGAAATTGCGGAAAAAGCCGATGGAATCCGCCGTGATAGACTGCTCACGATCTCAAAAACCCTGAAAAAAGTCCCGGCGAATCCCTCTGAGAGCCTTTATGAGGCGATACAGTCGTACATTCTCGTCTGGCAGGCGGTATGCCTTGAACAGGCGCCGAATCCGTTCGCGCTCTCAGTCGGAAACGCCGACCGGATATTCGAGCCGTACCGCGCGATGAGCGGAGAGACCCGTGAGGAAGCCGCCGCGCTGTTCAGGCATTTTCTGGTATTCTTCAATGTCGGCGACCGGAGCTGGGCTATCTCGCAGAACATATTGATCGGCGGCAGGGACGCTGACGGGAATGACCTGACAAACGAGACCTCATACGCGCTTCTCGACGCCTATTATGACATGAATCTGCCGCAGCCGATTCTCTCGGTCAAGCTGCATTCCGGCACTCCCGACCGGCTTTACGGTGAGCTCGGAAGATTCTTCTTCACCCCGGGCTGCCTGACGCCGTCGTTCTTCAACGACGATATGCTGTTCAGAATTCTGTCCGACGCGGGAGTCGACCGCGAAGACCTAGCCGATTACTCGGTCGCCGGCTGTCAGGAGCCGCTCATAATGGGCAAGGACAACGGCAACACGACGAACACATGGCTGAACCTCGGAAAAATACTCGAACTGACATTAAACGACGGCGTGTCTATGCTGACCGGAAAGCGTGTTCTGTCGTCCGATGGCGACGACGCCCTCACAAGGCTGAAGACGCTCAGGGAACGCTTCTACAAAAACACGCGATTCATCGCAGACAGAATGGCCGAGTCCGGAAACGCCTGCTCGTCCGCGCTGTCGGAGCTCCGAGTGCCGCTGCTAAGCTCGCTGATGGGTGGGATCGATAGCGGGTATGATATGCGCGACACCGTGAATCAAGGGACGAAATACAACGGCAGCGGCTGCCTTATTCACGGTCTCACGGTCGTGTCGGATTCGCTCGTTGCGGTCGACCATCTTCTCGCGGAACACCCGGAATGGGCTGAAAGGCTTATCGCCGCTCTGAAGAATGACTTCCGGGAGGACGACGAGATAAAACAATATCTGATCTCCTGCCCGAAGTTCGGGAACAACGACGATGAGGCGGACAATGAGGCGGTCGACGTGGCGAACAAGATCTCGTCGATCGTCAGCGGGGAAAAGAACTACCTCGGCAACGCCTTCCGCCCGGATTTCAGCACACCGTCGACGCATCTGCTCTATGGTTATCACGTGGCAGCTCTGCCGTGCGGGCGCGGCGCGCGGGAAATGCTGAACTACGGTGTTGACCCGCTCTACGGCGACGCGAACTCGGGGCTCGGGTTCAGAACGCTCTCGTCGAGAAAGCTGCCGTTCGGACTGATGCGCGGCGGCTACGCGTCACATCTCGGCATTGACCCGGGATATTTCAGGGAAGAAAGCCTTTACGACAAAGGGCTCGCGTTCAGGAAGAGAGTCCTCGACCCGCTCTTCAAGCCTGATGACAACGGAAACGCGCCGTTCTATCTCTACCTCAACATAACCACGCCGGAGATACTGAGAAAGGTTCTCGAAAACCCGAAGAAATACGCGCCGTCAGGAGTGTACATCATGCGGATTCACGGTACATTCGTCAATTTTCTCGATCTCTCGCCGGCGATTCAACAGGATATTATCAAGAGACTTGATCCGTGCTCGACACGGATGGGATAAAAAAGGAGAATTATCATGCCAGCAAAAACCTTTCCCCTGACCACCCCGACCCTCCACCTCCCAATCGAGGACACCGGCCGTATGTGGTACGTTAAAATAACCGACGAATCGACCGGAGAGCAGTTTGCCGAGTTTTATCTCGCTCTGACCGAGCGTAAGCCGGACTTCTACTGCCCGCTGCATCTCGACGCGCTTGTCGGGAAGACAGTCACTCTCTCGTGTGAGGACGACGATGTCCCGGACACGCTGTTCGACGGGATAATTCCCGGCGGGCGGATAGAGGATCGTCCTGATCTCTATCCGGGCATCTACAGAGAACCCGAGCGTCAGCAGCTGCACTTCTCCTCCCGCCGCGGCTGGCTCAATGACCCGAACGGGCTCGTCTTTGTGAACGGCGAGTTTCATATGTGCTACCAGCACAATCCTTACGGGCCGAATCACGGCGGAGTCAATGTCAGCTGGGGACTCGCTGTCAGCCCTGACGGCGTGCATTTCAGGGAATATCCCGACGCGATACGCCCGTCCGACTCACAGACCCATATCGCCTCCGGAAGCGCGATCGTCGACAAAGACAACATTTCCGGGTTCGGCAAGGGAACAATACTCGCGACCTACACAGCTCTCCAGTCGTCGATGTTCAAGGGCAGAAAACAGACAGCCGGAAACCGCGGTCAGATACTCGAGTACAGTACCGACGGCGGCTTCACCTTCAACAAATTCCCGAAAGAACCGATTATACCGGTTCCGATGGGCGAGGGCTGGCGCGATCCGAAGCTGCTCTTCACCGACGAGGGTAAGCTCTGCATCGCTGTCTACGAAACCTTTGAAGGGAAAAACTGTGTCAGCTTCTATTCGTCTGAGAACTGCGTCGACTGGAAGTTCGAGTCGCGCTCGCCTGATCTCTACGAATGCCCTGATCTGTTCCCGCTTCCCGTGATCGAAACCGGCGAACGGCTGTGGGTGCTTTACGGCGGAAACGGGAGGTATCTTGTGGGCGAGTTCAAGAACTATCACTTCACGCCGATGGGAAACGAAGGATTCCTCGATTACGGCAGCGCGGTGTACGCAGGACAGACATGGAACTCTCATCCGGACAATACCGCGCGGTATCACATCGCGTGGATGGTTGACCATGGCTACGCGTGGAAATACGACAAGGAAAAGAACCACGGCGTGCCGTTCGCCGAGTCGATGTCGCTCGTCTGCCGTCTGGAGCTTCACAAGGTCGGGGAGGATTACAGGCTGTTCAGAACGCCGACAGAAAATATCGACAAACTGCGCTGCGGTGCGGAGAGCTTCGCGGCGGACACAGAGCTTTTTGTCCCCGGCGACTGCGAATTCACGCTACCGACCGACAATGATATTACGGTGAAAGTCGGCGAAAACGGCTTCACTTACGAAAGGGCAAGCGGGAAAATCTGCTTCACCAGCGGGAAAATCTATACTCCGAAGCACGCGGACAAGATTAAGATGCGCGTAATCACTGACGTCCGCTCTGTCGAGTTCTTCATCGCGGACGAGGTGTCGGCAACGTTTACCGACGCGGCGGACAAAAAAACGCTCCATATCGATGGAGCGGAGGTTTCGGGGACAAAGTGGAAGATGCGCGGAATTTGGGCGTGAAAATCAGGTGAATTCACTTCTCGATGTCGTGCTCCGGTCGTTCACGCCTTATCGCTTTTGACAGCGAATCAAGATTACGGAAGCCGGTAAGTTTCAGCAGCTCTTCTCCGCCTATCCCCTGATCCTTGAGAGCAATGGCGCGGCTCAGCCGCAGGCGCATGAGATACTGATACGGCGTCACATCCATATTCGCCTTAAACAGCCTTGTGAAATGGTCAGGACAGAGATGCGCCATGTTCGAAAGCTCAGAGACGTGGATATCATCTGTAAAATTCTCGTTTATGTATTCAACTGACTTGCGTATCACCGGGTCAAGCCGGTAATTTATTTCGAATCTCTCGGAAAGGTGTGTGAGAAGGGCGTCAAACAGCATACATAACACCCTGCATCTGGGATTCGATGACATTTGCGGGAAATAGAGACACTTTACGGAAATATCATCAAAGATCTGACGCATAGCCCTCAGAATTCCGAGCGTGATATTATCGTCTTCTGCCATCATACCGAATATCACGTCTGAAATTATCGGCGGGACAGTGCTGAAATCAAAATAAAGCAGCTTCATTTTTTCAGATGTGTACTGCTTCATGATGAACTCGAGATTTGATGGGAAAATATATACTCCTCCGGTCCTGACCGGATATTCGATTCCGTTGCGAAAAAAGTAAGCCTCGCCTTCAAGCACATAATACAGCCGCTGACGGTTGTATTTGTACTTGCAGATCCAGAAGCGATCGGCATCGTTGTACTGCACGCCGCAATCAAATATATTAAATGAAAAGTAGCTCATTGCGTCCTCCGGTAAAAGTCGGTTTTGTCCGGGTAATACTCGGTTTATACTCTTGCAAAGAGCGCCCCGGATGTTGTATAATATACACAGATATTATAGTACATATCCTGGGGTTTGTCAATATAATTCGGAATATTTTTTGTATTTTGATAAGATTTGTCTGTCCGGACGTCAGGACAGACGAACGCATCAAATCGTATTTTGCAATATAATCGAGGAGAATGTTACCATGTCAGAAACGAAAAATCCCAAGAACCTCACAAGAACCGTGTCGTTGCTTCTGTGCCTTTTATCTGCGGCATCCGCCTTTTCCTGCGGAGAGACCCCTCAGACGGACGACACACAGAGCAGCACCGCGACATCGGATGAAAGCAGCACAGAGGAAACAAGTGACCTTCCGGCGTCGATTGCCACTCTGCCGAAATGCGATGAGACGACCGGAATAACCATGCTGACTACCGTCCACGCCGAGTACGAGTTCGGGAACGAGGAGCTGTCCGGAGACGTCGTGAACGACGCCGCCGAGGAGCGCAACCGTGTGGTGGAGGACCTTCTGAACGTAAAGCTGAACTATGTCGTGAAGCCCGGTCACTGGGCGGACAAAGATTCGTTCTGCAACCTGATATCGACGAGCGTCATGGCGGGCGACGGCGCGTATGACATTGTGAACGGCGTTATGGTCTGCGTCATGCCGACTATAACCGACGGACTTTATATGAACATCTACGACGTGCCGAACATCAACATAGAAAATGACTGGTGGGTCGACGGTCTTGACACTCAGGCGTCTGTTGCCGGAAAGCTCTTCGCTGTAACCGGCGACGCTCAGCTGTCGCTGTACAAGGATCAGGCGTGTATGTATTTCAACCGCCGGATACTGAATGAGAACAATCTCGACGATCCATATTCGCTTGTTCGTTCAGGTGACTGGACGCTCGACAACATGACTTCGATGGCGCTCACGGCGGCAAAGGACCTGAACGGAGACGGAAGCCTGACTCCGGAGGACGATCTGCTCGGATATATAGCCCAGCTGACCGTGAACAGGAGCTTACAGGAAGGTTTCGGTCTGTCACTTTTCACGGATGACAAAAACGGGAACATTTCATTCACAGGCGTGACCGAAAAATACGCGGACGCGTACGCAAAAATGTGGTCATTCTTCGTCGGAAACCCCGCGACCTACATATACAACGAACATGAGCCGATAAACGCTATGTTCATGTCCGGCAGGGCTCTGTTCAACACGAACTTCCTGAGCGCGACCGACAATTTCCGCGACATGGCCGACGATTTCGGTATAGTCCCGATGCCGAAATACGACAAGGCGCAGGATAGCTATCACACCCGCATCGGCACATCGACATCGATGTTCTTCATTCCGAAGACGGTGTCCGACGCCGGAACGGTGGGCGCGGTCTGTGAGGCGCTCGGCTATTACGGCATGACTGACGTCGTTCCCACATGGTATGAAATAGCGCTGAAGGAGAAATACACGCGCGACGAGGATACGAAAGATATGGTTGACCTGATACGCGCGAGCGCGTCGATAGCCTTCGACTGTGTTTTCGCGCAGAATATGTCCGAGGCAACATGCACGTATTTCGCGTTCAACGACGACAATAAGACCATCGGTGAGAATATCACGAGCTATGTCGAGAAAAGATCGAAAAAAATAAAGACCGAGCTTGAAAAGCTGAATGAAACGGTCGCAAATCTGGACTGAATCGGAGAAAAACGATGCACACTCCTATGATACTTCTTCCCGACCGCGTTTATATCCTGCGCGACCGGAAAAAACAGACGATAAAGACAAACCGCGAGGAATACAATATCTACTTTGAGAACGTAATCTTTCCGTATCTGCCGGGCTATGACGTTCAGGTGGACTGTAAATACGGAAGAAATCTAGGTCATTTCTGGCGGATAGATGACTTCCCGGACGAGAGCGGGTTTCCGCTCGCGATAAGGGTTTTCGATAATTTCACCGGAGAGCTTCTCTGTGAAAAGGAGACGACCGTATTTCTCGCGGCGTCAAGGCAGAACGAGCGTCGATTCACGCTTCTCGCGATAGGCGACAGCATGACGCAGTCCGAGGTGTATCTCGAGCACGTCGCGATGAAGCTGAAAAATCTCGATTTCGTCGGCACAAGGGGCTTCAACGGAATCGTAAGGCATGAAGGGCGCGGCGGCTGGTCGTCGTCAACCTTTATGGAGAAGACCGGTGACAGATACGGTATGTCGCCGTTTCTGTTCCCGGACGGCGTCGCGCCGGAGGAATATTATGGTGAGATATCCTTCATGGAGAACGCCGGAGCGGAGGACAGCGCTGACACATACGTCTTTGATGGTTTCACACACGAGGAGATAAACGGAAGAGCTTACCTTAAAGACGAAAAGCTCATGAGGGAAACCGATGTGATTGACAGTGCCCCGCGATTCCGTTTTGACTTCGGCGGATATCTGAAACGCTGGAAAATTCCGACGCCGGACGCGGTGTCGATACTGCTCGGCTGCAATGACCTTGCGTCAAAGAGTTATTCTGATTACAAACCGGCGCTCGACCGGCTTATCGGAAATATCAAAGCCATGATTGATTCGATACGAAAAGCGTGCCCGACTGTGAAGATTCTGATAATGACTCCGATTCCGGGCGGAAGCGGCTACGCGTGGGGGCTGAGCCGCGGCTGCTTCGGTTCCGCCGCGATGTTCAGACATATCATCGCGCACACAGCAGACCGGCTGATCAGCGAGTTCGGCTCGCGTGAGGACGAAGGATTATTCATAGTTTCGTCCCACATGACAATTGATCCTGTATACGGTTATAAGAACGACACGCGCAAAGCAAACATTCACAGCGAGCATCAGGTATTCGTGAACACCGACGGAATCCATCCGAATCACGCCGGATACAGGCAGATGGGCGACGCGCTGGCGGGTGCTGTCGAAGCGGTCAGAAGTTAGACACACGGTATTATTTGTGATGTAAATCATATGCACACTTTGACCGTGAACAACGGGTTCACCGCTTCATACGCTGAAAAAGCTATCGGCGTTGATATAACGATTCTGCATATTTCCGCAAAGAATGATGTCCCGTCGAAGCTTGAGCTTACGCTTGAATGGAAAATGCCGGATACGATCGTAAACGTGTGCTGCAATCCGATGGGATATATAAATCGACATATTCGCCCGAGTTGGAGAGGTTTTTCCGGATCATCCGCGCCGGTCTTTTCGGACGTCGGATACGACGATATGAACATCTGACTATAGCCTGATCAGACGCGAAAAACAGTGTCAGATTCCGCTCCGGTGTCGTCGAGAATACCGTGGAGCTCGCCAATACGGTTATAATAAATGTCGATTGCCTTGTGACCGATTACGAGTGCGATGTGCGTATCGACACAAGGAAAATCCCCTTCTATAAGTGCGTTGAGGATGTCCCGGCGTGGTGGGAGACCTATGACGGATACGCTCCGCTCCATGTTCCCGACGCGGCGAGAAGTCCGCTCTATTCGGCATGAAGGCATATCATAAGCGAAATCACAAATCCCAACCAATGCTCCAAAGGATGTCTGTTTTTCCACGGATAAGGCTCCAGTTCGGATATGGCATCGTCCATTTTTATGACCATGCCTTTCGTACAAACTTACAGTTTTGAGGCGGTTTTGAAAGACGGCTTGTCCGTCTTTCAAAATTCACGATCCCATGTCGTGAAAGCCTCAAAACTGTTTGATCTGAAAATTTATTTTCAGACTTTAATCACATCCGGCGTACGAAGATATAAAATCTTCATAACAGCCATCTCACTCGGAAAAGCAGCGTTGTGATCTTTCTCCATTTAGTTGTTGCGCATGCCGGGCGCACCGAAAAAAGGCTGTCCACACGGGCGGACAGCCTTTCGCGATTCATTACTTTATAAGAGTGAACTTTCCGATGACAGGGAGCTGCTTTGCCTTGCCGTTCACCGCGTTGACGATACCGATAATGCTGAGGACGAGGAAGGCGAGACTTACAAGCCCGAGGAGCGAATTGATTATCGTCGCGAGGAACCCGAGACCTATGAGCGAGAACACCGTGCGGATGATCGTCTTGACGACCGCGCTGACAACGCCCCACGCGATCTCGGTTATCGCGAGGATGAGACCCTGATTCGTATGGAACTTCGCGTACTTCGATTTCTGTGCGCCGATGAGCGGGATGAGCACAAGCCACGAGAGATACGCGAGGACCGCCATGACCTTGTTCGACTCGATGTCCGCCTTGTCAAACTCGTCGGTCGTGTCGGCGGTGTCATTGAGCTTCTTCAGCTTATCGCCGATATCAGACGCGTTCGCTCCGGGAGCCGCCCCGATATTCGCGTTCTGGTTCTGATTCTGCGCCTGATCGTTTGTCTGTGTGTTCTCGGTCTTCTGAGCCTGTGCGCTCTCAGCGGCGGGCTGCTCCTGTTTTTCTCCGCACTCGGGGCAGAACTTTGCTCCATCCTCAAGCTCGGCGCCGCACTTAATGCACTTTGACATTAGGATTCCTCCGGTAAAAGTTATTTCGGCGCCGCAAACCGCGTCTGCCGATTTCATTTATTATTATAACATATTAAGGTATATGTTGTCAATATGACATATTACTGTTTTGGACATAAATCGATTTTTTTTGCATATATGGAAATCTGCGGCGTCAGGTATTGATTTTTTGCCGGATTTATGGTAAAATGATATCAGATGGAGGTGTCGTGATGTACGAGTGGGAAAACGCGTTCAACCAGACAATACTCGAGCGCGGCAAGAAATACGCGAACGGAAACCGTGTAAAAATAGTCAGCACGGACTATAAAACGACTTCCGCTGTGGTACGCGGAAGTCAGCAATACAATGTCAGTGTGCGTCTCACAAAGGCAGGCGGCTTTGCCGGCGGGTCATGCGACTGTCCTTACGCCATGGATCATCGCCGCTGCAAACATATGGCTGCTGTACTCTACAAATCGGAGCAGACGCGCGGATCGCTTGAGCGCGCCATGACAAGACTCGAAGCGCTGAACGCGGAGCCTGAAAACAACAGTTTTTTCCGCGAGCTGGACTACCTGCTTCTTGACTTTCTCCCTATCATGATCGACGGAGACGCGGAAAAGTTAGTCCTCGCGGTGCTCCGGACGGTGATATCAAGACCGTGTATCACAGAAAATATGACTGCTGATATCAGACGCCTGTGTGTTGCCATACTTGTCCGTACCGCGCAGAAGAGCACGGCGAAATACAAGAGTATCCGTGATGAGCTGCTCTCGATGGCGTCGGAAGCGGATACACCGGAAGGCGTCGGTTTCATCCTCCGGACAGCTTTCTCCGCTCTTCCTGAGGAGAAGACATACGACGCGTTCGCAGACACACTCATCAATAGAGTTCCGGATTCTCTGAATCCGATTGACGCGCTGGAAATACTCGGGCATCTCTACAAGCCGGAAATGGTAAAGAGAGCATATGAACGGCTCATGAATCACTGCCGTGAGACAGGCACCATTGATCAGCTTATAAAAGACATAAAAGACCAGTTATCTGATTCTTATTGGTTCAATTGCTCTCTTGCGCTCACCCTGAAAGAGTTTACGCCGAAGGATGAATGGCCGGAAGTATATGCTGAAATACTGTCAGCAGGAGATATGTGCTCAGAAAAATACGCGTTCATGTTTCTCGAAAATGACTACGACCGGCTGATGGACAGCATAGAACAGTACGACACGTACGGCTACAACTTTGAAAAATATGAAAAGGAGCTGAAAAAAGCCCTGCCCGAGCGCGCCCTCGTCTACCGCGTATCTATCGCGGAAAGAGCGCTTGCGACGGCAAAAAACAAGCGTGACTACAGAGAGGCGGTAAAACTCCTGAAAAAGTCGTCCTCCTACCCGGACGGAAAGGAGATGGTCGCCGCCGCGGCGAAGTTCTGGAGAGAAAACAATCCGAAAAAGATATCTCTGCTAGAGGCGCTTGACCGCGCGCGGCTCTGAGAGCGGATTATTAACAAAAAAGCGCTTGATTTTTCTTCCGCTCAGGGATATACTTTATATGTACAGAGAGAGCACACCATGTGGTCTCTCATTCTCTCAGACTATAGGTTAGTTGAAGCTAACTCATTGGAGGACACACAGATGAATGATAAAGCGGAGAAAAAATCCTTCTGGTCAAAATACGCCGGGATATACGACGGCTTCATGAAAAAAGACACGGGCTCGTACAGACGTATGTACGAGCTTATCCGCCCTGTCGTCGCGGATAAAAACGTGCTCGAGCTCGCCTGCGGCACCGGGCTTATCTCAAAGAACATAGTGAGCGCGGCGGAAAGCGTCGAAGCGTGCGACTTCTCGCCGGAAATGATCGCGATGGCGAAAAAGGACTGCCACTCCGCGAAGCTCCACTTCTCGGTGCAGGACATGACGGCGCTGCCATACACGTCCGGCAGCTTTGACGTTGTCATCGCGGCGAACGTTCTGCATATTATCGACGACCCGGAGAAGGCCCTGAGTGAAATCTCCCGCGTTCTCGCGCCCGGCGGCATTCTGATAGCGCCGACCTTTACTCACGCGAAGATGGGACTCACCGGAAGACTGCGCGCCGGTTTAATGAAGCTCGCCGGGTTCCCGCTCAAGCACAAGTGGTCGCCGGAGAGCTACGCCGGATTCATAACATCACACGGGTGGACTATCACGAAAAAGACTGTCCTCCCCGCCTCATTCCAGCTCACATATATCGAGTGCCAGAAAGCGTGATATCCTTAATCCACAGGGGCGTCGGGATCCACGACACCCCGCATGACAAAAAGCCCGCTGATTCAGCCGGAAAACGGCGAACAGCGGGCTTTTTTAATTATACGCGATATTGACTTACAGCCGTATCTCGCGGAATCTTCCGACCCCGCGCATGACTCTGGCGTCGCGGTCGTTCGAGGTGAGAATTATACTCTGTTCCCTTGCCGCGGCGAGTGTCAGCAGCTTTGCCAATCGCTCGTCGTCGACCCTCGCGAAGCTCTCGTCGAATATCGTCGGCGGCGCGCACCTTCTGTAGAGCATTCCGATCAGCGCGAGCCTCAGCGCGAGGTACGCCGCGTCCTTTGTTCCGGCGCTCAGCAACGATATGCTCCGTGTTCCGGAATCGGTCAGCGCGGTCATGCCGAGGTCCCCGCCGACGCCTATCTCGGTGTACTTCCCGTCGGTTATGTGCGCCATCAGCTTCGCGGCGTCCGACGCGAGTCTCGGGGACACGCTCGTGCGGAGGTTTCCGCTCGCCTCTCCGAGCTTATCGAAGGCGAGGAGATACGCGTCGAGCTTTTCTCTCAGCGTTTCAAGCTCCGCTCTCGCCGCCTCCAGCCGGTCGCTGAGCTCAGACGAGTTCTCACCCTGTGGGAGTGCCGCCAGAGCCTTCTCGAGCTCCACAGCGTGTCTCTCGAGGCTCTGAGCACTCTTCGCGGTGAAGTCCGCCTCGCGGCGCACGGCGGAGATATTGTCACGATCCACATCGTCAAGCCCGACGGTCGGGTCGACCGCGGCGCGCAGCTCCTCCTCGTCATATCCGGCGAGCTGCTCGCGCATATTCCGGAGCAGCTCGAGTTGCTTCTCGTATTCCGCCCTCGTCGTCTCGGCGGCGAGACTACTCTCGCTCAGGGCTTCAAGACGCTCCTTCAACCGCTCGGGATCAGCGTTAGCTGTCTCCGGGAAGAGTCCGGCGGCATCTTTTTTCGCTTCCTCAAGACGGCGTCTCGCGTCGGCTATGGCGAACTCGTTCATTCTCCTCGAATCGCGGGCGGCGTTGCGCGCCGTCAGCCTCTCGTCGAGGTCGTCGAGGTCGTATTTCTCCTCGAGTTCCCTCGCGGCGGCGCGGCTTCTTCCCGCCGAGACGAACAGCGTCACGGCTATCGCGAGTATTATTCCGCCGCCGATCAGCGGCCACCTCGCCGCGTCAGAGCCGAGTATCAATGGTATCACCCCGAGCGCCAGCACAACAAGCCCTATGATCACAAGCGTCACGCCGACACCCGTGTGAACCTTCGCGGACATCTTCTGTCCCCTGATCTCGCTCTCGACGCCGTCACGACCTCCGTCAGCCTCGTACCCGGCGAGAACCGGGTCGTCAATGGGTTCCGCCGCAGCATCGTTTCTCGCCTCGAGATCGGCGAGCTCGCGGCCGAGGAGCGCTATCCTCTCGGTCGCGGTCCTCAGTCTGCTCACCACACCGGCGTCCGGCGCGCCGGACTCGCTTATCTCACGCTCGAGCGCGTCGACTTTTTTCTCAAGCGCGTGCATACGGTCGAACAGCTTCACGAGCGCGTTCGTCTCGTATTGCTTTATCTTTTTGGCGAGCAGCTCCGACTTTGCTCTCGCGGTCCTTTCGTTGCGTCTGAGATCCGCGAGCTGCGCTTCCTTCGTCAGGCGCTCCTTCGAGAGAGCGAGGGCTGTCTTCAGGCGTTCCTCAAGGTTTTCGCACTCGTTTTCGAGTTCGTATATCCTTCCGCCCTTGCCGTTTTTGTGCAGGAGCAGCGTTCTCGCGGCGTCGAGCTTTGCTATCGCCTTCTGGGTGTTGACGTTCTCGTCGGCGGAGAAGAGCAGGTTCTCTATGCTCTCCGCGACCTTCGCGCCGCCCGTCTCCGCGCCGCCCGCCTGTCCGACGAACGCCGTCGCGGCGAACAGGTCTGAGTCAACGCCGAAGAACACCTCGCCCGGCACCTCGCCGACATGGCACGGCGTATTGTTATCAAGGTCAATTATCCGCGCGTCCTCGCGCCAAGCGGACTTCTCGCCCGCCTGGAACAGCGTCCGCTCTATCCTGTAGCGTTTGTTCCCTGTGTTCACGGTCATTGAGCCTTCTGCCCTGCCGGTCGTCCAGCTGACTGTGGTCTGGCGCTCCTTCGCGGGGACGCCGTAGAAGATGAAGCGGATGAACGCCGCTATCGTCGACTTTCCGCTCTCGTTCGCGCCCTCGATCATGTTCACGCCCGGCGAGAGCTCTACGTCCGTGTTTTCGAGCTTTCCGAACGACCTTATCCTCAGATTTTCTATGTACATCGCGTCACCTCTCAGAAATCGACCACGTCCGCCCCGGCGAGGGCGGCGAGACCGTACCTCAGCGCGGCGGCGGCGGTTTCTCTTTCATTCTCGTCCGGGCTTCCGAGCTTGTCCTTCAGTGATCTGTAGAAAGCGCCTCTTATCGTCGGGTCTCTCTCGAGAGTTCCGGCGTCGAGGAGCGGGAGCGTCCTGTCAACCGTGTCTATCAGGAACAGCCGCGGGAATCTCGCCTGAATGAAGCTCTTCGACACCGTCACCCCACTTGGGAGGCTTCCGGTCAGTATCAGTCTCAGCGCGGTGTCCTCGCCGTAGTGATTTCCGGCTATCATGGCTCCGATTTTTTCTGTTATCTCGGCGTTGTCCTCCGCTCCGGTCACGTCGAGGGTCTCCGACTCGTATACCCGCTTCGAGAAACGGATGAATTTCGCGCCGAGCTTCGTCTCTCCGTTCTCTTTTTCGGCGGCGCCTATTACCGCGCCTTTCGCGCCGAGTTCGTCGAAGCCTCTCGACTCGAGACAGCCGCTGTACGCCGCCCATGTTCCGCCGTACTGCTTCACGCCGGAGAACTCGTGGATATGTCCGAGCGCGGCGTAGTCAAGCCCGCTCTTTTCGAGAGTCTCATAGCTTATCGGGCAGTAAACCGACCCGCTCTTTCCGAGGTCGCCGTGGGCGCAGAGGATGTTTATCCTCGTCCTGTCCTCCGGCTCGAAGCCGTCGAGCGGGCATTTTGTCATCTGTCCGGACGTGAACGCCCAGCCGTAGACTGTCGTGTTCTTGTCCGGGAATTCGAACGCCGACATCTCGTCCGTGTCGAAGATGAACACGTTGTCCGGGAACTCCGCGCGGCGGTAGTAGCTCGTCCCGGTGAAGGGGTCGTGGTTTCCCGGCGCGATTATCACGCGGCAGTCGGGGAGGTTCGCGAACTCGCGCCGCATCAGCGCCACCGTGTCGCGGGAGGCGTAGTCCGAATCGAACAGGTCGCCCGGGAGAAACAGGAAATCTATCTTATTCATCCGCGCGTACATCGTCAGCGACGTGAACGCGGCGCGGAACTCCGCGCGTCTGACCTCAGCCTTATCGGGCGGGAGCGCGGAGAACGGGCTGTCAAGGTGCAGATCGGCGGCATGAAGAAATTTTATCATACTCATCTCTCCGAAAAAAATCATTTACTCTATTATACCTTATTTCTCCGGATATTTCAAGGCATATAATAAAAATTAACTCCCGCGGCACGAATAATTTTCCGGTGAGAGCAAAATATAGATGTGAGGTGAAGCGGATGTTTGAATATCTGATGGTCTTCCTGCTCGGGGGAGCGGGGTATTGTCTTATCGAGGTGCTTTGGCGGGGGTTCACACACTGGAGCATGGCTCTGGCGGGCGGGGGAGCGCTCGCGTTCATTTATCATATCGGCGCGCGGTATCCGGAGTCGGCGCTTTGGCAGAGGTGCGCGGCGGGGGGACTTATGATCACGCTCGTGGAGCTTATCGCGGGGTTTGTCGTGAACATACTGCTCGGGTGGGGCGTGTGGGACTACTCGGGACTGCCGCTCAACTTCATGGGGCAGATCTCGGCGCTGTACAGTGTGCTGTGGTTCCTCATCTGCGTACCGGCGGACGCGATATGCCGCGGGGTCAGGAGAAAGTTCGGAAAACTTGAACTCAGGGGATGAAAGATGCCCCCGCTCCTTGCGGAGCGGGGGCGGAGATCACAATGAGTGATTACTTAACGGTTACGAAGTACGTAACGGTAAGGTTTGCAGCATTGTCAGCATCTACGAAAGTAAAGGTTACCTTGTAGGTGCCAGAGGCAAGATCGAATGCAAGACCTGCTGCGTCAGTGTAACCAGTTACGGTAAGGACAGCATCCTTGAAGGTTGCAGTTGCCTTGCTCGGAACTGCGTCATAACCGCCATTAGAATTACGCTTTTCAATCGTGGAAGCGATTGCGGTTGCGGTCTTAGTGGTGGACTTTTCAGCGGTAGTAGCGTCATTGTAAAGGGTGATGGTAACATTACCCTTATCGTCTGCGCCAATTACTGCCGGAAGGTTTTCACCCTTATCAGAACCTAAAGTCCAGCTCCAAGTAGCGTCCGTTGCAGGAGTTATCGGCTTATTGGTATCAACGACCTCAGTCTTAACGATAGCAACGAAGATGCCATCCTTAAGATCAGATGCCTGACCATTAGAAGCAAGATAGTAGAACATTGCAGTCTTACCGTCAGCAATGAGGTTCTTAGCGTCGCCGCCAGCCTTGACATCAACGCCATCCTTATCGATGAGCTGAGCCTTGAAGGAGCTTACCTTATCGGAGTACTTAACGATACCGGAGTTGATACCAGTCGAACCATTAGCTGTGATGTAGAAGTATCTATCATTAAGAACGATAGAATCCTTTGCAACAGTAGCAGAAGCGAAGTATCTGTCATTGGTCAGTTCAATCGGAGTAGCCATACCAAGCTTGTTGGTGATAACAACACCCTTTTCGTCTACCTGATATGCCTTGCCAGCAAGGAGCTTATCAGCAGAGTAGAGAGAAACCTTAGAACCATCGGACATATTGACTGCTGCGTCGCCGTAGTAGTAGTAAGTGCCCTCATAGTTCGAGCCAAGACCGAAGCCCTCAGCGGTGTCGATCTGATACATGTTGACCTTGTAGTTTGCCGGGATGTAAACGATACCGTAAACGGTGGATGCAATTCCGAAGCCCTCAACAGAGTCGTAGTTGTAAACAATTACGCGAGTTGCGGTTCCAGCGGAAGAAACGCCATCAACATCTGCGTAGCCGATCTTATCAGCAAAGATCTTAGTTGCGTTGCCAGCCTTAAGGTTGATCACAGAATCCTTAGCGGAAGTGGTGACAACCTGGAGCTTGCCAGCTGCATTGATGAAGTAGAATACGGTATTATCGTTGGTGCGGATTCTGGTGTATCTGTCGCCCTCAACTGTGATGCCATCAAGGAATTCAACCTTGCCGTTAGCAGCAATGCCGGAAACCTTAGTGGTGTCATAGAGAGTAGCTGCGGCGAGACCGAAGCCCTTATTCTTTACAGAAACAGTTGCATAGTCGCTGATCTTGTTGTTTTCAACAAGAGCTATACCGAGACGATAAGAACCATCTTCAAGCTTGATGCCCTTGTAGATGTTGTTCTCAGTTCTGAAGTACTTGGAAGCGATGCTGGAGAAGTAGAACGAGCTGAGGTCAGAGAAGACAACGGTCTTGCCGGTATCAGGATTCAGAACCTCAGAGATAACAGCGTCTTCAACGAGCTTGCCGTCAACATAAATGTCAGCGAGCAGACCCTTGTTGCTGATATCGATCATGTTCTTGATTGCAACGAGGCTGAAGGACTCTTCAACATCGTAGGACTCTGCGTATACAATGTAACCATTGTAAGCGTAGAACTTAACGGTTGCACCGCGGCTTGCAGCGTTGAAGAAGTTCTCGTAGTTAACGAATGCGAGAGCAGGCTTGGAAACGATATTGCCGATAGAATCAGCCTTATTCAGTTCGCCAGCGTTGGTCTCTGCGAGCGATGCGCCGAAGCTGCCGGAGTTGGTACCAGCAAACTTATAGGTGGTGCCGCTGATGGTGATGGTGTATTTCTCAGGCTTATCGGTGAGATTGATTCTCTCGATAGTGCCGAACTGGAGGTCAACAGTGCCGAGGACATCAACAGTGTTGGTCTGCTTGTTGTAAGTGTAAGTGAAGATCTGACCCTTTGCAAGATCCTTCGAGAACTTAACATTCTCAGTGGACTTCTTGAATGCGTTGGAATCAATGTTGACCTTCTTGCCGTCTCTGTTGTTGAATACGGACATGTAAACCGGGGTGCTGATTGCACGATCGTACTTACCGTCGCCGTTATCATCAAACAGGGTGAGCTGGAGTGCGCCAGAAAGCTTGGTCAGGTCTGCGTAACCCTCAACAGAAGTGAACTCGTTGTACTTGTCAGCGATTTCCTTAACGTTGAGGAGCTCAGCTGCGGTGTAGAGAAGGAATGCGTCCTTATCCTTGTCCTTAGCGAGCTTGTAGAGGGTCTGTCCGTTAGCTGCGGTAACTTCCTGCTTAAGAGCAAGAA
Source organism: uncultured Eubacteriales bacterium (assembly GCA_900546315.1). Lineage (GTDB taxonomy): Bacteria > Bacillota > Clostridia > Oscillospirales > CAG-272 > Flemingiibacterium. Next base: position 25,664 of record URCP01000025.1, read on the forward strand.
CAGTACCATCCTGAGCAACAACGTCGCCGTTCTTGTTGTAGTAGAGCTTGCTTACGTTGTCGAGAGTAGCGGTCGGAACCTTACCATCGTTGGTCTTAACGATGATCTCATTCTTAATGGTGTTCTTCTCAAAGCTGTCAGTGAGCCAGTAAACTCTGTTGTCGATAGTGACCTTCTTGCCATCGTTGCTAACAGAAACATTAGAATCGGTGGTAAGAACAGTGGTAGCAGTACCAGCAATAGCCTTATCGAACTTGCCGTCTTCCTTGAGGTTGACGAGCTTAACAGAATAACCAATCACGTCGTCAGCCTTGACATCCTCGTCGAATCCGAGCTTAGCGAATTCAACATACATGCCATCGCCGAGAGTGCCATCAGCATTGAGTTTCTGAATGGTCACATACTTGTCATCAGCAACAGCCTCAGAAGTACCAGTGTAGGACTGAGCGCTAGTAGCGGTGATAACAAACGTGGTGGTATTCTTAATGGTAGCCTCTCCGAAGTTCTTAGCTGCGATAGTTGCGCCGCCGTCAGCCGGAGTGGTGTACAGCATGTTGTAGATAACCTGAGCGGTCTCAGCTCTGGTGAGAACCTTGTCGCCCTTGTTAACAGCAACATTCTTGGTGAGACCAATCTTTGCAGCCTGGTTGTAAGCTGCGAGCCAGTAAGGATCGCCGGAAACGTCTACAGTGTAGCCGAGTGCGCGGAGAGCCATGATCAGCGCATCCTGGTATCTGATACCAGCGTGCGGTGCGAACTGAAGGTTACCGATACCGGTAACGATGCCGTTCATGTAAGCGTAGTTGATTGCGCCGTACCATTCGGTAACGTCGGTGAAGATGGACATTCCCTCAGCCCACTCTTCGTTGGTCTTGTCGGGATCGAGAGCTCTTGCCATCATAAGAGCCATCTGATATCTCTCAACGGAACCGTCGGGATTGAACTTGTCATCGCCGACACCGTTAACGATTCCCTTCTCGACGAGGTCAGCGATAGCAGCAGCGTACTGGTTATCTTCAGCCACGTCAGAGAAAGCGGAAACCGTTGCAGCAGCGCTTACTACCATAAGCATAGCAAGCACTAATGCGAGAAACTTCTTGAAATTTCTCATTGTGATTTTCTCCTTTATAGATTTTTTTCGGGGTTCGGGCAATCTCAGCCGCTCGCGCGCCGCGGTCGCATCCGGTCTCACGGGAATGTTTCCCCGGAGCGGTCAAGGCGTCCATTACCTGAATTTTTTCCCTGTCAATATCATACTACAAGTCAACTTTTTTTTCAAGAGGTTTCCCCCAGTTGTAAGGTATTTGTAATTTTAAACCCCCTTTAATATTACGCCCGGCAAAGCAGCATCCGAGTGAAAAATTCGCAAAAAAGCCCGGTAAATCCTATCTTTCCGACACTTTCCGCCGCCCTGACCGGCGCCGAGGCGATCTCCTCGCCGTTAAGATAATAAACGGCGCGCCCGACCTCGTCCCCGCCCGAGACCGGCGCCTCGACGTCCTCCGGCAGTGACAGCTCGCAGGAAATCTTCCCCGCCTCCCCCTTCTTAACGACAAGCGGCGTAACGTCCGACGTGACCGGAACCGCGGAAGCCACCCCGCCGACCACCCGCAAAGGCGGAAGCTCCCCCGGAGTAAGCCGCGCGACCTCAAAATTCGCGAACCCGTAATCGAGCAGCTTCTTAGCCGACTCATTGCGGGCGTCACGCGTGGGCGACGCCATAACGACCGCGATAAGCTGCATCCCGTCCCTCAGCGCCGTCGCGCTGATACAGAACTTAGCCTTCGACGTCGACCCGGTCTTAAGCCCGTTAGCGCCGCGGTAGAAGCGCACGAGCCGGTTAGTGTTTGTAAGCCCGAACGCGCCGTTCCGGATAGTGTCCATCCAGATCGACGAGTACTCGAGAATCTTCGGGTGCTTTGTGATCAGCTCGCGGGACATGACCGCGATGTCGCGCGCGGTGGTCACATGACCCTCGACCGTGTCGTCGAGACCGTTCGTATTCTTGAAGACGGTGTTCGTCATGCCGAGCTCGGCGGCGCGCTCGTTCATACGCTCGACGAAGGCTTCCTCGCTCCCCGCGACCTTCTCGGCGAGCGCGACGGCGGCGTCGTTGGCGCTCGAGACGACGACGCACTTGACCATCTCCCAGACCGGCATCTCCTCTCCCGGCTCGAGGAAGACCTGAGACCCGCCCATAGACGCGGCGTGTTCGGATGTCTGGACCATATCCTCCCACCCGAGCCACCCCTCGTCGACCGCCTCCATGACGAGCAGCAGCGTCATGATCTTTGTGACCGAAGCGGGCGGGAGCGGCTCGTCCGCGTTAAATTCGTAGAGCACCGTCCCGGTCTCCGCCTCCATAAGCAGGCAGCTGGGCGCGCCGAAATCCACGTCAGCCGCCCGCGCCGGCAGAACGAGCGACAGAGCCGCAAGCCCCGCCGCGATAAATCTCCTTTTCAAAAAATCACCTCCGCGACAATATATTCACGGAGGAAAAAAGATATGAAAAAAGCCTCCCCGAAGGGAGGCGCCGCGAGCGGCACTCAGATCATATACGGCTTGATCTCAGCGAAGAGCTCGTCGGTATTGTCGCTGTGAGCGGTGAGCTTGATCGGCTTGAGCAGATCGAGCGAGAAGATGCCCATGATGGACTTAGCGTCAACGATGTAGCGTCCGGACGAAAGGTCAATGTCGATGTCGTACTTAGAGACGATGTCGACGAACTTGCGGACGTCCTCAATGGAAGAGAGCTTGATATCTACTGTTTTCATATTAACATACTCCTTATTTATAATCTTTGTTTATTTTATTCCGGTTACATAAATATGATACTCTATTTCCGCCGATTTGTCAATAGGTTTTGGAAATTTTCCAATCATGTTTATTTTTTAACAAAGTAAAACAGATATGTGCAGAGTGAACAACCCGGTCGGACATTTCTATCAGAACAGACCATTATCCGATAATTCCGACCTCGACCGAGCGATTGTCCGCCGGATAATACACCGAGAGCGAGTCTTTCCCAAACCTGAAAACAACCCCGTGTGGCGTCGAGACGAACTGGAGCGCGACAGATATCCCGTCGTCATCGCCATAGGAAGCCGCGATATCCGCGCGAATCCCGCACGCGAGATGCCCGACGAACCCGGTCGGAGCCATAGGACAGCTGTCGAAGTGATTGTACTCCCACTTCCCGGCGCCGCAGACGACCTCGATCTTCTGCCCGGACGCCCCGACGACAGTCAGTATCAGCTCAGAGCCGACCTTTTCGTACCCGAACGCGGAAAGCCTGAATTGATTCTCCCCGAGCCTGTACATGACCGGCGCGATATCGGAACCGCGGATGACCGGCGGGACAAGCACCGGAGCGCAGGCGGTATCGATGACGCAAGACCGCTCCGGGAGCGGACGATCGCTCATCGACGCGTATATCGTTTCCCAGAAGATATCGAGTATCCGCTGTGTCATCCCGGTCTCCGCCGTGATGACGACGACCGCGTCCCTTTCCGGCATAACTATGCTGAACTGCCCGTACGCGCCGTCCGCGCGGAACCCACCGTGCCGGCACCCCCAGAACTGGTATCCGTACCCGAGCTTCCAGTCCGGGGTCTCGTATACGTCGGAGGTCTCCGAGACGACCGACGACGCGTCAGCGACCCAGCTCTCCGGAAGTATCCTTCGCCCGCCGAAAACGCCCTTGTTCAGGTAAAGCACGCCGAGTTTCAGCATATCCTCCATCGAAACGTGAATCCCCCATCCGCCGTCCGACACGCCGTCCGGGGATTCCTCCCACCAGACGCCGGAGATGCCAAGCGGATCAAAGAGCCGCGTCCTCAGATAATCGACCAGCTTCATCCCGGTCAGCTTCGTTATTACAGCCGACAGCATATATGTCGCCGTGGAATTGTACGCAAAGCGCGTCCCCGGCTCATGCTCAACGTCAAGCGAGAAGCGTCGCCTCGGAAGACATGAAGGATCCGTTGTCGGTGAACCCGAAGC
>URCP01000026.1 GCA_900546315.1 uncultured Eubacteriales bacterium
GGGGCTTGCCCGGTTAGCGCGGTTGACCCGAACGCTGAGCGGCGGGAGAAGGCTTTGAAGTTCGGCGCGGATTTTGCGCTTGACCCGTTCGCGCCGGATTTCGCCGAGACCGTGAAGAAGTTGACGAACGGTGGTGCGCGGTGCGCGATTGAGGTCACGGGCAACGGCAAGGCGCTCGATGAGGTGCTTGACTGCATGGCGAGGTTCGGGCGCGTGGCGCTGCTTGGTTGTACGCGTGAGTCGGATTTCACTATTGATTATTACCGTAAGGTGCATGGACCGGGCATCACTTTGATCGGCGCGCATACGCTTGCCCGCCCGGCGCGGGATTCGTCTTCCGGCTGGTGGACGGAGTGGGACGACGAGGAGGCGGTGATCCGCTTGATGAGGAACGGTCGAATGAATCTCGCTGACATGGTCGAGAAAACCGAGAAGGTTGACGACGCGCCGGAGGTTTACGCAAGGCTCGCGAACGAGAAGTCGTTCCCGATAACGCAATTTAATTGGGAGAAAGAATAATGAAACCGATAAGAATAGCCCAGATAGGCACAGGACATGACCACGCCCCCGCCGCGTGGGCGAGCATCAATAAGAATAAGGATTATTTTGAGGTGGTCGGCATAGCGGAGCCGGTCGACGAGTACAAGGAACGCTTCAAGACCGACGGCGCGTATAAGAACGGAAAGGTTTTCACGCTCGAGGAGCTTCTGAATATGGACGACCTCGACGCGGTCGTGATCGAGGCGGGCAAGGAGTACGAGATAGAGTACGCGAAGCTGTTCGCCGAAAAGGGCATCCCGGTTCAGCTCGACAAGCCCGGAAGCCACGACGCGAGGGCGTTTGAGGAGTTCATGAACACGATGAAGTCGAAGAATCTCCAGGTCGGTCTCGGCTATATGTACCGCTTCAACCCTCTCGTGAAGCAGGCGTATGATTTAATGAAGGAAGGAAAGCTCGGCGACGTCTTCTCGGTCGAGGCGCAGATGAGCGTGAGACACGACACGAATAAGCGTCGTTGGCTCGGACGCTATAAAGGCGGGATGATGTATTATCTCGGCTGTCATCTGGTTGATATGGTGTGTATGTTCAAGGGCATTCCGGACGAGATAATACCATATAACGGCTGTACGGGCAACGAGGGGCTGACGAGCGAGGATTACGGCTTCGCGGTGATGATGTATAACGGAATCCCGTCGTTCGTGAAGACCTGCGCGAGCGAGGTGAACGGCTTCGACCGCCGCCAGCTGGTGATTTCGGGCACGCGCGGAACCTACGAGATACGCCCGTGGGAGGTGCACGCGCCCGGCGGACAGTACACCGAGGCGAAGGTGACTCTGCTCGACAACAATCCTCCGCAGTGGTCGAACGGCGCGGAGAACGTAAAGAGCGATATTTACGACCGCTACGACGAGATGATGATCCACTTCGCGAAGATGGTCCGCGGCGAGGACGAGATGATGTTCGATTACCGGCACGAGATCGACGTGATGAAGTCTGTCATCCGCGCATGCAGTGCTGAGAACAGCGTGAAATAAAAAAAGAGACTGCCGCGGGTCAGGGGAGATATTTCCCGACCCGCGGCAGTTTTTCGTATTCAGTCTGACATATTGAGCCGCTTTATCAGAGCGTCCTGCAAAACCTGCGAGAAATTGATATGCTGCTTTTCAGCGGCGGTGTTGAGCCATGATGGGATGGTCAGTGTTTTTTTGATCGAGCGCTGTTTCAGGCTCGGCACTTCGATGATTGCCAGAATATCGTCAGAGTTTTCTCGTTCGACCAAGGAGATGTCAGACGGCATCGGCAAAATTTTGCCTTCATCCGTAAGCGCGGAGCAATACGCAGAGAGAGCTTCCTTTGCTTCATCAAAAATGTCCTCAAGGGTATCGGCAAAGGTGTGACAACCTTCAAGGTCAGGAAATTCGATCCAGTATGAATCATCTTCATGATGGATGATTGCGGGATATGAAAGATTCATTATTATCTTGTCTCCTTTCATTTCAAATCGGCGTGTTTCAGAATTTTGTTAAGCAGTCCGTTCGGAACATCCTTTCCGTGAACTGGTACGACCTCTATCATGTCGTCCTTCTGAAGAACATGGTGACTTCCGCGTACTCGTATCTCGCGCCAGCCGTTTTTCTTAAGAAGTTCGAGGAGGTCCCTGTCTTTCATTGTCATTGTATCGCCCCCCACACTTATATTATAACACGTATATACGTATTTGTCAATACTGTTTTTGAAAATTCAGAACTTCAGCATCCCCCGGATAATCTTCTCCGCCTCGCAGACTTCCGCGTGAAACGCCGCGGCGGGAACTCTGATTGCTCCGCTTCCTAAAATTATCATCTGTTCCGCCCCGTCGCTCGTGGCGACTCTGACCCGATGTGTCTTCGAGAGGTCGTGCGCGGTCTTTTCGATATACGCGTCGGCGGTCTGGGCTTCTTTTGTGTAGACGATGCCGAGGTTTCCTTCTTTTTCGAATTTTCCGGGGTTCTCCTTTACTTTGTACGCGTCGAAAACGACTATCGCCTCACAGCCGCGGAAGCCCTGATAGTTCGCTACGCGGTCGATGAGACGGCGTCTCGCGAGGTCGAGGCTCTTCTTCGCGGTTTCTCTCAGCTCGTCCCAAGCGAAGATTATGTTGTACCCGTCGACGAGAAGATATTCTTTCCCGGAATAGTTGTACTGCGGTCGTTTCGCGGCGGGCGTCTTCGAGGGATCGGCGCGCTTGACGCGTTTTTCGGCGGCTCTCTTTCTGGGGTCGTGGCTCGTGACGACAAAGCTGCCCTCGCCGTAGGTGCGCTCGAAGATCGCGGCGAGCTCCTTGTCGCTCGCGGCGGCGCGGATGAAGCGTTCGGCGCGGTCCTCAAGCTCTTCCTCGGGTTCGTCGTCAATCCCGAGTTCGAGATCGACGTGCTTGTGCGCCGGAACCTCGTCCCACCTGACGACAAAACCCGCCCCGTGCGCGCAGAATATCGAGTCCGCGGTGTTCGCGATGTCGCGGTCGGGGTCGTAGCCGAACGAGGCGATGACTTCCTCGTCATGACATTCTTCATACCCGTCCGCCTCGACGGTGAGCCGTCCCCTGCCCTTTGTGTAGGCGGCGACCTCTTTGTGATAGCCTTGCAGCTTCGCGACCGGGACTCTTCCGGTGATACGCGCCGTCGTCCCGTCGTTTTCCGGCGACCCGAATTTGCCGCCGAATCTCGTGATGTCGCTCATTGCGTGCCCGAGACATTCTCCGGGAACCTCGAGCGTAAAGGCGTACCAAGGCTCGAGAAGAATACATCCCGCTGTCCGCAGTCCCTGCCTTACGGCTCTCCACGCGGCTTCGCGGAAATCTCCGCCTTCGGTGTGTTCCTTGTGCGCGCGCCCGGCGACGAGGGTGATTTTCACGTCGGTGAGCGGCGAGCCGGTGAGGGTTCCGACATGCTCCTTCGCGCCGAGACAGGATATGACGAGCCGCTGGAAGTTCGGGTCGAGCTTTTCGGGGTCGCAGTCGCGCGCGTATACGACGCCGCTCCCGCGCTCTCCAGGTTCGATCATGAGCTGGACTTCGGCGTAGTGCCGGAGCGGTTCGTAGTGCCCGATGCCTAGCACGGGCGCGGCGACAGTCTCGCGGTAGGCGATTCCTCCGTCCCCGAATTCCACATCCATTCCGAACCGGTCGTGTATCACGCGTTTCAGTATCTCGAGCTGAACTTCGCCCATGACGCCGAAGCGGATGTTCCCTTCCCGCTCGTCGTAGGTGACGTTGAGGGCGGGTTCTTCTTCTTCGAGCTTCCGGAATTTGTCGAGCGCGGTGTGAATATCGGTTCCTTCTGGGAGGATGACCGAGCAGGACATGACCGGTTCGAGCTTCGCTTCGCCGGAGTCCTGTTCCGCGCCGAGACCCTGACCGGCGAAGGTTTTCGTGAGACCGGAGACGGCGGCGACCATGCCGGGCTTCATTTCGTTTATGTTCTGCGATTTCGAGCCGTTTATCAGGCGGATGCGGCTGACTTTTTCGGTGATTTCCCTGCCGTCCCCGCGCGCGGTGACGACGCTGTCGCGGACTTTCAGAACTCCGCCGGTGAGTTTTATATGTGTGAGCCGGTCGCTGCCGTCTTCGGTTATGCGGATGACTTTGGCTCCGAAGGGCTTGTCCGTGTAGTCGGGGATTGGAGTGAGCGCGGCGAGGAGGTCGAGGAATTGTTCGACGCCGCTTCCCTTGAGAGCGGAGCCGGAGAGGATGGGAAAGAGCTTTCTTTCAGCGACGGCGGCGCGGATGTCGGCGACTCTGAACGGTTTTCCGGCGTCGAAGGCTTCCATGAGCGGTTCCGCGGCGAGGGCGATTTCTTCGGCGAGCGCGTGGTTTTTCGGCGAGAGGAGTTCGGCGGGCGATACGTCGGACAAGGGCGCGCGGAGAGCTTCACCGGTGAAGTCGGCGAAGCCTGAGCCGAAGGTGTCGGAGAGTTCGCGGATGAGGTCTTCGCGGCTTCTCGCGGCGATGTCGAGTTTGTTTATGAAGATTATTGTTGGAATTTCGTAGTGGGCGAGGAGGCGCCAGAGGGTGATGGTGTGGCTTTGAACGCCGTCGACGCCGGAGATTACGAGGACGGCGGCGTCGAGGACGCGGAGGGCGCGTTCGGTTTCGGGCGAGAAGTCGACGTGACCCGGGGTGTCGAGGAGGGTGAAGGAGACTCCGGAGCGTTCGAAGGCGGCGGAGCCCATGAAGATGGTGATGCCGCGTTCTTTTTCGACCTGATCGGTGTCGAGGAAGGAGTTGCCGTGGTCGACGCGACCGGCGGCGCGGATGACGCCGGAGGCTTTGAGGATGGCTTCGGAGAGGGTGGTCTTGCCGGAGTCGACGTGAGCGACGATGCCGATGACAGCGCGTTTCATTGGAATTTCGGACCTTTCGGAAAATGATATTAAGAATATTATACTTCTCTTCCGCGCGTTTTTCAATAGATAAACGGTTAATTTTGAAAAAAGTACTTGACAAATCTCTCCGGAGGTGGTATAATAAATAGGTCGAGGGACATTTGGTTACTTTTTCGACGCAGGATGTTTGATGAGGCAGAGCCTTCATCCGACTGTAGCCGAAACATTGACTATGCGCCCCGAGGCACTCGGGTTTCCGTAGCTCAGCAGGATAGAGCAACCGCCTCCTAAGCGGTAGGTCGGCCGTTCGAATCGGCTCGGGAACGCCAGAAAACCGCAGGTTTACGCTTGCGGCTTTTTGTATTTTTTGGGCTGTGCCATCAATCAGTGCCGCCTTCGCGGCTTTCCGGAGGTTATTTGATGAACATAATTGATACGTCGCCCGGAATCTGTTCGTTGTACGACAATGGGCGTTTTGATCTTGACAGATGGAAAATTTATATGGAGAAATATATCCCGGGAGCTGCGGAGCTGTGTCTTTCAGACATGGAGGAGTGCCTTGGCGCGGGGTATTCGTGGGAGGAGAGTTTTCTCCCGGTGCTTGAGTCGGTGATGACTGAGCCTTTTAAGCGTGAGATGGCTGTACGCTCGTTCCGGGTTGTGACCGGACGCCTTGACGAGAGGATCGCTGAGGTTTTCGGGAGGACTGTCGACGCGGATGTGGTTCTTTATGTCGGGCTCTGCGGCGGCGCGGGCTGGGTCGCTCGGATCGGCGGCAGAACGACTGTGCTTCTCGGGATTGAGAAGATAATCGAGCTTGACTGGTGCGGAGTCGACGACATGACCGGACTTATAATTCATGAGCTTGGTCATGTCTGGCATTCGCGGTACGGTCTCTCAGCCCCCGCCGCGGATCGCGCGCCGGATGAGTTCCTCCGCCAGCTGTTTTCCGAGGGCGTCGCGATGGTCTTCGAGCAGGAAGTCGTCGGGAGCGCCGATTACTTTCATCAGGATAAAAACGGCTGGAAGCGGTGGTGCGACGAACACGCGGAGTTTATTCTGCGCTCGTTTGCCCGCGACCTTCCGGAGATGACGCGGGAGAATCAGCGATACTTCGGCGATTGGGTGAGCCTTGAGGGCCGCCCGGACACCGGCTATTATCTCGGCGCGCGGTTCGTGAGATATCTGCTCGGGACCGACAGCTTCGATAATATTATAAAATACGACATGAATCGTATCAGAGACGGCTTTGACAGCTTCCTGTCGCGAAACCGCTGAAAGAATCGGGTTTTCACGAAAAAAGTCTGAATCAATACGACAGCGGGCGGACACCGAGATATGGAGTCCGTCCGCTTTTTTCCGGCGTTTTCCGCCCGTATATTTGGTTATCTTATCGTCAGGCTGTCGACTTCCCAGTTGCCGCGTCTTTCGATCAGCTCGCCCTTCCTGACATCTCCCGCAGAGACGCCGTTTATCGACAGGGAGTCGACGCGGCTTCCGATCATGATCTGATCCGGTCTCGCGGCTGTGCCTTTAAGGATGACGTTGTCGATGACGATTCTGCCGATGTGGGTGACGTCGCTCATGGACGCCGCCTCGAACCCTTCTTTCGCGAAAAGTCCGAGCGCCGTCTCCATGATCCTGTCCTTCGTGTTCTCAGCCATCATTTTCCTCCATTTCATAAAAGTGACCGAACGGTAACTACTTATATTGTAGTTACCGTTCGGTTACTTGTCAAGTGGGATGGGAAATGTTTACGATTTATTAACAAACGATCTGCCGGATATCTTTCATAAATCTCCGATAATTCAATATTTGTGTCTTGATTTCCGCATGGATAAGTGTTAGAATTAAATGAAAAGGTCAGAGTAATCCGACACACAGGAGGAACCGCAATGAAGAATTACCGCAAAACAGATTATTTCGAGACCGGAAGCGACATTTCGATAACGAAGAGGTGTCATAGTCCGGGAGACGTCGCGGAGCATACGCATGAGTTCGCGGAGCTTGTGTATGTGTTTTCGGGGACGGGAGCGCAGGTGGTGGATGGGGTGTCCTATCCGGTGCGGCGCGGGGCGGTGATATTTATAAATTACGGGTCGGTGCATGATATCAGACCTGAGACGCCGATGACGCAGCTGGATGTATTGTTGTCTCCGGGCTTCATTTCGCGTGAGCTTGCGGGGTGTGACAATTTTCTTGAGATACTTGCGCTGTCGCAGTTTTCGGAGCTGCGGGAGTTCACCGGCGCGGAGATACCCTTCACGGCGTTCGACGGGGAGGAGATGCTGTTCGTGGAGTCGCTGTTCCGAAGGATGCTCGATGAGTATACGAGACGGCGTATCGGCTATGAGGCGGAGATACGCGGCTGTCTGTCGATAATATTCAGTGAGCTGATACGAAGGCTGACCGGCGGGAACCGCCCGCCCTGCCGTATACCTGCGGGTATACTTGAGTATATCGACGCGAACCTCGGAGAGAAGCTGACCGCGGAGAAGATCGCGGAGCGCTGCTTCTACAATCCGAACTATTTCGGCGAGGTTTTCAAGCGCACCTTCGGCGTGTCGCTGAAGGACTATATCCGCGAACGGCGCGTGAACGAGGCGGCGCGGCTGCTCCGGCTGACTGACCTTTCGATCGACGAGATAATGGACAGGGTCGGCTTCACGAACCGCACCGATTTCTGGCGGCATTTCGAGAATGTGTTCTCGATGACCCCGGCTGAGTTCAGAAACAGCGTGAAATGATATATGACCTGTGGCTTTGATACTGAATCCCTGTTTTTTGTTATTCCATTTGGCGGACAGATGTGGTATAATGTAATAAAAGATCCGGCGTGTGCCGGATTTCACAGGGAAAGGTATAAGTCAAAATGAAAAAGGAAAAGACAAAATTTTTTACACTGATACTGACGGCTCTGCTCCTGACCTCCTGCGGGGGCGCGGCGCAGACGCCGGATGTGACCGGCACTACCGACGGCGGGAGCGATACGGTCAGCTCCGCGACGGACGAGACGGAGTCCCCTCTGCCGGAGCGCGACTACGGCGGATATGAGTTCCGTATGTTCATCCGCGGCGACGACGCGTTCATCCCGGATATGTGGGCGGAGGATCTTGACGGTGAAACGATGAACGACGCTATCTTCGAGCGTAACCGCCGGGTGTCCGAGACGTATGGGGTGAATTTCAAAATGTTCAGCGTGAGCGGCGACGACGAGGGCAAGGAAGCGATGAACACGATAATGGCGGGCGACGACTCGTATGATATTCTCGTATGCCACGCAAGACGTCTGTCGCAGTATTCGCACAACGACCTGCTGCTCGAGTGGAACGACAATCTGCCGTATATCGACCTTGACGGCGAGTGGTGGAACCAGGACGCGCGGGATAATCTCTCGATAGCGGGCAAGCTTTATACCTGCGCCGGAGATATCAGCTACATGAACCTCGGCGCGGCTGACTGTATGTTCTACAATAAGCGTATTCTCGCGGATATCGGCGCGGATGATATCTATGACACGGTCCGTGATGGCAACTGGACGCTCGACGTCTTCTCGGAGCTTGTGAAAAAGGGCGCGTCCGACCTGAACGGAGACGCGAAGATAAGCGAGGAGGACGACCGTCTCGGCTATGTGACGACAGAGTGGATAGGTCCGATACAGGTTCTCTACTCCGGCGGTCAGAGAATATGGAAGAAGGACGACGCGGGAAAGGTGTATCTCTCCCTGAATACCGAGCGCACGGTCGATATATTTGACAAGTTCTTCAAGATGACAGATTCCGACTCGGCGTATATCATCCCGGACTGGCGTTCGGAGAGGCTCGTGGAGTTCTTCACGACCGGAAGATCGCTGTTTGTCGACATGAACGTCAAGAATGTCGCGCTTTTCCGCGGCATGAACGACGACTTCGGAATTCTGCCGTGGCCGAAATTCGACGCGGCTGAGGAGAAATACCGCGCGAACGTCGACGCCGGCTGCAATATGGTCGCGGTTCCGGTGACGAACCCGGATCCGGAGCGCACTTCGATAATAATAGAGGCGCTCTGCCGCGACGGAAGCAAGAATGTCATGCCGCTCTACTATGAGACTGTCCTTCAGTCGAAATACACGCGGGACGACGATTCTGTCCAGATGCTTGACATAATCAGGGACGGCAGAGTCTTTGACCTCGGGTACTATTATTGGGACGTCATGAGTCTGTTCAACAGCACCGGCAGGGATCTCTCGCTCGACGCGGATCACAATTTCCCGAGATATTACGCGGAAAAGGAATCAATGGCGAAGGCGAAGATTGACGAGGTCAACGAGCACTTCTTCGAGGGCAGATAAGAAGACAGCGCGGGCGATCACTGCCCGCCGCCGGAAGCCCGATCTGCGCGGTTTTACATAATAAATACAATTCCGACTTGACAACACGCCGGACGTGGTATATAATAATACTATCGTCCGGCTTTTTGCCGTCCGTACGCGGAGGGAGACGGGATGAAAGGCTGACTTCGCGAAAAACCGGATTTATTTCATGTACGAGGAAGGAACGGGAATCTTAATGTATGGCATAGTGTTTGTCTGTCACGGAAATATCTGCCGCTCGCCGATGGCTGAGTTCATCCTGCGGGATCTTCTCGCGAAGAGCGGCGCGCGCGGCAATTTCATCATAACTTCCCGCGGGGTCTCGGACGAGGAGATACGCCGGGGAGTCGGCGCGCCGGTTTATCCGCCCGCGGCGGCGGAGCTTGAGGCGCACGGAATCGACTGCCGCGGGAAGCGCGCGCAGAAGCTCAGCCCCGCCGAGTATGGCTCGAACGATCTCATCGTCTGCATGGACGCCGGAAATGTCCGCGAGGCGCGCCGGATTTTCGGAGGCGACCCGGAGAAGAAAATACGCCGGATGATGGACTTCACGACCCGCCCGGGAAACGTCGCCGACCCGTGGTATTCAGGCAGATTCGATATAACCTACCGCGACATCCGCGAGGCGTGCGAGGGAATCGCCGCGTATATCGTCCGCAACCGCATTTTTTGATGAAGGGAAAAATAAATGGAAAATGAAATAATACACGACCCGATAATTCTGAGCGCGAAGTGCGCTCCCGTGACCGGAACCGACGAGGACATCGACGACGCGGTCGCGCTTTCCGAGGTGTTACTCGAAAACAGCGACCGCTGCGTCGGGCTCGCCGCGAACATGATCGGTATCCGGAAACGGATCATCGTCGTGCTGTGTGACGGGTTTCCGCTCCTGATGCTCAACCCCGAAATAATCAAAAAGTCCGTGCAGTACGACACCGAGGAGGGCTGCCTGTCGATTCCAGGCGTCCGGAAGACCCGCCGGTACAAAAAGATCAAGGTGAAATACCTCGACCTCGACATGAAGCCGCGCATAGCAACATATGAGGGCGTCACCGCGCAGGCGATTCAGCATGAGATCGACCATCTTGACGGAATATTGATATAATAAAAAAGACCGCCTTCCAAGGCGGTCAGATGTTATATCAACGGTTACGCACAATCCTGTAGGGGCGTCAGTCGCTGCGGCGACCGGTCGCCCGCTTTCGTTTGTTGCCCGCTGTTCTTTTGTCTTTACTTAATCTTCCTTAACCGGAATCGGGTCCCCGTTCCTGTCAAACAGCGGCAGCTTCTGCACATAGCTGATCCCCGGAAGTCCGATAGCGTCGCCTTCCGCGAGGATCGCCATTCTTCCGACGATGTTGCCGCCGGCGCGGTTGACAAGCGCTTCGAGCGCGTGGAGCGATTCTCCGGTTGATATTACGTCGTCGACTATGAGTACGCGTTTGCCGCGGAGCTTCTTTTCGTCCTCTTCGTCTATGTAGAGGGTCTGGACCTTGGCGGTGGTGATCGACTTGACTTCGACCTTGATGACGTTTTTCATGTAGAGCTTGGGGGCTTTTCTGGCGAGGACGTAGGTGTTCTTGCCGGACTGGCGCGCCATTTCGTGCGCGAGCGGGATGCCCTTCGACTCGGCGGTGACGAGAATGTCGAAATCGGGAGCCTTGTCGAGCAGGGCCTTCGCGGAGACCTCGGTGAGCTCGACGTCGCCGAAGATGACGAACGCGCCGATATAGAGGTCGTCGGACAGCGGGCAGAGCGGCAGGTCGCGCTTGAGACCCGCGACATCTATAGTGTAGAATTCTTTCATAATGTGATCGTTCCCTTCTGAAAAATATATCTCTGGTCTTTCCCGGCGGAAAAATGATGTGCGCCGGTAAAACATTTCGCCTGAAAACAACAAATTATATTATACCACATCCGGAGCAAAAATGGAAGAGTTTAGCGAAAAATATCCGGTAAATTTTTTTGGAACTTTTTTGCCGGAACCCCTTGAAATTTGACAGAATATGTGCTATAATAGGTTGTAAATAATTTTTTACGTCTTTGAAAGGAGTTTCCCAACATGGAAAAGTTTTTTAAACTCAAGGAAAACGGCACCAATGTGAAGACGGAATTCATGGCCGGTCTGACCACCTTCTTCGCTATGGTGTACATCCTGATGGTCAACGCGAATATGTTCGCGAATCCGTTCGGCGACGGCACACCGGTGCTCGGCGTATCTTACGGCGCGATTTATATCGCAACCGCCATTTCGGCTATCGTCGGTACTGTACTGATAGGTCTTCTCTCCAACCTTCCTCTCGCGCAGGCGAGCGGCATGGGTCTTAACGCGTTTTTCGTCTATACCTGCTGCGTTGGCTTCGGTCTGACCTACGCGAACGCGCTGGTGCTTGTGCTTATGGACGGCGTTGTCTTCATTCTTCTCACCGTCACCGGTCTCAGAAAGAAGATCTTCACCGCGATTCCTGACGCTGTCAGAAAGTCAATTCCTGCCGGCATCGGTCTGTTCATCGCGTTCCTCGGTCTCCAGAACGCGAAGATCGTCATTCCATCCACTTCCACCGGCGTCACGCTCGGCTCGTTCAACCTGCTCGCTGTTGAGTGGGGTTCGGTCATGCCGATGCTTGTGACCATCGCGGCTGTCGTCGCAATCGCCGTCATGTCGAAGAAGAATGTCCGCGGAGCAGTTCTGTGGGGCATCCTCGGCGGCGCGGTTCTCTACTATCTGCTTGGTTTCACCGTTCCGGGCTTCTATCCGCTCGCTATCTCGGTGACGAGTCCGTTCACCGCTTTCGGCGAGTTCGGTTCTGAGGCGTTCCTCAAAGTCTTCACCGAGGGCTTTGATTTCTCCCTTTTCGCTGCTGAGCACGGAACCGCTAACCTTGTTCTCACGATCATCACGACCGCTCTCGCGTTCTGCATGGTTGATATGTTCGATACCATCGGCACCCTGTACGGCGCCTGCGCGCGCGGCAATATGCTGACCAAGGACGGCGAGGTCCCGAACATGGATAAGGCAATGCTCGCTGACGCTATCGCTACCACTACCGGCGCTGTCTGCGGAACTTCCACCGTCACGACTTTCGTCGAGTCCTCCGCGGGTGTCGCTGAGGGCGGACGTACCGGTCTTTCCTCGATGTTCACCGCGCTGTTCTTCTTCATCGCGATGTTCCTCTCCCCTGTCGCACAGCTCATCCCGAGCTGCGCTACCGCGGCTGCCCTGATTTACGTCGGCGTCCTGATGATGGCGTGCGTAAAGGAAATGGACTGGCACGACGCAGAGGTCGCCGTCCCGGCGTTCCTCACGATGGCTATGATGCCGTTCTCCTACAACATCTCCTACGGTATAGCTTTCGGTCTCATCTCCTACGTGGCGATCAAGCTCTTCACCGGCAAGGCAAAGGAAGTCAAGGTCGGCACTTGGGTTATCATGATCCTGTTCTTCCTGATGCTGTTCTTAACACACTGATTGATCAGCAAAATGACAATGAAAACCCCGGAGCGTCGGCTCCGGGGCTCTTTTTTTATCTCTCGGCACAAAGCCTGTTGATCTTATTCCTGAGCTTATGCAGCGCGTCCGCGTCCGGAATCAGCGTATTACTGATCTTCCCGCCGAGCGTTTCCTCGCAGATTTTCAGTGTCTCTTCCCTGCCGATCTTTTTCTCGAGCAGCTTCAGCGCTCTGAGATCGTCGAACGCCTCGCCCATCAGCTTTTCCCTTATCGACGGCACGACGTGTCTCCCGCCGGTGACGGTCGGGTACGGCAGACAGCAGTCGCCCGCGTAGAGCTTGTACCCGTTCGGCGAAACTCTCGGGTCGACCATCCCCGCGCTCAGCCGGTCATAGCAGTAGTTGTAGCCCCAGTGAAGGAATCCCTTCGCGCCGTAGTACCACATCTGTACGCCGAGCACTCTCGTCCGCGCCGCGGTGTTTGTGATGAGCCGGTTTGTCGAGTTCTTCTCGTAGTACCCGCCGGTGTAGTAGACCCAGAAATCCGGGCATTTCCCGAAGAAATTCTCCGCGAACGGCATATCGACGACCGGCTGCCCGACAAGCCCTTTTTCCCAGAAGTCTATGTGCGACATGGCGTCCGCGGTCAGATATCCGTCAAGCAGGTCGCGGACAACTCCGACGGCTTTCGCGTAGGACTCAAGCTGCTTCGGCACCGGTTCGTCCGAGATGTGGAATATCAGCCGCTTTTCGATCCCGACCTCCTTCGCGAACGCGAGGAACGCCATGAGATAAGCGCGTATGAACCCGGAGTATTCCTCTCCCGCGGCGTCGGTCTCCTGCCCGAAAATTCTTGTCCCGTCTGACAGGTAGATGTTCGGTGCGTGGTACGCGCCCCACTGTGAGAAAAGGTGACAGTGCTCGAACCATTTTATCCCGCATTTGTCGGCGTGCTCTATGAATATTCTCATTCTGCCGAACCCGAATTTCCACTCCCCGTTCTCGCGTGAGATGTCGACGAGCTGCACGTTCATCCGCTCCGACCCGATCGGCGTGTCGAGCGGCGGCGTGAACGCCGGGAGAAGCAGAGTGTTCTGCCGGTGCTCGGTCATGTTGCGTATGTATTCGTCAAATATCGTGTAAAACTCGTCGCTGTAGAGCTCCACATGGTGCAGGTCACAGAGGCAGTCGCAGTGGAACCAGTTGGTGCAGAACACGTCCTGCTCCGGGAGCTCCTCGTCGGCGACCTCGAGCGGAATCTCCGCCGTGACGATGTCGTCCGGGTCGGCGAGACTCGTCATTTTTACGGTTATCGTGCGCTTTCCGGGCGTGAGCGTTTCCCCGTGCGGGTTGAGCGTGAACCAGACCGGGAGCCACATATCGCCGGTGATGTTGATGAGGTTGTCGGTGTCCTTCTCGAAATACGCGTTGTTCCACGGCGCGTCGAGCTTTTCGACGACCGGCTCCGAGGGTCTCGGCGAGAGGATGTCCGGGAAAGCTCCGGGTTTGTCGCTCTCAAAGCCCTTTTCGCCGTAGACGTTCCCGACGCGGATGACCGGCGCGTAGTCGACTCTCCACGCCTCGACCGGCACGCCCCCGCAGACTGCGGAAACGCTGACCGGCAGGCAGACGCACCCGTCCTCCGCGCGGCAGAGCGCCTGAAACGAGAAGGTGTCGTTCCGAAGCATGATCTCGCTCCCGGTGAGATACGGCGCGAAGTCCTTTTCGCCCCGCTCCGGGAGGTGTTTGTATTGTGATGAAACGGTTTTAAGCTGCATTACTGCTCTCCTTTTGAGATATCATTTGCTATATTATACCGGAAACCGCCCCGGAAGTCTATACACGCCGGTGCTGAACTATAGCACATAATCGCTGAATCACGCCATTCTTCCCGTCCCCTCACCGGAGTATTCGTCGAGAAAATCCTCGGCGGACTTGCGCATTTTCACCGCAACATTGTCTCCGTCGAATATCAGGTCAATCCAGAGCCGTCCGAAGTATTCGTCGATGATCTGTACAACGAGCGACAGCGTTCTCTCATCCGTCCATGCGGCGGACGCGGCGCATTTGTAGAAGTTCCCGTGCGCCGGAACCGAGCCGACCTCGCGCGAATAGCCTTCCTGCGGGAATAACACGAAGCTGTTCTCACAAATCCCGAATTCGAGCGCCTTCTCCCCCTGCGCGTTTTCGTACACTATCTGACCGTCGTTTTTCCTGAGGTCGACGCGGAATCTTTTCCAGCCCATCGGGTTTTCGTTCATTAAAAACGTCCTGCCGTCAATTACTTTCCCGACCGGAGAATATTTCTCTCCCCGCGCGGCGAATAGTGTCATATTGTCGGCATATCTGTCAAGTGAAGCCTTTTCCGCATCGTTCTCCGGCAGCTCGCCGCCCGCCGTTTTCGCTATCAGTTCATTGAAGCTGTCGAGGATAATCGCGCCAGCGCCATTGACGCCCTGATTGTCGCCGTTGAAGACGAGGATCATGTCCTTTTCCGGAACCGCGACGGTGAACTGACAGCCCATGCCGTTGAAGAAGTACCCGTCGCCGTAATATTTCCAGATCTGGTACCCGTAACCGTTCCGCTCGTAATCATAGCTTTCGGACAATGTGGAGATGAGGCATGACCTCGCCTCCCGCACATACCCGGCGTCGAGGATCTGCTCCCCGCCGACCTTCCCGTCGTCCATGACAAAACGCATGATTTTCATCATGTCCCGTGCCGTCGCGAGAAGCGCGGAGTCGCCCCAGACGTGCCCGCCCGGGCATTTCAGGCATTTTACGCCTTCGGAGACGCCGATTTTGTCGAACAGTTTATCTTTCAGGTACGCGATGAGTTCCTTCCCGGTCACTTTCTCAACCATGGCGGCGAGAATGAACGACCCGGTGCTGTCGTACCAGAAGGAGCTCCCGAGCGGCGCGGCGGTTGTCGTTTCATGAAAATAAAACCGCACCCGGTCGTCCGTCCGCGCGGCGAACCAGTTTTTCGCGTGCTTCGGCGTGCTCATCATGAGCATCTGCCTGATAGTCTGCTCCGCTATTTCAGGATCCGGGATGTTTTTCGTCTCCTCCGGAAAATATTTCCCGATCGGGTCGTCAAGATCGACGAGCCTATCCTGAACCGCGAACCCGACGGCGATCGCCGCGACGCTTTTCGTCTGCGAGTACTCGCGGTGGAGAAAACCCGCGTCGAACGGCGGTATGTACTTCTCGAAGAGAATCCTGTTCCAGCGCGAGATGAGCACGTTGTGTACCGAGAGTCCGGCGTCATCGAGCGTCCTCAGCCACTTTTCGATATTTCCGGACGCGACACCGGCGCGCTCGGGCGTTGTTGTGATGTATTCCATTGCGATGATTCCTTTCGTCTCTGTGGACTGTTATATATCAATTGTACATTATTTTCGCGAAAAAATCAACCCCTTACGGCAAAAAAAATTCATCAATCCGCTTGACAAACGTAACAATATATGATATAATGTTCATAACAATATATCACGGAGGTCTGACAAGATGTACTCACACACGCGAACTTTCCTGATCTCTCTTTTTGTCCTGATAGTGACGATAGTCGCGTCATTCGCCGTCTTTTCCTGCGAGCAGAAGACGATAATCCGCGAGGAGCCGCTGTATTATTACACCACGTCATTTACGAATATGAACGACATACTCGTGAAGGATTACCCGGAGCTCGGCATCGGGAACGGGAATTTCTACCTCTCGACGGTCGGAGAATTCCTGTCGGACGGCACGTGGGCATATTCGACTTCGCATTCCGGTAATGAGGATGACTGGCCGAGAACGTTCAGCACTGTCCTGTTCACACCGGAGGACGGCGTCACCGTTCAGAGCTACACGATAGAGTGCACCGAGGAAGTAATGCGGTACGACAAGCAGCTCGGTGAGCGTATCGGCACCGGCGAGATGCACGACGTGACCTACAAATTCAAGGCGTGGGGCTTCAGATATCTCGGAAAGCTTCCGGACGGACGCTCGGTCGCGCTGACAGAGTGTCCGGAGCGCGGTCCGGACGGTGTCCCGACGCGTATGTCCGGCGGGGCGTCGCTCAGCAACACCTGCCTGAGTGTTTTCGACGAGAATAATGTCCTTTTGTCGCAGACTATGCTTTACTATATCGACAAGGATATTGTCTCGCCGGGGTACTCCATACATGGGTATCTGTCCTCTGACGGCACGATATGGATGACAAGAAGCAACGCCGACCGCGACACGGAGCTGCTGGCGTTCGACACCGACGGGAACGTTCTGTACAAATCGACCCTGCGCGAGTCGTTTTCCGGAAACGCGGGTTGGACATACGCCTATTTTGACGTCGTCCCGGACACGGACGGCGGGCTTTACGCGTACTTTTCCACCTCTTCCGGTATGCGGAGCACCTATGAGATGTACCGTCTCGCCGACCTGCTGACCCCGGAGGGAGCGGAACCGATAAAGCTCGACTGCGCTCTCGGCGGCAGCCCCGACCTTGTCGACGGCGACATGGTGTATTATACGAACAGCTACTGCACCTACCGCGGGGACACGTCCGGAAAGCTCGTCGAGCGGCTTGTCAACTGGATTGACATTGACGTCCCGAGCACGACGATAACTCACGTCCGCCTCGAGCCGACCGGCGAGACCGTGAAGAGCAATTCCGGCGACAACGCCGAGGCAGTAGACAGGATAACCCTGAGCTTCTTCGACTGGATAACCTACGATGCGTACATGACGGTCGCGGAGCGAACCGACACGCCGTACGAGAGCCAGAAGCAGACGATAAAGATAGCCTATGAGGAATCATCCGCCGACTCGGATTATTCGGACAGACTGCGCGGTCTCAACAACCTGCTGAACCTTGCGAGCAACTTCAACCGCACGAACGAGAATTACCGCGTGAAGCTGATTCCCTACACGTCGGACGCCGGGCTTTCCGCGTCGCAGAAGCTGATGCGCGACATAATGTCCGGCGAGCGACCGGACATGGTTCTCTTCGGCGGCACGATAACGCCGGACGCGTTCCTGAAGAGCGACGCGTTCGTCGACCTCTACAGTCTGATGAAAAAGGACGACGTGTACACGAAGAAAGCGTTCCTGCCCTGCGTCCTCGAGCCGTTCGAGACGAAAAAAGGCAAGCTGCCCTACCTCGTGCTGAATTTCCGTTTTGAGACTTTAGCCGGACTTGACAGCGTAATCGGCGATAAGGACGCGTGGACGATTTCCGACCTGAAGGAGCTTGTCTCCTCGCTCGGTCCGGACGAATATCTCGCGAAGATCGATAAGACCGACACGCCGTCGCTCGACTTCTTCGAGTGGCTGCTCCCGGCGGTCGTCGGCGATTATGTCGACTATGACCGCGCGAGGTGCGACTTCGGGAAGGATTTCGCGGAGCTGCTCGAAATCTGCCGCACAGCGCCGTTCATGTCGGTCGACGGAAGGCTCTCGACCGAGAATTACCTTGACGGCAGAGTGAAGCTGCAAACGATTGAGATCGAGGACATGACAAGTTTCATGTGCGACGAGCTGCTGACCTTCGGCAACGAGGACTGGGAAAGCGCCCTCGTCCCGCACAGAAAGAAGACGAATTACGGCGCGTCGCTCGTCCCCGATATGCGCGTGTCAATCCTTAAAGACACCGGCGCGGAGGACGGCGCGTGGACGTTCATAAAGCACTATCTTGACAACTGCGTCACGCAGTGGGAGATGATATATGACCGCCCGCAGCTGGCATATGGAACCTACGGCTTCCTCCCGACTTGGGCTTCGGCGGAGAAGATGTTCGAGGTTCTGAACGACATGACATATTACATAGGCGCGGAGCCGAAGGAGCTTGAAAACGGTGAGGAAGGAATCAGAGTCACCGAGAGGCTCGCGACCTACCGCCCGCCGGAGGAAAAGCCGGACATGAGCGTCGAGAAGGGAAAGAAGGACCCGGCGCTCAACGACCTTCAGAGACGTTGGGTTTCCTACCACAGCGCGGTGAATGTGCGCGGCTGTATCCGAATCGACTTCAGCGAGAAAGAGGAAACTCTCCTCCGCGACCTGTCTTTGAACTGCAAGACCCCGGCGTCGACCGACAGAAAGCTCCTCGCGATAATAACCGAGGAGGCGTCCGCCTATTTCGCCGGAGCGGTGGACATAGACCGGACGATAGACCAGATAACGAACCGCGTGACGACAATGTTGAAGGAATCCGAATAACAAAAGGAAACACGCGCATACATCAACATGCGTCTACACTTGTAGGGGCGACCATTGGTCGCCCGCCTCGAACGTTACGGCAAAACAAATGTCTATGCGCAAAAACAATGGGACGACCAAAATCGTCCCATATTTTTATACTCCGATAACCTTAATCCCGCTCCCGCTCTCGTTCTTCTCAATCTCGAGCCGAGCCGGAATAGTCTCCCGAAGCCTGTCGACGTGCGAAATAATCCCGACAAGCCCGTGCGTTCTCTGAATTCCGGAGAGCACCGCGAGCGCGTCGTTTATGGATTCCGCGTCGAGCGACCCGAAGCCTTCGTCGATGAACATCGCCTCAAGCCTTGTCCCGCCGCTCCTCGATTGTACAACCGTCGAGAGCCCGATGGCGAGACTGAGCGCGACGAGGAATTTCTCGCCGCCTGAGAGAGTCCGGACGCTTCTCCGCCCTCCGCAGGCGTTGTCGAGGACTTCGAGTTCGAGCCCGGCTTTTCTGACCCCGCCGGAGGTGTCGTCGGTGCGGTAGAGACGGTATCTTCCGCCGTGAACGCTCTCGAGGAGCCGGTTCGCCGCCGCCGTGACGGTGGTGAGCATGACCCCGAGAACATACCGCTGTAAGCTGAGCCCGGAGCTTGGCGAGAGCCGTTTCGCGAAGACGATGTCCGCGTCGGTTCTTTTCCGCTTTTCGCTGTAGTCGGCGACGCGTCCGGTCAGCGCCGCGTGAGCTTTCGCCATGTCGGAGCGCTGTTTTGCGACGACGGCGTGCTCGCGTCCGGTCGCGTCGAGAGCTTTTTCGGCGCGGTCCTTCGCGGCGCGGAGAGAGACAATATCGGGCGCGGTTCTGCCGCTCACTTTCTGTTCCTGCTCCGCGAGCGCCGTCCGGGCGTCGGTCAGGGACTGCGCGAACTGATAGAGCGACTTCTTGCGCTCGTCGAGCTCTTCCTTCGCGGTGAGGTTTGACAGGAGATCGTTCTCGTCCCGGAAACCTTCGCTGATTAAGGCTTCATTAAGCTTTGAGAGAGCGCCGTCAGCCGTCTTTTCCGCGTCGGCGAGGCGTTTTACCGCCGAATCGAGGTTTGCGGACGCTTTCGCGAGGTCTGACGTGACCGACTTTTCCCTGACCGAGACTTTCTCCTTCGCCGCCTCAAAGTTCGTAATTGAGGTCTCGTATTTCTTTATCTTCCCTTCAAGAGCCATCGTGTCCGGAATGTCCGGAAAGAGCCCGGCGCGCGCGGATTCGAGAGCCGTTTTCGCCGCCGCGAGGACAGTCTTCGCGGACGTGTCGGCGTCAAGAGCCTTCTTCTTCGTTTCCTCCGCGTCGACCCGCGCCTGATCGGCTTTCGTGACCGCGAGAGCCGCTTTGTCGAGCGCGCGGTTCAGGGTTTCGAGCTCTTTCTCGGTTATCTTCTCGTCGCCACCGAGGGCGGCGGGCGCCGGGTGATGGACGCTCCCGCAGACCGGGCAGGGTTCGCCCTCCCTCAGTTCTCCGGCGAGCCTTCCCGCCGCCGTGCGGTTGTATATGTGGTTCGCGCGTTGCAGGGCGGTTATCGTCTCGTCCCTTTCCGCGCATTTTTTCCGCCAATCCTCCCCGGCGAGCTTCAGCGCGTCTTCCGCGTCTTTCAGGTTTTTCCCGCTTTCAAGGACGGCTTTTTCCGCCGCGGCGAGCTCATTCTGTCTGTCCGAGAATCCGGCGTATACCGCCCGCGCGTCGCGGAACCTGACAAGCGTCTCGCTGACCCGGCGCATCGTCTCCTCACTGTCGGAGATTTTTTTCTTTTCCGCGTCTAAAGCGGCGGCGTCGGAGAGAGCGCGCTCATGAGCGGATTTCGCGCTGTCAAGCGCTTCGCCGGCGCTCTTTTTCTCGTCGGAAAAACGCTTGTATTCGTCGTACAGCGGTCTGACTCTCTCGGCGGCGTCGGCGCGGGAGAGCGCGGCTTTTTCGGCTTGCATTCCGGCTATCCGCGATTCAAGCCCCGCGAGAGCCTTTTTCCGTCTTTCAAGCTCCGCGAAATCAGCGTTTTCACCGAGAGCATTTTCGAGGTCTCCCGCCGCTTTTTCAAGCTCCTTCGCACATTTTCCGGCGCGTGCTTCGAGTTCTTTTTCACGTTCAGCCATAGCCGCAGTCTTTTCTCCGAGCTCGTCGACCGTCCCGCAGGAGAACGCCGTGAGCGTGCCGAGAATCGCGCTGTATTCGCTCTTCAGCGCGTCGTCCTTTTCTTTCACCCGCCGTCTTATCTCGTCGGCGGCGTATGCCCATCTTCCGGTTCCGAACAGGGTCGAGAGAATCTTTTCCTTCTCCTCCGAGTCCGAGACGAGCAGTTTCTCGAACTGCCCCTGCGGAAGTATCACAACCTGCCGGAACTGCTCGTAGCTGAGCCCGAGTATTTCTTCGGCTTTCTTCGAGACGGTGGTCTTCTTCGGGTTCTCGATGAGCGGCGCGAAGACTCCGTCTGTGAAAACGGCGCAGTCGTGCCGCTCGACGATACTCCCGCGCCTGCCCTGACGAATTTCTCGTGTGAAGCGGTATCTCTTCCCCCCGAGGTCGAAGATATATTCGACAACAGTCGGATCCTCCGGCCGGCAGAACTCGCACCGCATTGCGTCGAGCTCTCCTCTCGCCCCGCCGCTCGAGCGTCCGTAGAGCGCGTAGCATATCGCGTCGAGGATGGTGGTTTTCCCGGCTCCGGTCTCGCCGCAGATGAGGAAAATCCCTCTGGCGGAAAGCGGCGCGAAGTCGATGAACTGCTCTGTGACATACGGACCGAAGCCCTGAAATCTGATCGATACCGGTCTCATTCTTTTTCCTCCGATTTCATGACTTCACGGAAGAGCGAAATCTGCTCCTCGTCCGGTTTCTCGCCGTACTGCTCCTCCATGAACCGGAGAAGGATGTCGGTCTCGTCGAGTTTGTCGAGTTCTTCCGGCGAGATCGCGCTCATTTCCCCGCCCGGCTGAACGCTCATGCCGTAAAGCTCGCGCAGGAACGGGAACCTTTCGCGCGCCTCGGAGAGCAGCTCGAGCCCGGCGTATCTGTCAGTCACGGTGAGGCGCAGGTATTTGTCCGAAAGGTCGTCCCGCGACATTACCTCGTCGTATGTCCCCGAGATTGTCAGCCGCTCGTGGAGCTGCTTTAACGGCACGAGCTTTTTCTCGCCGGTTGACGTGTCGAGGATGACGACCGATTTCGTTTGCTTTTCCTCATTTCCGAACGAGTATTTCACAGGAGAGCCGGAGTAGACGACGTTTCCGGTCATGCTCTGCGGCTTGTGTATGTGCCCGAGCGCGGCGTAGTCGAAGCCGTCATAGACGTCCGCGGGAATCGCCTGAGCGAGCCCGACCTGAGCCGCCCTGTCAGACTCAGAGAGCTCAGAGCCGACGACGAAGGCGTGCGAGACAATGATGTTGAACCTGTTCCTGTCCGCCTTTTCGAGTATCTTCCGTGTGACGACGCGCATTGCTTCCTCGTCGCTCTTCGGCTTTTCGTCCTGCCATAACACGGGTATTTCGTCGCGCGAGAAGAACGGCACGAGCCAGACGTCCGCGTCCGTGAATCTTACCGGCGAGATATCCTTTTCAAGCCGCCCCGAAATGTACAGCCCCGACGCCGACAGCAGCTCCCGGCAGACCGCGAGCCTCGCCCCGGAGTCGTGGTTTCCCGAGATGACAAGCATTTTCGCGTGAAGCCCGAGACAGATTTTTGTCGCCGCCTCGTTCCAGACCCCGACGGCGTCCGCGCCGACCCCCGCCGAGTCGTAGACGTCCCCGGCGACGATGACGGCGTCGATCTTTTCTCCATTAATTATATTATAGAGCTGTTCAAGGAAGAATTTCTGATCTTCCATGACCTCGCCGGTCCGGTCGGGTATCCCGAGGTGCCAGTCGGAAGTGTGAAGTATCCTCATGAGAGCTCGCTTTCGGTGGCGAATTCGCGCGGGTCGATATCGAGGTGCCGGACGTGGCTGCCGTTCCGGCAGACCCGAATGACGGTTCCGCCGTTCAGCCGGCTGTCCCAGTAGCATCCGGCGCCGGTTTTGAGCGAGTAGACGAGCCTCACGCCGTCTTTCTTCATCATGAGGTCGTTTATATGGTCGTGCCCGACGAGGACGAGGTCGCAGAGCCCGACCTCGCGTATCCTGTCGAATTCGCCCATATCGACCGGATATGACCCGATGCCCTCGTATTTCACTCCGCAGAAGTCCTTGAACCCTTCGTTCCAGTACCCGGGGCTGCGGCTGTCTTCCCGGCTCTTCACGTCCTTCGGGTCGAATTTGCCGTTCCACGCCTCGTCGAAAGTGGTCTCGAACGTCTTGAACGGAATGTGCATAAGAATGGCGTGCTTTGTACCGATTTCCTTCGCGGTTTTCCCGTACCAGTCGAGCTGCGCGTCGTTCAGGTGCGCCCAGCGGCGGGAAATTTTGCCGTCCGGTTCGGTGAAGTCGTCCCGGTCGTGCGTGTCGAGCATGAAGAGCGCGTAGACAGGTTCCCCGTTTTCGGTGATTCTGATGACGTAGTTGCCGCACCCGAGCGCGGGGGCGTTCTTCTCGAAGAGAATGTTTTTCGCCTCGAGAAGGATGTCCGCCTGAGCCGAGGATGTTTCCGTCCCCTCCTGATTGTCGTGATTGCCGAAGACCGGCGCCCATTTTATGCCGTAGCCGTCGATAAAATCGCGGAATTTTCTGTAAGCGTCGTAATGCCCGCCGTAAGAGATATCTCCGGTGATTGTGATGAGGTCCGGTCTGACGCTCCGCACGAGCCGGTTGATCGTTCCGCGCAGGAGGTGGGCTTTCCAGCTGTTCCAGTCCTCCTCGGAGAGCTGCGGGTCGGTGAGATTGAGAATCCGGAAGGGGTGGTCCGGCGCTTTTTCGAGAGTGAACATGATACGTCTCCTTTGTTATTCGTTAATTCAATTATACATCAAATTATGCGCTTTGTCAAGTGAAACGGAAAAATGGCGAGGGCGGAACGTCTGCACGTCCCGCCCTCCCGGAGTTTCTTTTCTTTTCGATTCTTTTCTTCGTCTTTCTTTCGGAAAATATCAGGACTCCGCGAAATTTTACGCTTTGTGTCTTGACATCTTCCGATAAATATTATACAATATAACATGGGAAAAATCAATACACTTTTTTAGCGAGTAGGTGGACGAAATACCGACACATTTCATTTACAATAATGACGGCAGTCACAAAACGTCGCATTCGGTCAGCTTTTATGACAAGTCGAAGCGAAAGGAACCGGCGGATGTTCCGGATGATCAGGTGACCGGTCCCGACGGCTGTGTGCATGACGTTCCGCGTCCGGCGCCGAGGGTCAGCGCGAGCGAGAAGCCCGCGGGTATTCCGGTGGGCTGCGGCGGGACACAGGCGGAGCCGAAGATATATCACAGCGTCGCGAATAATTACCGGGTGGACGACAGGCAGCTCGTAGTGAACTGCACGGGCAGGGTCGACCTTCCGTTCTGGTTCCGTACGCATGAGATAAACGGGCGGCACGATTTCTATTTGATGTACCTGACGAGCGGCAGGATGACGGCGCTTGTCGACGGAAATGAATACGACGTGCAGGCGGGCGACGCCGTGATCTTCCCGCCGGAGCGGGAGTATCGCTACGAGAAGACGAGCACGGCGGACATACAGTACCATTGGGCGCATTTTTCGGGCTACAGCGCGGCGGCGCTTTTGTCGCGTCTCGGCTTCGGGATGTCCGGCGTGTTCAGGATCGGGATTGACGAGACGATATCCATGCTGTTCATGCAGCTGGTCGAGGATTTCATCATGGGGGACGGCTATTCGGAGCTGTCCGCGGGGGTGAAGCTCACGGAGATACTGATAGCGATCCGCCGCGCGCTCGACAGACCGCAGACCGACCGACCGGAGTCGATAGACCGCGTTTTCGCGTCGATAAAGTATATACATGAGAACTTCAAACGTCCGCTGTCGAACGAGCTGCTTGCCGAGATCGAGCACCTGAGCGTTTCGCAGTATATAGAGCTGTTCAAGAAGAGCACTGGCTCGACGCCGCGGAATTACATAATTGAGCTGCGCGTGAGGAACGCGTGCGACCTGCTTTCGCGCTCCGACCTGCCGCTGAAGGAGATCGCGATGACGGTCGGGTACGACGACCCGCATTATTTCAGCCGGATATTCAAGAATCACCGCGGCGTTTCCCCGGAGGCGTACAGGCGCGGCGAGACGAGGGATAGTACGGATGTCGGCTGAGTTGTCGGGAAAGGCTTCGCTGTCCGGCGTTACTCCGGAGGACGCGGCGAGGTTTTGTGAGATATCGCGGCGGGCGCTGATCGACGGCAGGGATTCGGGCGGCGCGGAGGGGTCCCCGCTGATCGGAACACTCGGCGAGAGGACGCTGCACGCGGTGGTGAAGGCGTATTTCGAGCCGGACCCGGCGTTCCGGGAGGTGAGGATCGGCAGGTACGTGGCGGATATCTGCCGTGACGGGCGTGTCATTGAGATACAGACGAGGAGTTTCCGCTCTCTGCGCGGAAAGCTGGGGGCGTTCGCGCCCGGCTATCGTGTGACGGTGGTGTATCCGGTGGCGCGCGAGAAGTATGTCAGCTGGATAGACCCGGAGACGGGCGAGATAACGTCGCGCCGGAAGTCTCCGAAGAGGGGGACGGTGTATGACCTGCTCCCGGAGCTGTACGCGCTGAGGCCGGTGATGCCGCTTGAGAATGTGGATTTCGCGGTGCTTTTCGTTGCCACCGAGGAGTACAGACTGTTAAATGGCAGGAGCCGCGACCGCAAGCGTTTCGGCGCGGAGCGAGCGGAGAGGATTCCGACGGCGCTCGGAGGAATCGAGCGTTTCGAGACTCCGGAGGATTGGTTGAAGCTGATTCCGGATACCCTTCCCGAGGAGTTCGGCACGGCGGATTTCGCGGGGGCGGCGAGGATGACGAGGTATACGGCTGGGAATTCGTTGAGGACGCTTGAGACGCTTGGGGCGGTGGTACGGGTCGGGAGGAATGGAAATGCGTTGGTTTATAAGAGAAATCAGTGATAAAAAATCCGGGATTATAAATGGCATTTTGCGTGTATAGGCGACGCTGCGGACGGCGTGGAGTGCGGACGTGTCCGCGGCGCTGATGGTTATTCTGCGGTGTCTTCGGTATTTTCATCTGTGTCGGGCTTTGTTTTTTTTCTTCTTGTGGGCGGTTGTGTCGGGATGCAGTCGACTCTGTCGCCGAGGAGTCTGAAATGGTTTTTGTGGCAGATGATGAGTCCGTCGCGGCTCATTTCGGTCAGTTCCGAGGAGAGGCTGCTGCGGTCGAGTCCGAGGTAGTCTGCGAGTTCTTGTCTGTTGAATGGGACGACAAAGTCGCGGCTCTTGTTTTTCATCGCCTGTTCGGAGAGGTAGGCTAGGACGCGGAGTCTTATTGTTCTGGGTTTTGTGTAGTTCATCCGCTTCGAGAGTTCTATACACTTCATTGAGGTGAGTTTGAGGAGGTTGCGGACGAGTTGCTGAGACAGGAGGTCGGCGGTGCCGGTCGCGTTTACGATCGGACCTATGTCGATTAGCAGGACTTCGGTATTTTCGCTCGCGACCGCGTCGACGAGCATCCGCTCTTCGGTGCAGCAGGCGTACGCCTCGCCGAAGATGTCGCCGGGTCCGGAGTGACCGATGATGGTTCTTCCGCCCCATATGTCGCTCATCTCGAGGTTGACGCCGCCGGAGAGGATGATTCCGGCGTGGGTGTTCTTCTCACCGGCGGGGAAGATGACGTTACCGCGCTCGTATGTTTCTTCCCTGCCGTTCATGCGTCTGACGGCGTCGGCGGTCTCACCGGCGGTCAGACCGGCGAAAAGCGGGTTTCTCTGGATAAGTGTGTTTTTGTTCATGGTGCTGCTCTCTTTTCTTTTTCTCGTCGCCGGCGGCGAAATTTTTTTTATTAATTGTTCTCACGGCAACAGACAATGCCGTGCGGATATGCTATAATATTATCACAAGGGCGAAAAAGCCCGATTAATAAGTGAGGTATGAATACAATGATAAGAAAAATCATTAAAATAGATGAGGAAAAATGCACAGGCTGCGGACTCTGCGCGACGGCGTGCCACGAGGGCGCGATCGGAATGGTAAACGGTAAGGCGAAGCTCCTGCGCGAGCATTTCTGCGACGGTCTCGGCGACTGTCTCCCGGCGTGTCCGGCGGGAGCTATCAGCTTTGAGGAGCGCGAGGCTCCGGCGTACGACGAGGCGGCGGTGATGGCGGCAAAGCGGGATAAGACGCCCGGGCAAACTGCGGCTCATCGTTTCGGCGGCTGTCCCGGCTCGATGCCGAGGAAGATTTCCCGCCCGGAAAGTACGGCGCGCGTGGTTTCCGGAAACGTGTCCGAGCTGACGAATTTTCCGGTGCAGATAAAGCTCGCGCCGGTGAGAGCGCCGTTTTTCGATGGCGCGGATCTTCTTGTCGCGGCGGACTGCACGGCGTTCGCGCGGGCGGATGTGCATGAGCGGTTCATTAAGGGGCGCGTGGTCCTGATAGGCTGCCCGAAGCTCGATTCGGTCGACTACACCGAGAAGTTGTCGGCGATACTGTCGTCGAACGACATAAAGTCGGTGACGATTCTCCGGATGGAGGTTCCCTGCTGCGGCGGGATTGTCCGCGCGGCCGAGGGAGCGGTCGGCGACTCCGGAAAGGATATTCCGGTGAGGACGGTTATCATCTCGACAGACGGTGAGATAATTCGATAAAGTCACAACTCGTTTACAATAAATACACACAATTCTGCGGCAGATGTGGTATAATATGGTTATATCACATCCCCCGCGGAGGTATGTAATGCCGAATTTCACGAAAAAGGCGATACGAGAATCATTCATAAAGCTCCTGAACGAGCGCCCGCTGAACAAGATCACCGTCAAGGACATAGTCGAGGACTGCGGCGTCAACCGCAATTCCTTCTATTATCACTATCAGGATCTCCCGGCGCTCCTCGAGGAGATAGTCTCGGACGAGGTGAAGCGGATCGTCGAGGAGTATCAGGAGATAGGCTCTATAGAGGACTGCTTCCGCGCGACGATATCCTTCGCGCTGAAGAACCGCCGCGCCGTCCTGCATATCTACAAGTCGATGAACCGGGAGTATTACGACCGGTACACGATGGAGGTCTGCTCGTATCTTGTCGGGCTCTACCTCGACCGTCTTGTCGGCGACCGGGCGATCTCGAAGAGTGACCGCGAGCTGATAATCAAGGTCTACGCCTGTGAGTGCTACGGTCTGACCTGCGAGTGGCTGAACGATGGAATGCCGGACACGATAAATGAGTCTATCATGCGCCTGTGCGATTTGCGTTCTGGATTGATAGAATCGATGGTCGAGAAGGCGTGCTCCGAAAAACACTGATATATCGGCGGGAGAAATCCCGCCTTTTTATTTTCCGGCGCTTGCACTATTTGTGCTTACACTATTTGTGCTTGCACTATTTGTGCTTGAGAGCTGTCTGCCCTTCTCCATCTGCGCGAGCTCCTTCTCGGTCAATGGCGCTGTAGCGTGCTTGTAAATCACGACCGCGGAGATGATGGCACACCCGAGCGCGACCGAGATCATCCCGGTCATCACCGAGTAACCGCCCCCGATGAGCGCGAACAGGATGAAGGTGAGTATCGACCGTCTCCGGTTCGGATATATCTTTATAAGTGTAGAAAACAGAATATAGAGCGCCGCGAGCACAAACACCGCCGGACTCATCGGCTTCGCGAACAGAAGCCCGACCAGAGCCCCGAAGGAAGCCGCGATAGCCTTCCCGCCTTTGAACCCGCGGAAGATTCCCATGGCGTGCCCGACGACCGGAGCCGCGATGGCAAGTCCGAA
Organism: uncultured Eubacteriales bacterium; assembly: GCA_900546315.1. Lineage (GTDB taxonomy): Bacteria > Bacillota > Clostridia > Oscillospirales > CAG-272 > Flemingiibacterium. The sequence goes on from URCP01000026.1 coordinate 28,685, forward strand.
GCGTATGTCAAACGCGTCCGCCCCGACCGTGGTCAGCGCCGGTGGCGGGAACGCCGCCATCATTCTTTCCGCCGCGAAGACCGGCAGAAATCCCTTCCCGAGGTCGCAGACAAGGCAGAGTATCCCCATCGGAACCCCGCAGAGCTTGAACACGTTCGCCGCGCCGGGATTCCCGTCGTCCGAGAGCGCGCAGATATCCTTCCCCATGAAGACCCGCGGCAGCAGGTGACAGAACGGCACGCTCCCGAGAAAGAACCCGAGCGTGATAACGACAAACCACCCGACCCGCGGCGAAACGGCAGGCAGAAGCCAGATTCCCGCCATCAAAAGGACCTCCAGTTCAAAAAGTAAGTTTCCGGAACCACATAAAGGTTACAGATACACAATAAATTTACAAAGTGTCAATCAGTACGCACGCGGCGTTCATATGAAGCTCTTGACGAAATCGGCGATTTTCCCCGCGGCGTCCGGGTTGATTTCGCGGCGCTGGCATTCGATCATTTTCTGCTGCCTTTCGGGGCTTCTCGAGAGTTCGAGGGCGGCCTTGGCGGCTTCGAATTCGTCCTTTGTGTTTATCGACATTCCGCGCGCCTCGAAGAATTCGGCGTTCGCGGTCTCGCAGCCGGGAATCGCGCCGACGTGAATAAGCGGTATATTGGCGACCGCGGCTTCGGTGCTCGACAGACCGCCCGCCTTCGAGAGAAGGATGTCGGCGGCGTTGAACCATACGTTGACCTCTTTCGTGAACGGCACGGTGGCGATTCTGTCGTTCGC
>URCP01000027.1 GCA_900546315.1 uncultured Eubacteriales bacterium
TCTGCTGGAGACGTATCTTCTCAACGAGCGGTCTGAACTCGGGGTATATTCTATCGTCAACCGTAGCGCCCGGCGTGATATCCGGCTTGTCCGGGTCGGCGAGGTCCGCCGCGAGCATCCTGACCGGCGCGGTTATTTTCGTGGTCAGCTTTCCGGACAGTATCGCCGCCGCGATGATAAGCCCGCCGCCGAGCAGAAGCGCCGAAACGCCGGAAGTTATCAGCACCGGGGCCATCCGGTCGTTCGGCACCGAAAGGCGCAGAACATCACCGTCATCGAGCCGCCTCGCGTAATAGAACAGTGTCTCGCCGAAAGTCCCTGAGCTGCGTTTCCCGTTCGCCGTGCCGTTTTTCAGCGCGTCGACAAACTCTGGTCTGTCCGCGTGCGATTCCATCGAGGCGGGATCGGCGTCCGTATCATATATAACCGTTCCGTCGGCAGCAATAAGCGTGACCCTGCCGCCGATCTTCTCCGGCACGAGCGCCGTCAGCGCGGAATTTCCGGCGTCGTCGATCATCGCCGAGATGAGCGCCGCCTCGTTCGCGAGCTCGCTGTACACCTGCCTGTCCGCGAAGCTGATAAGCGCCGTCAGCGCCGCAAGCATCGTCAATAGTATAGACAGCGCCCCGACCGACAGAAGCGACAGAAATATCTTTCTCTCCATGACAGCCCGCCGTTCAGTCGCCGATCATATATCCGACCGAGCGGATGGTCTTGATATACTTCCCCGCGTCGCCGAGCTTCTGCCTGAGCGTCTTGATGTGCATATCGACCGTGCGCGACTCGCCCTCGTAATCGAAGCCCCAGACCTCGGAGAGCAGCCTGTCGCGCGCCATGACGATGTTCGCGTTGAGCATGAGGTATTTGAGCAGCTCGTATTCCTTATATGTCAGTTCGATCTCCTCTCCGGAGATCGTGACTTTTCTTGACGAGTCGTCCATGCGGATGTCGCGGAACTCTATTATCTGCGAGTCCTGACCCTTTGAGCCCTCGTTCTGCTCCGCGCGTCTGATGAGCGCCTTCACACGGGAGACAAGCTCCATTATGCCGAACGGCTTCGAGAGATAATCGTCCGCGCCCATGTCGAGACCGCGCACCTTATCGAGCTCGGTCGTCTTCGCGGTGACCATCATTATCGGAATGCGCTTCGTCCTCTCGTCGCTCCGTATCGCCCTGAGCAGCGCGAGCCCGTCCTCACCGGGCAGCATTATATCAAGCAGTATCAGCCTCGGAAGCTCCGTCGCCAGCGCCGCGCGCAGCTCGTCGCCGCACGCGAAGCCCTTCACGTCGTATCCGCTGTTCTTGAGAGCGTAGCTCTCCATCTCCCGTATGTTCTCGTCGTCTTCGACAATATAGATCACGTTCATATCCTCCCGCGTGAGTCCGGCGCCACCGACGCCGCCTTATTAAAACATCATCACAAGTTATTCCATCATATATTCTATCGCATACTTGTAAACCCACGGCGCGTGAATTGTAAAGTCCGGGTAAATTATGTCGGGACACGTTTTTTTTCGCGCAGTACTTGACATATGAGCAAAACCGGATTATAATATTAGTATATACTTTGAAAGGTTCATTTTTTCATCATGATAGAATTATTCGATTCGACACTACGCGACGGCGCGCAGGGCGAGGGGATTTCTTACTCAGTGCGCGACAAGCTGCGGATACTTCAGACGCTCGACGAGTTCGGCATCGATTATATTGAAGCCGGAAACCCCGGCTCAAACCCGAAGGACGCTGAGTTCTTCACACTCGCCGCGAAGACGCCGCTCAAAAACGCGAGACTGGCGGCGTTCGGCTCGACTCACAGACGGAACGTCCTTCCGGGGGATGACAGGTCGCTCGCGAGTCTTCTCGCGTCTGGCGCGCCTGTCGCGGTCATCTTCGGAAAATCGCACCTGCTCCACGCCGAGAAGGTGCTCGGAGCGACCGGGGACGAGAATCTTGAACTCATCAGCTCGACGATAGAATACCTGAAGCCCCGTCTTGATGAGATCATCTTTGACGCGGAGCACTTCTATGACGGCTACGACTACGACCCCGAGTACGCGATGAAGACAATACAGGCGGCAGTCGGCGCCGGAGCGGACTGCGTCACCCTCTGCGACACGAACGGCGGTATGCTTCCTGACAGAATATACGAGATAACCTCGAAGGTGCGTGAGCGCTTCCCCTCCCTGAAGATCGGCATACACTCGCACGACGACGCCGGGCTCGCCGTGGCGGACGCGCTCGCGGCTGTTAAGGCGGGAGCGTCGCTCGTTCAGGGAACCTTCACCGGAATCGGCGAGAGGTGCGGCAACTGCGACCTCAGCGTCATGATACCAGACCTTGTCTTCAAGTGCGGGCTGTCCTGCGGGCATAACGGAACGCAGCTCCCGACGCTGATGGAGACGGCGCGCAGGATCTCGGACATTTCAAACGTCGCGACCCGTCCGTCAAAGCCGTACACCGGTCGCTCCGCGTTCGCTCACAAGGGCGGAATGCATATCGACGCGATGGAGAAGCTCGAGGGCGCGTATGAGCACATCGACCCGTCGCTCGTCGGCAACAAACGCCGACTGCTCCTCTCGGAGGTCGCCGGACGCTCGACCATAATCGAAAAGGTGAAGTCGTTTCTCCCCGGTCTCGACCGTTCGTCGCCCGAGACCGAGATGCTGATGAACAAGCTCAAGGAGCTTGAGCACGAGGGCTGGCAGTTCGAGGCGGCGGACGCGTCGTTCGAGCTTATGACGAGGCGTCTCGTGACCGGGCTTCAGAACAGCTTTCGCGTCGTGTTCTACAAGGTGACAGACGATTTCCCGTCGACCGACGGAAAATTACAGTCCGGCGCGATGATTCAGGCGGAGGTGGACGGAAAGTCCGAGACGACCGCCGCGCTCGGAAACGGTCCTGTCAACGCGCTTGATATCGCGCTCAAGAAGGCGCTCAAGGTCTTCTATCCGGTCCTCGGCGACGTCAAGCTGACCGACTTCAAGGTGCGCGTGCTCGAGGCGAACTCGACTACCGCGGCGATGGTCCGGGTTCTCATCGAGTCGACCGACTCAGAGCGGGTCTGGACGACGGTCGGCGTCTCGCACGATATAATCGAGGCGAGCTTCACCGCGCTCTGCGACGCGCTCGAGTACAAGCTTCTCATCGAGGAGAACAAAAACAGCCCGAATAACGCCGCGGAAACGAGGGCAAAATGAAGCATGAAAGAAGACTGAGGTCCGCGAGAAGGCTGATTCTGCTGACCTTCCTCGGGCTCGTCATCGCGCTTGAGATCGCCTGCGGGATAAATAACTATCAGGACCGGAACGCGATAATGATGCCTGGTCTCGCGGCGTTTTTAGCGGCGGCGTTCCTGACACCGGCGCTGATCGGACTTCCGTTCGGCGTCTGGGACGGGCTTCTTCCGTGGGATCCGCCCGGCGAAAAGGCTGACGTCATAAAGGCGATACTGTCTTTTCTGAGATCGCTTCTGTACCTCGTGACGACGCTGATAGTTCACTCGACGCTGGCGGCGCTCATCCTGAGTGTCACCGGAAGGGACGATATGAGCGATTTTCCGGAAGCTCTCCCTGGCTTCACGCTGATATCACTCGCGGTCGGCGCCGCAGCTTTCGCCGCCGGAAATACCGTCACGCGACTGATAAGATGGCTCGTGAGGGGAACCGGTCTGAAGCGTGAGCTCCTGCCGGACGACGCGGACGAGAATACAAACAACGATAACGAACAATAAGAAAGGATTATAGGTCTGAAAATAAATTTTCAGACCAAACAGTTTTGAGGCTTTCACGACATATGGTCGTGAATTTTCAAAGACTTACAAGCCGTCTTTCAAAACCGCCTCAAAACTGTAAGTTTGTGCGAAAGGCATGGTCATAAAAATGTCAAAGAATCTCTCAATGTGCACCGATTTCTACGAATTCACAATGTCGAACGGCTACTATCTCGCCGGAAGAAAGGACGAGATAGTATATTTCGACGTCTTCTTCAGACGCGTCCCGGACGGCGGCGGATACGCCATAGCGGCGGGACTTGAGCAGTTCGTCCATTATATCGAGAATCTGCATTTCGACGACGAGGACATTGAGTACTTCCGCTCGAAGAAATGCTTCGACGAGGGCTTTCTCTCGTATCTCCGCGACTTTCATTTCACCGGCGACGTCTGGGCGGTTCCGGAAGGAACGCCGGTCTTCCCCGGTGAGCCGATACTCACCGTCCGCGCGACGACTATACAGGCTCAGATAATCGAGACCTTCACGCTCCTGACCCTCAACCACCAGACCCTCATCGCGACCAAGGCGAACCGAATCTGCCGCGCGGCAGGAGGCAGAGCGGTTCTCGAGTTCGGCTCGAGACGCGCTCAGGGCGCGGACGCCGCGATAATCGGCGCGAGAGCCGCTTACATCGGAGGCTGTGCCGGAACCGCGTGCGCGCTGACCGACGAGCTCTACGGTGTTCCCGCGGGCGGAACGATCGCTCACTCGTGGGTGCAGATGTTCGACGACGAGTACGAGGCGTTCAAGACCTACTGCGAGCTCTACCCGCACTCCGCGACCCTGCTCGTCGACACCTACAACACGCTGAAGAGCGGAGTCCCGAACGCCATCCGCGCGATAAAGGACGTTCTCGTTCCGATGGGCATCACGAACTATGCGATAAGACTTGATTCCGGAGACATCGCCTACCTCTCGAAAAAGGCGAGAAAGATGCTCGACGACGCCGGTCTGCCGAACTGCAAGATAACCGCCTCAAACGCGCTCGACGAATACCTCATTCGCGACCTCATCATGCAGGGCGCCGCGATAGACACCTTCGGCGTCGGCGAAAGGATGATCACAGCCGCGAGCGAGCCGGTCTTCGGCGGGGTCTACAAGCTCGCCGCGGTCGAGGACAAGGACGGAAACATCACCCCGAAGATCAAGATCTCCGAGAACGTCGGAAAGATCACGAACCCGCATTTCAAGAAGGTCTACCGTCTCTACGACCGCGACGGCATGGCGCTCGCCGACCAGATCTGCGTCCACGACGAGGTCATCGACCCGACAAAGCCGCTGACAATCTTCGACCAGTTCGCGGTCTGGAAGACAAAGACTCTGACCGACTTCACGGTGCGCGAGCTTCAGGTGCCGGTTTTCAGGCACGGCGAGCTCGTCTACAAGCTCCCGACGCTGAAGGAGATCAAGGCTAACTGCGAGAAGGAGCTCGACACCCTCTGGGACGAGGTCAAGCGCTTCGAGAACCCGCACAACTACTATGTCGACCTGTCTGAGAAGCTCTGGAGAATCAAGAATCAGCTCCTCTGCGCGCATAAGGTCGACTGACGGATTTCCCGGAATTATTAACGTCTGAAAGGATGAATGACATGAAAAAACTGCTTATCGTGGTCGATTACCAGAACGATTTCATCGACGGCGCGCTCGGCTTTCCGGGCGCTGAAAAGCTCTCCCCGATAATCGCCGGGAAGATAAAAAAAGCCCGCGCGGACGGCACGGACGTCATTTTCACCCTCGACACCCACGGCGAGAACTACCTTGAAACAAGCGAGGGCAGACATCTTCCTGTCCCTCACTGCATAAAGGGAACAAAGGGGCACGAGCTGCGGGAGGAGATAAAGGCGCTTGTCGAGCCATGCGACAGAATCATAGAAAAGCCGTCCTTCGGTTCCGCCGAGCTCTTCGATATCCTCCGCGACTCCGGCTGCACCGACATCGAGCTCTGCGGGCTCGTCACTGACATCTGCGTCGTCTCGAACGCGATAATCGCGAAAACCGCTCTGCCGGAGGCGAATGTGACAGTCGACAGCGCCGCCGTCGCGTCCTTCGACAAAGCAAAGCACGACGCCGCGCTCGAGGTCATGAAGAGCGTTCAGGTAAACGTCGTCTGACATGGTGGACTTCATTGAACACGGAATCGACTACACAGGTGAGGATTTCTCGGAGATTCAGGAAATACCGGAAATAATCGCGCGTCAGCGGTTTTCCGACTGCCGGTTCAACTCGCTGTCCTTTCTCGAGACGAGGCTCGACGGGGCGGTGTTCGAGCGGTGCTCGTTCGATTTCACTCGGATCGGCGGGACAATATCGCGCTGCGCGTTCCTCAATTGTTCGTTCAGGTACGCGAACCTGCTGTCCGCCGAGTTCGACGGGTGCAAGATGACCGGCTCGAATCTCGCCGACGTCACAAACGCCGGATACATCATCCGCGGTGGCGACTGGAGCTACACCGAACTCGCGAAGATCCGCATGAAGAGACGCGACCTTGACAGCGCGAACTTCACCGGCGCGAACCTGTTCGACTGCCGCTTTGAGAACTGTAACCTGTCGGACGTTAGGTTCGACAACGCGGTCGTGAACAGCCTTGATCTGAAAGGCTCGAAGCTCTACGGCGCGTCCTTCGCCTTCGTGAATTTCGGTCAGGTGAACTTCAAGGGCTGTGAGGCGGACGTTGATTTCGCCGTGACCTTCGCCAGAGCGAACGGAATCAGGATATAAAAATTCTCTCCCGGAAGCATTTCGCGTGTCTCCCGGGAGAGTTTCGTTTTATGAAAATGTGTCGTCGACCGGTATTCCCGGTATCAGCGTACCGCTGTCCTGCTGTCCGCCGCTTCCGGCGTATCCGCCCGCGATGTAGCCAGAGCTTCCGGTGAAGCTGCCGGTCGGGGCGAACTCCTTCGCGAGACTGTCAATATCCGGCTCCGGCGCGGCGTAGGAATTTCCGCCGCTTCTCGGAACGCCGTCAAAATCGAGTTTTGTTCCGTTTCCCTCGAGCTTTATTCTCGCGGAAAAGGCGTTTCCCCTCTTCGATACAAAGCCGTCGAGAATGTCCGTCTGCCCGTCACAAAGCAGCTTTCTGACCTCATCGGTCTTCAGCGGTCTGCCGCATACCGGGCTGTAGATCCGGAACTTGCAGCCTTTTTTCCACTCGGAGCAGCCGTAGCCGTACCTTCCGCGGATGACCTTCCCGCCGCAGAGGGGACACTTTCCGACTTCGTCGCCGGCGAACCCGTCGCCGCTCTCGCGATCGATCCGGAAAACCTCGGATATCTCATTTTCCGTGACAGAAGTCGAATCCGCTATCGTCATCTCGCCGCGATAGACCTTCTTGAGCGCCTTTCCGAGCTCGGCGGTCTTGTACTTGTCCATGCCGATGTGCATGCGCGACAGAGACTCTACGAGATATTCTCCCGCCGGGAGTATCGTGTAGACGTCCTTTTTCAGCTCGATATAGCCGCTCTTTCTCGCGTTGTCTATGATCGACGTGCGGGTCGCCTCGGTGCCCAGCTCAAGCCCCTCGAACATGGCGCGGTACTCGGCGGCTTCCTCCGCGGAGCCGGTGTCGTTTTCGGTGTTCTCGTCGTCTTCGGCGTCCTGCTTCTGCTTTCCTTTTTTCGCCAGCTCCTCGCGGAACGGATTCTTCAGGTAATTGTTCAGCGTCTCGATCGTGTAGTGCTTCGGCGGGGTCGTCTCTTTCTCGCACGGCGCGAACGCGATATTGACGTTGTCGTCCTTCGAAAGACGCGGGAGCACCTTGTCCTTCGCCGTGTAGTCGTCATATTTCGTCCATCCGGGCTCGAGTATCACCATGCCCTTAAGGACAAAGTCCTCCAGCCCCGGCTCGCCGCGCTTGCCGACGCGGATTGTCAGCTCGGTTCTGTCGACTATACAGTCCTTCGCGCAGAAGACCGCCGCGAAACGGCGTATCACCGCGCCGTAGACCTTTGCCTCGTCCGGTGAAAGCTTCGATTTGTCCGGCATCTTCGTCGTCGGCGTCAGCGCGGAGTGGGACTCTATCTTCGTGTCGTCGAATATGCTCTTGTAGTCCTTGAATTTCACCGGATAGCCAAGCCTCCCGACAGCGTCCAGAACCTTCTTCACCTTGTCCTTCTCCGCCGTCGCGAGATATTCCGAGTTCGTTCTCGGATAGGTCACATAGCCCTTCTCATACAGCCCCTGAAGCACCTCAAGGCTCTTCGGCATAGGCATCTTGAACTTTTTTCCGAGAAAGCTCTGAAGCTTCGTCAGCGACCAGAGCTTGCCGGGGTTCAGGCGATCCTTCTTCCGCTTCACGTCGACCACGTACGCTCCGGCGGCGTTGTATTCAGCGCACTTTCTGCCCGCCTTCGCCATCTCGTCCGCGTCGAATCTGAGCTTCGAGACAAGCTCGACCGTCTCGCCGTTCGTCTTCTCCTTCGACGCTATCGTGTAGTATTTCTCCGGCTTGAAATTGCGTATCAGCATGTCGCGGTCATATATTGCCTTGACGATCGGAACGATGACCCGCCCGACGCGCAGCAGCGTCCCGGTTTTCAGCGTCGCGAACCGCGTCAGGTTGACGCCGTACAGCCAGTCGGTGTATGTCCGCGCGAAGCCCTCGTCGGCGAGGTTGTCATACTCGCTCTCGTCTTTCAGTTCCGAGACGGCAGCGCGTATCGTCTCCGGCGTCTGATCCGGCAGCCACAGGCGGCAGAGCCGCTTCCCGCCGCAATTTCCGCGCGAGAGCGTGTCCGTGCCGAAAGACTTCATGATACAGAGCCTGACGATTATCTCGCCCTCGCGGTCGGAGTCTCCGGCGTTGACTATCGTGTCGACGTCCGGTCGGTTGCAGAGCGAGCGTATCACTCCGAACTGCCGCTCGACGCCTCTGTCCGACGCGTTCGCCGGACGCTTCAGCTGATAGTCGAACTTCTCCGGGAAGCACGGCAGACCTTCCATCGTCCACCTTGTCTTCCCGCCGGTGTCCTTCCCCTGATAATGCTCAACATCCGCGAGCGAGAAGAGATGCCCGAAAGCCCACGTCACGATGAAATTCCCGACCTGAATGTACTCCGCGCCCCGCGTCGGGGTTCCGCCTATCGCGGCGGCTATATTGCGCGCGAGAGATGGTTTTTCCGCGATTATCAGTATCATGTCATATAAGCCCCGCTGTACGAAGTATGAAGATTCCGGCGAACATCGTGAACAGGCTCATCAGCGTCGATATCAGAAGTATCTGCGACGCGAGCTCATGATCCGACTTCATCTGCTTTGCCATTATGTAGCTCGAGACCGCCGCCGGACCGCCGAAAACGATGAACACACACCCGAGCGAAGTTCCAGTGAAACCTAACGCCATAGCCGCGAAAACCGCCAGCGCCGGAACGACGACAGTCTTGCAGACAGACGAGGCCACCGCGAGCCCGACACGCCCGTGAAGGCTCTCAAGCCTGAAGTTCGCTCCGAGACTGATGAGCGCGAGCGGCATCGACATATCCGAAAGATAGCCGAGCGAGCGCGACATGAGCACCGGCATCGAAAGACCCGTCAGCCGCCATACAAGCGCCAGCACAATCGAGATGATCAGCGGGTTTGTCGCGACCGTCTTCACTATCCGCTTAGCGAGCGCCGCGGGCGACAGCTTCGCGTCAGCCGGCGCGTAGACACTCAGTATGACGACCGCGAACACATTGAACAGCGTGACTATGAACGGAAGTATCATAGCGAGCGTCGCCGTCCCGTCGTCCCCGAACATATTTTTCGCGAGAGTCATGCCGAGTATAGCCGCGTTCGAGCGGTAGACACCCTGTATGAACGCCCCGCGCTTCGCGTTGTCCTTCACAAGCAGCGGTACGAGAACGCACGGTATGAGGAAAGACGCCGTCACCGCCGCGACGCAGAATACGATGAGCTTCACGTTGAGGATATCCCCGGTCTGTGCCGTCGCGATATCGACAAACAGCAGACACGGCAGGCATATCTTGAACACCAGCCGGTCGCAGACCTCGAGAAAATCCGCGTTTAGAAACTTCACCTTCATAAGTATCGCGCCCAGAGCGACTATGATGAATATCGGAGCTATGATATTCAGACTGTAAATAAAGCTGTCAAGCAAACAAAACCCTTCCTTCAGCGCGCGGCTATTTCATGAAATCCGGCAGGAACTCGTCGGATACCGCTTTCTTAACGAGTTTGTCAATATAATCAAGCGAAAACGTCTTGTCCTTCCCGTAGTTGACCGTCCCGTGCGCCGCGGCGAGCTCCTTGGTGTAATCCTTCAGAAGATATACCTGAAGACCGAGGCGCTCCTTGTTGTAATGCGTGACGACCGGATTCATGACCGGATTCTCGATACGGCATCCAGACGAGTCCTTCACGACGTCGAACGACATTATCCCGCCGACCATCGTATAGTTCTCGTACTGCGTAGATATGAGATTTCCGAGGGAATAGATGACAAGCGTGCGGCTGCCGTCCGGGTTCGCGTGCCACTCGACCGGCTGGAGAGTGTGCGAGTGCATTCCGATTATCGCGTCCGCGCCAGCCTCTGAGATCGTCTTAGCGAGCGATTTCTGCTCGTCAGTGACAACCGTCGAGCCGTCGGTTCCCCAGTGCATCACGACGAAGACCATATCGGCGAGATTCTTCGCCTTCCCGATCATCCGCGTTATCTCCGCCGAGTCGATGAGCGGAATATATATCTTACTCGACGCGGGGAGAGTCATGCCGTTCAGTCCGTATGTGTAGGTAAGAAAAGCGATCTTTATCCCGTTCTTCTCGACGACGCGGATATTCTCGTAATCATCCTTGTCGTAATACCCTCCGAGGAGCGTAACCGGCTGAGAGTTCCAGAAATCAATGTGACCTTTCAGCCCCGCTTCCTTCTTGTCGAGCATATGATTGGTCGCGATATTGACGATGTCGAACCCGAGATCGACAAGCGCCTTCCCCGCCGCCTGCGGACCGTTGAAGTTCGGGTAGCCAGAGATGCCGAGCTCATCACCGCCGAGCGGCGTCTCCTGATTCACGAAAGCGAGGTCCGCACTCTTCACGAAATCCGCGATGTCGGTGTACATATCGATGAAGTCATAATCCTGCCCGTCCTTCGCGCGGTTTCTCGCGTCTGTGTAGACGTTCTCATGAATTATGTTGTCTCCGGCGGCTATGAAATGTATCACTCCGTCTGACGGCTGAACCGAAGCATTTCCAGACGCAGTTGTGTCCGCCGCTGTTGTGACCGCTGCTGTCGTACCCGCCGTGGTTCCGGTCGTTCCGGCATTTCCGGACGTGACCGCATTTGTATCCGACGGCGTCTGATCCGCGCCGGGAGCGACGATACGCGTGACGTCAGGGTCGGTGCCCTCTATGACAGTGTCACTTATCCTCGGCGTGCCGCACCCCACGAGCGTCAGAGCGGAAAACAGCGCCGCCGAAAAAAGCGAAATTACCTTTTTATATCTCATTTAACAAATCCTTGAATCCTTACAGAATTTTCATTACAAATATTATACCGCAGATTCACTTCGATGTCAACCGTTTTTTAATTAAGTTTTCGCGGCGCAAAAAAGCGAACGGAGCGCATCCGTTCACTTTTTCGTTATTATTCGGCGCTTGATGCCTTGCCGTGCTCGCAAGGATGGTCGAAGAAGCCGGTGAGATCGGCGAACATCCCGCCGTCCCTCTCGATGAACCCGAGCCGCCTCGCGAAATTCTTCGACGGCTCGACTTTCTCGTCGTACCACACCTCATGCGTCCCGGAGAGGTCGATAAAATTCATCGTCTGACGACCCATGATGAAGAGCGCGTTCGCGTCGTCGGTCCCCGGCGCACCCCTCAGAGCGAATATGTGTCCGCCGTCCTCGCGGTAGCCGAACTGGCACACGCCAACGAGCTCGCCGTCGACCCAAGCAGAGTACGCGAGACAGTCCGCGTCGTAATCTATCCCGCATTTCTTGCAGAGCTTTTCCTGATCTTCTTTTTTCTGTATCGGCTCAACTATAAGCATTTCCATGTCCTTTCTTAAGGTGTCATTTTATGTCTTTAAGGTAAGCGACCTGACTTTTTGTCAGGTGTCTCCACTCGCCTGGCTTCAGGTTCGCGAGGCGGAGATCGCCTATCGCGACTCTCGTCAGACGCTTCACCTCGAGACCGCATATTTCGCACATCTTGCGTATCTGCCGGTTCCTGCCCTCGTACAGCTCCATTCTCAGCACGGTCGAGGGGTGTCTCGGGTCGTCCCGCATCTTTATGACCGACGTCGCGACCGGCTGTATTTTGTAGCCGTCTATCACCATCTCGCCGGACAGCTTTTTCACAGTCTCGAGCCCGACCTTTCCGTCGACCTCGACATTGTATATCTTCGGCACCGAGTGGCGCGGGTGAGTCAGCTTGTTCGCGAGCTCGCCGTCGTTTGTCAGTAGCAGCAGACCGTCAGAGTCCATGTCGAGCCGTCCGACCGGATAGACGCGCTCTCCGACGCCGTCCACGAGATCGATGACGGTCGGGCGTCCGCGCTCATCCGACGCCGTTGTGACGTATCCGCGCGGCTTGTTGAGCATGATGTATGTCTTTCTGACAAAGCTCTTTCCGACGACCCTGCCATGGTACTCCACCCTGTCAGTCTCCGGGTCGACCTTTTGTCCGATCTCAGCCGGTATGCCGTTCACGAGCACGGCTCCGCGCCGTATCTCATCCTCAGCGGCGCGGCGGCTCATCACGCCCGCCTCAGAGAGGTATTTCTGTAGTCTTTCTGTCATTATCTATCCTTTTGCGCACAGACGGCGCGTCAATATGTAGGCGCGGCGGCAGAACGCCGTCACGCACAGATCATCACCCGAAAAGCCTTCCGAGCAGACCCTTTTTCTCGTAGCTGATTCTCGGCGCGTCCTCATCGGAATACAGCGCGACCTCACCGAGCGTTATCTCGTTTCCGCTCCCGTCGTCGGCGACGAAGCGTATCTTACCAACCATCTGTCCTTCCGCCACCGGCGCCCACAGATATCTCGGGAGCTCGACGATGCGCCTGACTTCGCCGACCGTAGTAGGGACGCACACGGTAAGCCCGTCCGTGTTGCGGATCGAAACCGTGTGCCTTTCGCATCCGATGCAGGGCTGAATAAAAACCGACTCGCCAGGGCGTATCAGCTCGCGCGACTCATATTTCGTGAACCCGAAGTCAAGCATCGCCGTATGATCCCGCCAGTCGTCCGGAGCGTTCAGCGTCACCGCCACGAGCGTCACGCCGTTCCTCTCCGCCGCGGAGACGAGACATCTTCCGCTCCGCTTCGTATACCCGGTCTTGACGCCGATCGCGCCATCGTAGAGCCGGAGCATCTTGTTGTGATTCAGAAGATACCGCGTCTCGTCGCCGACGGTTATATTGTGCCTGTAGGTCGAGACTATCTCGCGGAACCTCGGGTTCGACAAAGCGTGAGCAGCAAGCTTCGCGAGGTCGCGCGCCGTCGTGTAATGCTCCTCGTTGTCGAGCCCGTGCGGATTTGTGAAATGCGTGTTTTCGAGCCCTATCTCCTTCGCTTTCGCGTTCATCAGCTCGGCGAAGGCGTCGACCGAGCCCGCGACATTTATCGCTATAGCCGCGGCGGCGTCGTTCGCGCTCTCGAGCATCAGCGCCCAGACGAGGTCGTCAAGGCTCAGCCTGTCACCCGTCTCGAGATATACCGACGAGCCCTCAATCCCGACAGCCCCGCTCGGAACGGTCACCTCACGCGAGGTGTCCCCCGCCTCGAGGGCGACGAGCGCTGTCATTATTTTCGTCGTGCTCGCCATAGGGCGCCTTGTGTCGGCGTCCTTCACAAATATGACGTTCCCGCCAGACGCTTCGATCACTATCGCCGATTCAGCGCTGACACGCGGGCAGATGTCCTCCGCGAAAATTCCGCGCGTGAGAAGGCAGACAGACATGACCGCCGCCCCCGCGCGCGATATTAATTTATGAAAATCCGGCATTACCGATTACATCCTTTCAAAAACGAACTGCAATGATATTTTCCCACGAGACTATCAGAGAATACCACGCAAATAATGTAATCGCTTTGCGCCTTTATTTTCTTTTTCCGGAAGAAAACGGTTTATTCCCCGTCTTTTTCCTTTTCTTCGTTATTTTCGTCTTTTGCTGTGTCTTTCGTTTCAGCTTTCTTGTCAGAGCCTTTGCGAAATATGTCGGCGATCTTTGAGATCACCTCCGGCGACTTCTCGACGAGATTTGAGATCGACTCGAACTTGTCCGCCTCGGGCGTCGCGAGACCGACATTCAGAAGGTCGACGTGTCCGTCCGCGCCGACGACGAGGAAGCCCACCGGCTGGACAGTGACGCCGGTTCCGCCGCCTCCGCCGAAATTCGTCGTGAGACCGCTGTTCTGCGGACTGTTCTGCGCCTTTCTCGCCATGTTCTTTCCGAGGTAGTCGAGTCCGCCGGACGCGAAGCCTACCATCACCTTCGATACCGGAATGATCGTCGTCCCGTTCGGGGTGGTTATCGGCGTGCCGATTATTGTGTTCGCGTCAACGACCTGCTTTATCTGTTCGAGCGACGCCTGGATTATTTCGGTGAGCTTGTTCTCTGCCATTTTTTTGATCTCCCTTTTTATTTGTATTTATTCGGTCAGGTGTATGACCGGAATTTTCATCGTTATCCGTTTCGTCCTCTTTCAGGTATTCGAGGGCGGCGCGGAAGAGTATGTCTGTCATCTGCCATACCCTCAGTGAGAAGCCGAGCTTTACCTCGACCTCCGGCTCCGTCTTCGTGAAATCTGTGCCGACCGACAGAACGCTTTTTCTGTGTGTGTGAAGGTTCCCGGTCGAGACAAGCAGAGCCCACAGGTTCTGCACCGCGCCGATGACAACACCGTAAGTTACCGCGGTACGCGCGGCGTCCTCAGACGCGACTGTTATCCGGAGCGTGTGGAAGTCTATCCGAAGGTGTTTTCCGAGCCGCGTGATGAAGACCTTCGCGACGCGCGTGATCTTTTCTATCAGCCCGCCGAGGTCAGTCTCTTCCTCTGTTTTTTCCGCCGTTGAAGTCTGTTTTTCCGCGGCTTTTCCGGGCTTTTTCTTCTCCCCGTGAAGCTTCGCGAGGGATGATCTTATCTTTCCGACGAAGTTCTTCGCTTCGTACGCGCCGTCATTCTCCGCGAGCTTTTTTCTGTAGTTCTCAAGCGACCAGTCTTTCAGCTTCAGGCGCTCGTCCTTCTTCGGTATAAGGCGCATACGGAACAAACCGACATAAAGCGTCAGTCGCAGGTCGTCCGGCGCCTCCACAACGACCTTCACGCGCAGGAAGAGTATCAGCAGAATTATCCCGGCTATCGCCGCGAGAATTATTTTCCACATGCCATGCCCTCCTGCAATAATATATTATCGTCAATTTCGCGCGGTTTTATTGGTCTTCCCCGCGCGTTTCGTCTTCCGGAGTTTCATCCGTGCTCTTCGTTGCGCCGTCCGATAATGCCTGCACAGGCTCACCGAACAGCTCGACAGGCGGCAGCGCCGAGAGCGACGTCAGACCGAACACCCGGAGAAAATCGTCCGTTGTCCTGAAAAGCGACGGATGCCCCGGCGCGTCGAGCTTTCCGCACACCTCGATCAGCCGCTTGTCGATCAGGTTATTGACCGCGTAAGCCGAATCAGTCCCGCGTATCTGGTCTATATACGACCTCGTCACCGGCTGATGGTACGCGACGATCGCGAGCGTCTCGAGCGAGCTGCGCGACAGGTTTCCCCCGCGCTTGACGCCGAGCGCCGCGCGAATCCGGTCGATGTGCTCCTCTTTCGTACAAAGCTGACAGGAGTCGTCGAAGATCAGCAGCTGTATACCGCTCGACTTGTCCTCGAGTCTTCGCCGCAGCTCCTCCGCGATCGCCCTCGTGTCGTCAAGCGACAGTCCGAGCGCCTCGCCGAGCTTTTCGAACCCGACCGGATACCCGGCGGCGAATAGTATCGCCTCGAGCGCCGGAATCAGCTCCGCGCCTGTTGTCTCACCGCTCATCTTCTTCACCTCCTCCGCTGACGCCTCCGGCGCCTTCTTCGTATTCATCGTATTCGCGGATTTCCTCCGCCTCGTCCGCGGCGTCGACTATATCGCCCGCTTCCTGAACGGCGGTCTTTTCATCTTCCGCGAACCCCGCGCTTCCGGTCGTGTCCATACTCTCGCGCGGGTCAATATGCCCGCGGTTCAGGCTCATCGCGAAATCGTGCGGCCCCTCCTCGAACGTGTACTCTCCCACGGGTCTCAGGGTCACGCGGTTCTTCTTTATCAGCTCGAGCACCGCGAGGAAAGTCGCGATGAGCTCGCTGCGCGTGTTCGCCGTCAGCAGTATCGACGTATAAAGCGTATCGCCGTGCCGCACGAGATAGCGTATGACGCCGAATATTTTTCCGCTCACCGGAACTATCGGCGTTCTGAGTATCCGTTCGAAAGGCTGCTCGGCGCGCATCCGGTTCAGGCTGTCAATCTGCGGCTTGTCGAGCGACGCCATCAGAGCGAGCATCACCCTTTTCAGACGCTGCGGATCCTGATCCTCGAGCCTGCCGTTGTCCGGCTTCACCTCGTCGGTGTCCTTCGTGACGCGCCCGGAGAAATCGGAAAGCTGACTCGTCAGATAGTCGGCGGCTTCCTTCATCCGCGCGTACTCGGCGAGGGCTGCGGCGAGCTTTGCCCGCGGGTCCTCCTCTTCCTTCTCGTCGCGCGGGAGGAGCATCTTCGATTTTATCAGCATAAGCTCGCTCGCCATCACGATGAACTCACCCGCGACCTCCATGTCCATCCGGTGCATCAGGTCGATGTATTCCATGTACTGCGCGAAGAGCTCCGCTATCGGTATGTCGGTTATCTTCACCTTGTTGTTCTCGATGAGTCTTAAAAGCAGGTCGAGCGTCACCTCGAATACCTCGAGCTTATAGTTCACCGTCTCCATCATCCGAAGAAAGGCAGCAGCTCGAGCAGCCACCGCATCCCGCCGGATATCGCGCCGGTCAGGAAGGTCAGCGGCTTGTCGAGAAGCCCCGTGACAAGCAGAAGCATGATTCCGAGAGATATGTACCTCTCGTACTTCATCACGCCGAAATAATACTTCTCCGGCAGGATCGCGTATAACACCCTCGAGCCGTCAAGCGGCGGAACCGGGAAGAAATTGAACACCGCGAGCGAGATATTCATGTAATGGAAAGTGAAAATGAACGTCAGGCAGGCGTATATCAGATTTATCGTGAACTCGGACGAGTTCATGAAAGCCCCGTGAGCGTCGCACGCCATAATGATCTCATAAGGGATCAGAATAACGAACGCCAGCAGCAGGTTAGCGACCGGACCCGCGAGCGCCGTCAGCGCCATGCCGCGCTTCGGATGCCTGAAATTGCGCGCGTCGATCGGCACCGGTCTCGCCCATCCGAAGCCGAACAGAAGCATACAGAAAAAACCGATCGGGTCGAGATGCGCGAACGGATTCAGCGAAAGCCGCCCTCTCTCTTTCGCCGTGTGGTCGCCGAGTCTGTCCGCCATCCATCCGTGAGCGACCTCATGGAAGGTCAGCGAGATGAGCACTATGACAAGGCTCATAAGAATCTGAAGAAGACTTGCCTTCAGATTCGAAAAATCAAGATTCCTGAGCATCGTACGCCCTCACCCCGCGAGCCCGGAGAGCGCCGCGCGGCACTCCTCGACGCCCTCTCCGGAGAGCGCGGAGAACGGTATCACCGTGTGCTCCGAGATCAGCGGGTGGCTTCTCAGAGCCTCGAGCGACTTCTTTCTGTCGGTCGCGTTCAGCTTGTCCGCCTTTGTCGCTACGACGATGAACGGCATCCCGGTCTGACCGAGAAAATCAAGCATCATCTCGTCGTCCGCGGTCGGTCCGACCTTCAGGTCGACGAGCTGCGCGACGCCGGACAGAAGCCCGCCGGTCAGGTACCCGTCTGTCAGGCGCGACCACTTCTCGCGATCCGCCGGAGCCCTCTTCGCGAAGCCGTAGCCCGGCAGGTCGACTATATAGAGCTTCTTATCGACAAGATAGAAATTCAGCGTGATTGTCTTTCCGGGGGAACCGGAGACGCGCGCGAGGCTCTTTCTGTTCGATATCTTATTGAGAAAGCTGCTCTTCCCGACGTTCGAGCGTCCGGAGAGCGCTATCTGCGGGATCCCGTCCCGCGGTATCTGCTCTGACAGTCCGGCGGTGCGGACGAGTTCGATATTTGTGTAATTAAGCATTTTTATGACCATGCCTTTCGTAGTAACTTACAGTTTTGAGGCGGTTTTGAAAGACGGCTTGTCCGTCTTTCAAAATTCACGACCCCATGTCGTGAAAGCCTCAAAACTGTTTGGTCTGAAAATTCATTTTCAGACTTGTGCCTTTCAGTTAACAGTTAAATGGCAGGATTTCGTCACTCGGCGCCCTCAGACACAGCCGCCGGAACACGTGCCGGTGCGTCATCCATCACCGGGATGATATCCGGCGATTTCTCAGCGACCTCTTCACGGCTCACATAGTCGCTCATCAGCGTCTCGGCTGACGTTTTTCTCACGAGAGCCCGCTCCAGCACCTCGTCCGCGGTCTTCACCGGGACGAACCCGAGCGTCTCCCTGACGGTCGGGTCGAGCTTTGAGAGGTCGCGCATATTGTCCGCCGGAATCAGCACCGTCTTCACGCCGGCGTTGTAAGCCGCCATCGTCTTCTCCCGGAGCCCGCCTATAGCAAGCACCTTTCCGCGGAGCGTCACCTCGCCGGTCATCGCTATGTCGCGTCTCACCGGGATGCCGGAAAGCGCGCTCGCGAGCGACGTCACAAGCGTGACGCCCGCGCTCGGCCCGTCCTTCGGGACAGCTCCCTCCGGGACGTGGATATGTATATCGCAGTTTTTGTAGAACATCGGGTCTATCCCGAGCTCCTTCGCCCTCGAACGGACAAAGCTCAGCGCGATGTGCGCCGACTCCTTCATTACGTCGCCGAGAGAGCCTGTCAGCTCAAGCTTCCCACTCCCCTCGAACACAGCAGTCTCAACGCGCAGCATATCGCCGCCGACCTCGGTGTACGCGAGACCGTTCACGACGCCGACCTCATCCGTGTCGGATATGCGCTCCTGAATTATCGTGTCCTCACCGAGATATTCGCGCAGGTCCTCCGGTTTCACGACGATCTGCTTTATCTCCGGGTCCTCGACAACCTTCTTCGCCGCTTTGCGGCAGATGTCAGCGATCCGGCGCTCGAGGCTGCGCACTCCCGCTTCGCGGGTGTAGCTGTCGATGATCTCAAGCAGCGCCTCGTCCGTGATCTTAAGCCGTCTGCGGTTCAGCCCGCAGCGCTTAATCTGCTTCGCAAGCATATGCTCCTTCGCTATCGCGAGCTTTTCGGAGCGGGTGTAGGAATTCATCCGTATGATGTCCATACGGTCGATGAGCGGTCTCGGAACCGTCTCGAGCGTGTTCGCCGTCGCGATGAACAGGCACTCGGAGAGGTCTATCGGCAGCTCCATGTAGTTGTCGCGGAACGACTTGTTCTGCTCCGGGTCAAGCACCTCGAGAAGCGCCGCCGCCGGGTCGCCGTTCGCGCCCGCCGCTATCTTGTCTATCTCATCGAGCAGAATGACCGGATTCCGCGTCCCCGCCTGAGCGAGCGCGTTCACGATGCGTCCGGGCATAGCTCCGATATATGTCTTCCTGTGTCCGCGTATCTCAGCCTCGTCCCTGACACCGCCGAGCGACACACGCACATACTTGCGCCCCGTCGCACGGGCGATAGAAGCGCCGACCGACGTCTTTCCGACGCCGGGAGCGCCGACAAGACAGAGTATCTGGCTCTTTATGTCGGTGAGCTGTCTCACCGCGAGGAACTCGAGAACGCGCTCCTTGACCTTGTCGAGCCCGAAGTGATCCTCGTCGAGTATCTTCTTCGCGCGCTTTATGTCGTTCCGGTCCGGCGAGAGCTTCGTCCACGGGAACTCAAGGCAGGTGTCGATCCACCCGCGCGAAACCGAGGACTCCGCGGAGCCGAACGGATTCTTCGCCATTCTCGAGACTTCCTTCAGGAGCTTTTCCTCGACCTCCTTCGGGAGCTTCGCCTTCTTTATCTTCTGCGTATACTCGTCGGTCTCGTCGTCGGACGTGTCGCCGAGCTCCTTCTTCACCGCCTTCAGCTGCTCGCGGAGGAAATAGTCCCGCTGATTCTTGTTTATCTGCTCCTGCACCTTCTGGTGTATCTCGGACTCCGCCGAGAGCAGTATCTCCTCGTCGTACATCATCGAGATTACCGTGCGTATCTGCTTCACCGGGTCGAGCGCGTTCAGCACCTTCTGCTTGTCCGACGGACGCACGAGCACATGGCAGGCGATGAAATCCGCGAGGAAACCGACCTCGGTGATCGCCTTCACAGCAGCCGAGACGTCGTTCGACAGCTTCGGCATAAATCTCGTCAGGCTCTCGAACGCGGCGACCGCCTCGCGCATATACGCCTCCCCGCGGAGGTCCGGCGTGTCGTCTGTCGCGGACAGCCTCACAAGAAGCTCAGCCGTGATGAGGGATCCCTTACTGACCGCTCCGACGACCGTCGCGCGGCTGATTCCCTCGATAATGACCCGTCTTACCTTGTCGCTGACGCGTATCGTCTGCTTTATACGCGCGACGGTTCCGACGCCCTCGAGCGCGTCCGGCGAAGGGTCGATCGCCGTCATGTCCTTCTGCATAACAAAGAACGCATTCCCGCCGGTTCCCGCCGCGTCAAGCGCCGCGAGCGCCGTGCTGCCAGTCAGCTCGAAGCTCATCGAATTACGCGGAAAAACCACGATCCCGCGCGTCGGTACGACCGGAAGTGACACACGGTCGATCTTTTCTATATAATTCGGCATTATGTTCAATTTCTCCGATTTCAGTAATAAGTCGTCCGATCACGGAATATATCCTCAACAGCGTGACCGGAGCGCGTATTGAGGTCTTCTCTATATTATAACACACCTGACGCCCGTTTTCCATACGAATCGACAATCTTTAAGAAGAATTAAACATTTGTCAATATTTTCTTCAGTCAAACCGCCGGAAAAATGAAGAAAAAACGAAAAAACGGCTCTGCGCGGGTATATCATAAGATTGATATTCCGCAGAGCCGCTTAATCATACAAATCATTTTCATGCCATTAACTCCCTCGGTTTTCTGTAGATTCATGCCGAATTCAAATGGCAGAAAATATTATACCGCATTTTTCGCCTTTTGTAAATAGGCATTAAGACGAATTAGACGCGAAGATTGTCAGATAATTTCGTCGTTTCGCCGATTTTATCTGAAAGCGCTCCCGAACGGGTTCCGCGGCGGTGTCACATTATATTCCGGAGTCACGCAGACCTCGCCGGGAAGCTCATTCATGCCGTTCTGAGTGAGCGGCACAGGCGTGATCCCGTTGGGCGCCGGCGTTCTGACGCAGCGCCTGTCGAGCGGGTATCTCGGACGGTTCCGCGCGTTTTCGTTTGTCATGTCAGATCATCCTTCCGGACAGTATTCGAGCCGCGCTTTTTTCGCGGCGTCAATACCATGATATTCCGGAAAGCAAAAACCGTTCGCCGCGTCTCACCCGTGTGCGTGCGTCCTCGCTATCGTCGCGCTGATGATCATTTCCGCGCCGGCGCCTGTCAGCAGCTCAGCCGAAGAGGCGAGCGACGCTCCGGTCGTCATTATGTCGTCCATGAGAATCACCGTCTTTCCGGCGAGATCCTTCTCGCGGACGGTTATCGTGTTCTTCGCGTTTTCAAGGCGTTCCTCGTGACCGAGCGTCTTCTGCTCGAGCGCCTTTCCGGTTCTGCCGAGCAGCTTCGCGTATCTGTAGCCGAGCTTTTTCGCGGTCAGCGACGCAACGTCCGCCATGTGGTCGTAGCCGACCTCGAGTATCGTTTTCGGGCGGCGCGGGACGTTCGTCACAATGACGTCCTCCGGTCTGACGCTCCTCAGATGCTCAGCCGCCTCCCGCCTGATGAGTTCCGCCATCTCCCCTGAGATGAAGTCGAGCAGGTCGCGCGTCGCGTTCCGTTTCAGCCGCCAGATCAGCGTGTCGGTCGCGCTCAGGCTCTTCCCCGGGACATAATCCGCGAGAAAGCATACAAGACCGAATCTCTCCCGATTCTTCCCGTCCCCGAACTCCGCGACCGGCTGACCGAGGTTCTCGCTCCGCGCCCGCAGCTTCTCGTTCTCAAACATACGCCCGCATCTCTCGCAGAACGGAGACTTCCTGCCGTCCCCGACAAGCTCGCCGCAGCGTACACAGTGCTCCGGGTACATGAACGACGCTATTCTGTCAATTATGGACATCCTGTCTCACCTCGCCAGTCAATGTCTGAAAAGACCCGTATACCGCATGATCTGCCGGTTATTGTCGACCATTTCCTTGACGACCGAGGTGTCTCCGACGAGGATACACATCGCCTTCGCCCTCGTCACCGCCGTGTAGAACAGATTTCTCGTCAGAAGCTGCTTCGGGCAGGAGCGGTACATCGGGATTATCACGACCGGGTACTCGCTTCCCTGACTCTTGTGAACGGTTATCGCCCACGCGTGGTCGAGCTCGTCAAGCTTCGCGAAATCGTACTCGACAAGCCGCTCGTCAAAGCGTATCACCATCTGCTCGGACGGGACGTTTATCGTCTCGATGACGCCTATGTCGCCGTTGAAGACGCCCATGCCCTCTTTTCCGTCCTTTTCCCACGTAAGATCGTAGTCGTTCTTTATCTGCATGACCCGGTCGCCCTCACGGAACACCGTGTCGCGGAACTTCTTCTCGAGCTTGCGATTAGTCGGCGGATTGAGCGCCTCCTGAAGCATATGGTTCAGCGACTCGGTGCCCGCGATGCCGCGCCTCGACGGGGAGATCACCTGTATCCCCGCCGCCATCTGCTCGCCGTAGGTCTTCGGCAGACGGGTCTTCCAGAGCTCGACTATTGTCGACGCGATATCCTCGTCCCGCTGGCGGTTCATGAAGAAGAAATCGCTCTTCGCGTCGTTGAGGACCGGGTACTCACAGGTGCGCGTTGCGGATTATCAGGCTCTCGTTCGACTGGCGGAAGATCTCGGTCAGCTTGACCGTGCAGTACCGCCCGGACGCGATGATATCATTCAGCACGTTACCCGCGCCAACCGACGGGAGCTGGTCCGCGTCTCCGATCAGCATGAGTCTTGCACCGGGTTTTATCGCCTTCAGAAGCGAGTTCATTAAAAACATATCGATCATCGACGCTTCGTCGATGATTATCACGTCTTCCTCGAGCAGATCGTTCTCGTTTTTCTTGAAGTTGTCCCGCTTTCCGTCGGTGAAATCCGTCTCTAAAAGGCGGTGTATCGTCTTCGCCTCGGTCTGCGTCGCCTCGGACATACGCTTCGCAGCTCTTCCGGTCGGCGCCGCGAGCGCGACGCGCATATCCATGCTCTCGTAGACACGTATCACCGCGCGGATGACCGTCGTCTTTCCGGTTCCCGGTCCGCCGGTCAGGACCATAACGCCGCTGTTTATCGCATCCGAGATTGCCTTTCTCTGGAGCGCGTGATACTTCTTGTCCTCCTCGAGCTCGATGCGTGTGATGAAGCGCTCGACGTCCCCCGCCTCGATCCTCGGGCACAGCCGATCGAGCAGGTCGAGCTTTTCCTCGATCTCCATCTCGCACCTGAGCGACGCCGAATCATACACGGCGTCGAGATTCCCGACCTTCACCCTTGAGAGCTTCCCGGCGAGAACAAGCTCGTCCAGAGTCGTCGAGACCTTGTCCTGCGTCGCCCCGAGCGTCTGCGCCGCGAGCGGTACAAGCCGGTTCCATGGCAGGAACGAGTGCCCGCCGTTTCTCGCGCTTTCATTAAGAACATAACCGATGCCGCTTCTCAGTCTGAGCTCCGAGTCAGCGGTCACGCCGAGAGTCTGCGCGAACCTGTCCGCCCGCTCGAAGCCTATGCCGTCGAACTCCTCGCAGAGCCTGTACGGGTTCTCCTTTATCCTCTCGACCGACGACGCACCCCACTTCGCGAAAACCTTCTGCTGCATCGCGACCGAAAGGAACTCGCGGCAAAGCATCATCAGCGAGCGCATCGCGAACTGTTCCCTGAACGACTTTGATATCTCCTCCGCCTTCGTCGCGGATATCCCGGGAACCCTCGCGAGCCACTCCGGGTGGTTCTCGATGACGTCGAAGGTGTCCGGCCCGTACTCACCGATGAGCTTCGCGGCGGTCTTCGGACCTATTCCCTTTATCGCCCGGCTCGAGAGATATCTCAGCATATCGTTCTCGGTCGCGGGCATGCAGATCTCGATGTACGCGGCGCGGAATTGTCTTCCGTAGCGCTTGTCGAAAGTCCACTCGCCGGTGACCTTTATCCGCTCGCCGGTCGATATCTTCGGGAGAACCCCCTGGACTGTGATTATTTCGTCCTTCGGGAGCTCTCCCGTCGCCTCGTCGACCGACATGTCGAAGACTGTGTAGCCGTTTTCCTCATTATAATAGATTATATTTTCGACATCCCCGCCGAGAATTATAAGTTCCTTGTCCTTTGACTGTCCGTCCATTCCGCGCCGTTTACTCCCTCTGTGACTTCGTTATATTCAATTATATCACTTTTTGCCCGAATAATCAACCACTCCGGCGCGATTTTCCGCTCCGCGCGAAGATAATTTACATATTCGAGCGCGCGGTCGTTCCTGTCGGCACCGTCGTGTATCGCGGCGGCGACCCTCATGCGGACCTTTTTCGGGAACAGGATCGACTCCTTGAGGTTTCTTAACAGCGACCACGCGCCGAAAACGGCGAGGAAAGCTACGATTATTTCAAGAAATTCTCTCAATGTGTTCACCCCCTTTTATTATATTCACGGAATGAATATTTGTCATATTCCCGTCCAAAATAAAGTAAGATAAAGCCGCTTTTGTCTGAATGGGAGAAAAATGAGAATTATTTTGTGATTTTCGGGATTGCCTCTTGACTTTTCGGGGAAAGCGTGATATAATCTATTATATCTGGGTGGAGTGTAATGCTCTGCCGGGATAAACAAATTTCATTATTTTCAAAGGAGGTGCAGTATGCCAACCTTTAACCAGCTCGTTAAGCAGGGACGCGAAAAGTCGACCTACAAGTCGAAGGCGCCGGTTCTCCAGCATGGTTTCAACACTCTGACCGACAGAGCGACCGACATCAGCTCGCCCCAGAAGAGAGGCGTTTGCACGAAGGTCACCACGACCACCCCGAAGAAGCCTAACTCGGCGCTCCGTAAGATCGCCCGTGTAAGACTTACCAACGGACTCGAGGCGACCGTTTACATTCCGGGTATAGGTCATAACCTTCAGGAGCACTCCGTGGTTCTTATCCGCGGCGGCCGTGTCCGTGACCTCCCTGGTGTGCGTTACCACATCATCCGCGGTACTCTCGATACCCAGGGCGTCGCGAACCGCAACCAGAGCCGTTCCAAGTACGGCGCAAAGAGACCGAAGAAGAAGTAATTCTTCGATGGTTCTCCCGGACGGCATTCGCTGTTCCGGATGAGTTCCCCGCTCTCTCGGGGAGAATACTGCAAGGTATAGAAAACAGCCGAAAAGCTTTTACCTTTGAAAATATCGAAATTTGTTTATCCAGATTCCGGTGCGTTTCAATGGACGAGCATTTACGGGAGTCAACTTTCGAGTACCTATGATATCATTATTATGAAGGAGGGAAGTTACAATGCCGAGAAGAGGTCAAATTTCCAAAAGAGACGTTTTACCGGATCCGTTGTACAATTCTAAGCTCGTTACAAAGCTCATCAACACTATAATGTATGATGGCAAGAAGGGTGTAGCCCAGAAGATCGTTTACGATGCTTTCGCAATCGTTGAGTCGAAGCTGGGCCGCAATCCCCTCGAGGCTTTCAACGAAGCTCTTGAGAACGTAATGCCTGTGCTTGAGGTCAAGGCACGCCGCGTCGGCGGTTCGACCTACCAGGTACCTATGGAGGTCAGAGCTGAGAGACGTCAGACTCTGGGCCTCAGATGGATCACCACCTATTCGAGAACACGCGGAGAAAAGACCATGGCCGAGAGACTCGCTGCCGAGATCATGGACGCTCTCAATTCTGCGGGCGGAGCCTTCAAGAAGAAGGAAGAGACCCACAGAATGGCAGAGGCGAACAAGGCCTTCGCTCACTACAGATATTAATCTGTACCGTTTTCCGCTATTTCTTGAAAAGGAGAAAACCAAATGCCAAGAGAATACCCGCTTGAAAGAACCCGTAATATCGGCATCATGGCTCACATCGATGCCGGTAAGACTACGACGACTGAGCGTATTCTGTTCTATACGGGTAAGATTCACAAGATGGGTGACGTTCACGATGGCGCGGCTACCATGGACTGGATGGCTCAGGAGCAGGAGAGAGGTATTACCATCACTTCCGCTGCTACCACCTGTTACTGGCCGGGTTCCGCACATCAGTATGATATGCACCGCATCAATATAATCGATACCCCTGGTCACGTCGACTTCACCGTCGAGGTCCAGCGTTCGCTCAGAGTCCTTGACGGTTCCGTCACCGTATTCTGCGCAAAGGGCGGTGTCGAGCCTCAGTCTGAGACCGTTTGGCGTCAGGCTGATAAGTATCATGTCCCGCGTATGGGATATGTCAATAAGATGGACATCAACGGCGCTAACTTCTATCGTGTCGTCGAGATGATGCACGAGAGACTTCACGCAAACGCCGTGCCGATTCAGCTGCCTATAGGCGCTGAGGCTGATTTCCGCGGAATCATCGACCTTATGGAGATGAAGGCGGACGTCTACTACGATGACCTCGGTAAGGATATGCGCGTCGAGGATATCCCCGCTGATATGCTCGAGAAGGCACAGGAGTACCGTTCCAAGATGATCGAGGCTATATGCGAGACCGACGAGGAGCTCTTCATGCGCTACTGCGACGGTGAGGAGATCACCGTTCCCGAGCTGAAGACCGCTCTGAGAAAGGCTTGTATCTCGAACGAGATCGTGCCGGTCGTCTGTGGTACTTCCTATAAGAATAAGGGCGTCCAGAAGCTGCTTGACGCTATCATCGACTATATGCCTGCTCCTACCGACATTCCGGCTATCCGCGGCGTCAACCCCGAGACCGGTGAGGAAGAGGACAGACATCCTTCCGATGACGAGCCCTTCTCCGCTCTCGCGTTCAAGATCATGACTGACCCGTTCGTCGGAAAGCTCTGCTTCTTCCGCGTATATTCAGGCTCTGTCTCGGTCGGAACCAACGTTTATAACTCTTCCAAGGATAAGAAGGAGAGATTCGGACGTATCCTTCTCATGCACGCTAACGACCGTAAGGATCTTGAAATCTGCTACGCAGGTGACATTGCCGCTGTCGTTTCCACGAAGTACACCACCACCGGTGATACTTTCTGCGATGAGGAGCATCCTGTCATCCTCGAGTCCATGGAATTCCCGGAGCCTGTCATCCGTCAGGCAATCGAGCCGAAGACCAAAGCCGGTCAGGAGAAGATGGGTATCGCCCTCGCAAAGCTTGCCGAGGAAGACCCGACCTTCAGAACCTATACCGACGAGGAAACCGGCCAGACCATCATCGCCGGAATGGGCGAGCTTCACCTCGAGATCATCATCGACCGACTCCTCCGCGAGTTCAAGGTCGAGGCGAACATCGGTAAGCCGCAGGTCGCATACAAGGAGACCATCCGCAAGAAGGTCGACCACGAGTGCAAGTACAAGAAGCAGTCCGGTGGTTCCGGTCAGTACGGTCATGTCAAGATCATTCTTGAGCCGAACGAGCCCGGCAAGGGCTACGAGTTCATCAACGCCGTCACCGGCGGCGCTATCCCGAAGGAATTTATTGAACCTGTCAACCAGGGTATCCAGAGCGCAATGCAGAACGGTGTCCTCGCAGGCTACAATGTCGTCGACGTGAAGGTCACTCTTTACGATGGTTCTTACCATGAAGTCGACTCCTCGGAAATGGCGTTCAAGATCGCCGGCTCCATGGCTTTCAAGGAAGCTATGAGAAAGGCTGATCCGGTACTCACCGAGCCGATCATGAAGGTCACGACGATCACTCCGAACGATTACCTCGGAGACATCATCGGCGACTTCAACTCCCGCCGCGGTGCTATCCAGTCCATGAACGACAATGGTAAAGGTGTCACCGAGATCATCGCTGAGGTTCCGCTGTCCGAGATGTTCGGCTACGCAACCGATATGCGTTCGAAGTCTCAGGGTCGTGCTCAGTACACGATGGAGCCTCTCTGCTTCAAGCAGGTTCCGAAGTCCATTCAGGACGAGATCATCGCTGCCCGCGGAAAGGGCAACTGATAAACCTTCCGGATATCCGGAGGTTGTCACGCGGATCAATCCGGTCCGTTCCGCCGTGTTTTCACGCGGCACATGCAAGATGGAATTATCCGCCGGGTGTCAACCGGCGTCCGGCGGTGTTTCATATCCAGGTTATAAACCGCATCGCGGTTTTGACACAATAATAAATCTCAACCAATTTTAAGGAGGATTTGTAAAATGGCAAAGGCTAAATTCGAAAGAACCAAACCCCACGTTAACATCGGTACCATCGGTCACGTCGACCACGGCAAGACCACCCTTACCGCTGCTATCACCAAGGTTCTCGCTCTCCAGAACGGCAAGAACGAGTTCCTCGCATACGATCAGATCGACAACGCGCCTGAGGAGAAGGCACGTGGTATCACAATCAACACCCGTCACGTTGAGTACGAGACCGCTAAGCGTCACTACGCTCACGTCGACTGCCCTGGTCACGCTGACTATGTCAAGAACATGATCACCGGTGCAGCTCAGATGGACGGCGCTATCCTCGTCGTCGCTGGTACTGACGGTCCTCTCCAGCAGACCCGCGAGCACGTTCTGCTCGCTCGTCAGGTCGGCGTTCCGGCTATCGTTGTTTTCATGAACAAGTGCGATATCGTCGACGACCCTGAGCTTCTCGACCTCGTCGAGATGGAGATCCGTGACCTCCTCAACGAGTACAACTTCCCTGGCGATGATACTCCTATCATCCGCGGCTCCGCTCGTGAGGCTCTTCTCTCCACTTCCACCGACATCAACGCTCCTGAGTACGCTCCTATCATCGAACTCATGAACACCGTTGATGAGTACATTCCGACTCCTGAGAGAAACGATAACCTTCCGTTCCTTATGCCTGTCGAGGACGTCTTCTCGATCTCCGGCCGTGGTACTGTTGCTACCGGTCGTGTCGAGCGCGGCGTTATCAAGATGAACGAGGAAGTCGAGATCATCGGTCTCACCACCGAGAGAAAGAAGACTGTCGTTACCGGTATCGAGATGTTCCACAAGCTCCTCGATATGGCTGAGGCAGGCGATAACATCGGTGCCCTCCTTCGTGGTATCCAGAAGAAC
>URCP01000028.1 GCA_900546315.1 uncultured Eubacteriales bacterium
GAGACATTATTTTTCTTCACCGGTGACAACTCCTTTCGTTTCGCTCTCAAAGAGCTCGCGGTACGCGGGAACTGTCCGCATTAACTCCTCGTGCGTTGACGTGATTGTCTTTCCCTCATCCATCCAGATGACCTGACGCATCCTCGGGAACATTCCGAGCCTGTGCGAGATGAGGATGACCGTCCTGTCCTTCGCGAAGCCCTCGAGCCTTTCGTATATTTCCGCCTCTGTGTTCCGGTCGAGCGCGGAGAATGGGTCGTCGAGGATTGTCAGAGCTCTTGAGCGGAAGATCGTGCGCGCGAGAGCGAGTCTCTGCGCCTGACCGCCGGACAGACGGACACCGCCGCTGCCGACCTTGGTGTTCACGCCTTCCGGCATTTCGGAGACTTCCTTGTCAAGCGACACGAACCGAAGCGCTTTCCATATGTCGCCTTCGTCTCCCATGAGGACGTTGTTTTCGATGCTGTCGCTCATAAGCTCCGGCGCGTGACCGAGGTAGGCGACGATTCCGCGGCGCTCGTCCTCCGGTATTTCGGAGAGCTCTTTCCCGCCGTACTTTATCGAGCCGGAATACGGGTACTCGCAGAGGAACGTCCGCCCGAGAGTCGATTTGCCGCAGGCGACCGGACCTGTGACTCCGATGATCCCGCCGGGCTCCGCCGCAAGGTCGAGACCTTCGAATATCTTCTTCCCGTCCGGGTATGTGAACGAGAGCGACCTGACAGACAGCGTATCCGGCTTTGATGGTATTACATCGTTGTCCTCCGGAACGGCTTTCATGAGCGGCTTGATGCGCTTCCATGACACTTCGGCTTTCTGCACCGAGTTCACGAGCTTCGCCGCCTTCGAGGATTTCGTCGCGAGCTTCGAGTAGCAGGACAGGAAGGTCGTGAAAGCGGCGATGTCCCACGTTGTAAAGCCATTGCCGATCACGTTCTTCGCGCCGAAATATATTATCGTCACGGCGCCGAGCATCGAGACTATGCCGTACAGAGGGGTGAGCGCGGTCTGCGGGATGTTCGCTTTCACGGCGCTTTTTTCGTATGCGGTGAGTTCCTTCTCGTAAGCGTCGCGTCTGACCCTGTCGCAGCCGTAGACGCGGTATGTGAGCGCGTTCGTCGCGCGGTCGAGCGTCGCGGCGTTCAGCTTTCCGGCTTGCTTCTTGTAGTCTGATCCAGTCTTCTGGACGATCTTCTTCATCCTGTCCGCGGCGATGTACGCGACCGGCGGGAAGATGAGCGAGATCAGCGCGAGCCGTGGGTCGTACACGATCAGCATCACTATGTATCCGACCATCGCGACGCCGGTGTCGAACACCTCGGTCGTGAACTTGCGCATTCCCTCAGCACAGTCGCCGACGTCACTTATCGCCTTGGTGAGCAGGTTTCCGGAGCCCTCCTTCGCGAGTTCGGGTCCGGATTTGTGCGTGAGGTTCGCGTAGAGCGTCTGTTTCATGCTCCGGTCGACGTTGTTCGCGAAACGCCTGACATAGAAGCGCTTGATGAACCTCGACCCCTGTACGAGAGCCGTCACGACGATATATCCGACGGCTAGGACAGCCATGTCGACGAATCCCTTGCTGCCGTATAATATGTCGAGCAGCGTCCCGGCGAGCTTGCCCTCGAACCACGGACCGGCGAGCAGACCGACGTTGTAGATGAGCCCCGATATCGTGATCAGCGTGAGCGGAATCCATTCGGCTCTGAAATATCCGGAGATTTTGTCCGGGAAATTATTCGTCTTCATTCCGTGTCTCCGTTTCCGCGTCGTCCGCCTGTGCCGAAAGGCGCTTCGTGACGTTCGGGAAGCCCGCGCGGCTCTCGGTCTTCGAGCGGATGTAGAGCTTATCGAGCAGTCCGGCGAAAGTTTCCTGTTCCTCCGGTGTCAGCCCCTCGAGCAGGTA
This sequence comes from uncultured Eubacteriales bacterium, assembly GCA_900546315.1. Lineage (GTDB taxonomy): Bacteria > Bacillota > Clostridia > Oscillospirales > CAG-272 > Flemingiibacterium. Next base: position 1,904 of record URCP01000028.1, read on the forward strand.
TTCGTAGAACGCCGTCTCGGTGTCCGCCTTTGATATCTTGAAGCGCTCCGCCTTTTCGGTCGGAAAGAGCAGTCTGCCCCTCGCGTCGTCCGGGTTTGTCTCGCGGCGTATGTAGCCGGCTTCCTCGAGGTTCGCGGCGCGTCTCGCGGCGACCGATTTGTCGATGAACAGCTTTTTCGCGATGTCGTTCTGCGACGCGCCGGGGTTGTGCCTGACCGTGTGTATGAAGTCGATCTCGGACGGTCCGACCGGCTCGTCCTTCGTCATGCGGGCGATGAGCTTTGACGCTTCGCGCGCGATCTTGGTTATTTTTCGTTCGGTTATGTCCATGTTAATCTCCCATTTGGTTGTATACTGCAACTATTTTATCACAATGCCGGGCGTTTGTCAAGGGGGTACGGGAAAATAGTTGACTATGGCAACCGGATTATTTCGGAGCGGCGTATAAATTGTCACGTTATTATGTCTCCGCGCGTTTGATTGTTAACATTCACAATTAACTTGACAAATGCCGCTGTTTATGTTATAATGAGGGTACAAAGTATTTTTGTAAGGAGATACCGGTTTTATGAAGAATAAAGCAGAAATTCCGTTCATTGTCCGCGTGAATTCGGCGGATGTCGGCGGATGGAAGAAGATAGATGACAGATACGTTTCGGGCGACCTTGAGGTCAGCGTGACACTTGAGGAATACGGCTTTGTCACGAGACAGAGAACCACCGTCAAAAATAACGGCGGAACCCCGGTTCTTCTCTCGGGCGTCTCGTCGTCGCTCATCCGGACGGAGCGCGGGGACATCTTCGTTGACCGCAACAGGTGGCAGGCTGAGGGGCAGTGGAACCGCTTCACGCCCGAACAGTGCGGGCTCGTCCCGGCGTCCTGCCATCCGTGGGAGAGGGAGACGTTTGTTATCGATTCGGTCGGAAGCTGGTCGACCGGCGTTTTCTACCCGCTCACGATGATTTCGGACGGCAAGCATACATATTTCATGGAGATCGAGGGCGCGCACAACTGGCGCTTCACCCACGCCGTCACGCGCGGGAACGAAGAGAGTATCTGGACGCTCGAGGGCACGGCGGCGCACGAGGAGAACGGCGGCTGGACATATCTTCTGGCGCCCGGAGAGAGCTACACGACCGAACCCGCAGTGTACGGACGCGTCGACGGCGGCTTTGAGGAAGCGGCTCAGGTACTCGTGAGATACAAGCGGGAGACGTCTCTCACGCGCTTTGACAACGGTATTGTCCCGGTGGTTTTCAACGATTACATGAACTGCCTGTGGGGCGTCCCGTCCGACAAGAAGCTCATCCCGCTTATCGACGCGGCGGCGGAGGCTGGATGCGAGTACTTCTGCATTGACGCGGGCTGGCACAAGAACGCCGGCGGAAGGCTCGGCGCCGCGGGAGACTGGATAGTCGCGAACGAGCGCTTCGGTGAGAAGGGGCTTCAGGGAATCTTCGACCACATGAAGGAGAAGGGTCTTGTCCCCGGCGTGTGGTTCGAGTTTGACACGGTGAACCCGGACGCGGGGTGTATCTCAGAGCTTGGAGAGGACTGCCTGCTTGAGCGCTACGGCAAGCCTATCCCGCGGTACTTCTTCAATTTCCGGAACGAGAGGGTAAGGGCGTTCCTGATGAGCCGGATAGACGAGCTCTACAATATGGGCGTCCGCTACATAAAGAACGACTACAACCAGACGACCGGCATCGGCTGTGACAACGGCGGAGTTTCCCCGGCGGAGGGGCTTATCCTGAACTATAAGGCTTTCTCGGCGTTCATCGACGACGCGATAGAGAAGCACCCGGGTCTTGTCATAGAGAACTGCGGAAGCGGAGCCTGCCGCGCCGACCACGGGACGCTGAAGCATTTTTACCTCCAGTCGACGAGCGATCAGGAATACTACTACAACTATCCGTCGATCATCACCGGCTCCGCGCCGCAGTACGCTCCGGAAAAGGCGGGGATCTGGTCCTATCCGTACCCGGTCAGATACGACGAGCGCGAGGACGATATTGACGTTCCGGCGTTCAGGGAGAGATTCGCGGACGGCGAGGAGACGATATTCAACATGGTGAACGGTCTCTGCGGGGCGCTATATCAGTCCGGACGGCTCGACCTGATGGATGAGAAGAACATGGCTCTCGTGAAGGAGGGCATATCGGCGTTCAAGCGTATGCGCGCTGATATGTCCTGCGCCGTGCCGATGCTCCCGACCGGAACAGCTCTCATAGGGCAGAAGGGGATCATTTCCTACGGTCTGCTGCGCGAGGGAGGAAAGAAGGCGTATCTCGCGATCTGGCGCGTTGGTGACGACAGGGAAGAGGCGGAGATCGACCTTAAGAAGTACGGCTTCACGAAAGCGAACCCGTGGTATCCGTCATCGACCGACTGCACGCTTGACGGCGGAATTCTGAAAGTAAGGCTCCCGAAGGAATACTCGGCGAGAATGGTAATACTTGAATAACAAAAAGGAGATAATAAATGAAAAAACGTCGTTTTCTGAAAGTGTCTCTGTCGACGCTTCTCGCTCTGGCGTGCCTTGGCGGAAATGTCGGCGCGATTTCCTACACGGGGCTCGGCGAGGTCACGTATATCACGAGAGACGATATCGGCACGGGGCTTACATATTCTTCTTATACCGCGCAGGATTCGTCCGGAAGGAAGCAGAGCGCGTACTGTATGCTCTACGACCCTTCCGCCGGTGGGGTTCTGCCGATAATCGATTACGGTGAGAAGATCTACGGCCGCGACAGGATAGGCAGTATGGTCGCGCGGATAGGATCCGGCAATATCCCGGTGCTCGGCGCGATAAACGGCGACTTTTTCAGTATGCAGACCGGAGTTCCGCTCGGCGTCATGATAAGCGGCGGAAAGCTCGTCTCGACCGACGACGGCAAGTATTCGATAGGCTTCTCGAAAACCGGACAGGCGGCAATCGGCAAGCCGGGCGTACATATCTACCTGAAAGGCAACAACGGCGCGATTGAGATCGACCAGCTCAACAAATACCCGACTATCTGGGGTTCCTACCTTGTGACCGAGGATTTCGCGTCGACGACCCTTTCGGCGGTTGAGTCGCTTGAGATAGTTCTTGATCTTCAGGGCGCTGATATAACTCCGTCCGGGACGATCGGCTGTGTGATACGCGATATCTTCACCGGAGAGTCGAACTCTCCGATACCGGAGGGCTGCGCCGTGCTGACGATCGCTCTGTCGCACGAGGATTACCCGCTCTACACCGACTTCAAGGTCGGCGATCACGTCGAGCTCGAGACGACCTGCAATCCCGGCTGGGAGACGGTCGAGACCGCGATAGGCGGCGGTGACCTGATACTCGAGAACGGCGCAATGCCGGACGGAATCGTCGACGAGCAGCACGAAAAGGTCGCGAACCCGCGCACTGCGGTCGGTCTCACCGCGGAAGGAAAGGTTCTGTTCTTCGCGAACGACGGGCGCACCGCGAACGGCAAGGGACTGACGCTCGAGGAGCTGTCAGCCGTCATGCGCGAGATGGGCTGCGTCACGGCTCTTAACCTCGACGGCGGCGGTTCCACCACTGTCATGATAAAGCGCTCGTGGCTCGAGGACTGCGTCTATGTGACAACCCCGTCGGACGGCAGCCAGAGACCGGTTTCGAACGCGATACTTCTTGTCAGCACGGAGGAATCCGACGGTGTCCCGGCGCACCTGTCGCTGAGCCCGAACTCGCCTTATGTCTACAAGGGCAGCACGGTGAAGTTTGAGGCGAACGCGGTCGACCGCGCGTACAATCCGACCGGCGCAAAGATACCCGGTGAGGAGCTGAGGCTCGGCTTCGCGGAACAGTACGATGTGAACATCGGAAGCGTCAGGGACGGCGCGTTCACAGCCGGAAACATCCCCGGCGAATACGTCGTGACCGCGAAATACGAGCAGCAGGACGGAAAGGTCCTCGACGGCAAGGTTTCTGTCTTCGTGACCGACAAGATAGATCAGCTGAACGTCAGCGCCCCGTTCGCGAAGGTGTCTGACGGAACGCGCTTCGACCTCGGCGTCTCCGCGTCCTATCAGGGCAGGAAAGTGTACATCGACCCGACCGCGGTCTATTACACGCTAGACGGAGTGAATACCGCGCCGAACCCGGGCGATTACGACGACGCGCTCGTCATCTGCCCGAAGGGATACATCACGACCGACGGTCAGTTCAGAGTCTTCAAGGGCATGGAAGGCGAGGTCGAGATAGGTGTCACTGTCGGCGGCATAACAAAGACGATACTTCTGAGAATAGGCGACGCGCCGGACGAGGTCGCGGACTTCGAAGATCCCGTCCAGCTCGGAGGTTTCTCGGTTTCGACAGGCGGCTCGGTCAGCGATGTTACCTACGGATACGCTCAGGGCGGTTACAAGTCGGACGGCGCGCTGTCGGTCGGCTATACGCTGACGACGCCTGAGTCCGCGAGACTGTTCGACATACGCCTGACCGACGGTCACAGGGTCTCGCCTTACGCCGAGAGCGTGAGCATGTGGGTCTCCGGGGACATTTCCGGAAAGCTGACCGCGACTCTGACCGATTCGGCGGGAAAGACGCATGAGATTGAGTATCACGTTACGAAGGATTACTCGAGACAGCTCGGCTGGAGCGAGATAACGGCGGACATTCCGTCCGATCTCAGGACCGGAATGATGACCCTGACGAACGTCCTCTCGATCACCGACAAGGGCACCGGAACGAGAAGTATAAAGCTCGACAACATTCGTGTGAACTACGGCGCGATCGAGCTCGAGCCCCTGACCGGAATCGACGGACACTGGGCGAAGGACGCTATAACGAAGCTCTACGATATGCAGGTGATAACCGAATCCGACTGCGAGGTGACGGCGGACGGACTTTACTGGGAGCCCGGAAGGACCCTGACGAGGGGCGAGTTCGCGAAGATGCTCGTCAGATGGCGCGGCATCGACACGGCGCCGTACGCGAAAGACGGCATAACCATCGGCGACGGGGCTCCGGAGGACAAGATTCCGTACATCCGCGCGGCGATAGCGAACGGTCTGATGAACGGCTACGGAACCGAGAACGGCGTGACGCTCTTCGGCGCGAACGACAGTCTGACGAGGGAAGCGGCATTCAAGGTGCTGGGCTCGCTTCTCGACAACGACGGTGTCGCGCTTAAGTTCGCGGATGTTCAGGACATATCCGACTGGGCGTACGATGGCATCTCGAAGTGCGTCGCGGTAGGCGCGGTCAACGGCTATGAGGACAACACGATAAGACCGAAGAACACAATATCCAGAGCCGAAATGGCGACACTGCTCTCGAAGCTCGGCTGACAGGACAAAAAAACGGCGGGAGCGAATCCTGCCGTTTTCCTGTATTCTGATGCTATGTGTCCCTGCGGATCTCGGACGGCGTCTTCCCGGTGACGGACTTGAAGGTTCTCGTGAAGTATGAGAGGTTCTCGTAGCCGCAGGAGCGCGCTATCTCCTGAACCGGCGCGTCGGTCTGTTTCAGCAGTCTCTCAGCCTCTCTCGCGCGGACGTTATTTATGTACCTGACGACTGTGTAGCCGGTCTCGCGGCGGAATTCGCGGCAGAAGTAGTACTTGCTCATCTTGACGTGGTCGGCTATCTCGTCGACGCTCATAGGTTTGTCGAGGCGGGAGTTTATGTAGCCGATCGCGCGCCTTATGGTGTCGCTCCTGTCGGCGTTCTGCGGGGCGGGGCGGGAGAAGTTTCTCGAGACGTAGACGAGCATGTCGAGTATCCGCGCCTTTCTCGCGGCGGCGGAGAAGCTGTCGGACGGCTTCACAATCTCGTCAGCGGCGGCGAGGAAGAGCTCCTTCGCCCGCTCGTCGCGTATCACGGCGTCATAATCGAGCGCCGCGCAGTTGATGTCGTTCTCGACGCAGAACTTCATGTCGACGATCAGGCAGTCGTAGCTGACCCCGCCCGTGTACGGGACGGCGTGGAGAGAGTTCGAGTTGAACACGGCGAGGTTCCCGGCTTTTGCCTCATACCTCTCCCTGTCGCGGAACACTGCGCCGTCGGTGTAGAAGAAGAGGATCTCGATATTTTCGTGCCAGTGCGGGAAGCAGCCGCAGTTTTCGCTGTGGCGGTGGAAGATATACGGCTTTGACGGGTCGTTGACCCTGAGGGATTCGTATTTGTTTGTGTATGGCCGCGGCTTTGCGGGGTCTCCGGGCTTTGTTCCGGGCGGGGGCGTACAGCAGCTCATACAGTTCATGTCGTTCATATTTTCGTCGCCTGACCTTTCGCGTGGTTTTGGGGTGAGGGCAATATTGTGTCAAATGATGGCAATATCGACTATTGAAATTGATCTCAATATATTATATAATATTTTTGAGGAAAAATCAAGAGGAAAGCGAAAATTTCCTCCTTTTCCGACACGCCCGGCGGATGTGGAATTCTGCGCGGGTATGGCAATATTGAAACAATCATGGTGTCATTCTATGAATTACGAAAGGAATGGTGAACAGTATGTATAAGTTCCCGATAGGCGCTATAATTGAGTCGTTCAGGCTTCCGACCCTCGAGGCGGTGAAGAAGGCGGCTGAGCTGAAGCTCGACGGCCTCCAGATGTACGCGACGAGCGGAGAGCACGCGCCGGAGAATCTCTCCGGAAAGAAAGCGAAGGAACTCCTTCAGTATGTGAAGGACAGCGGTCTGCGTTTCTCCGCGCTCTGCGGCGACCTTGGACACGGCTTCGGCGACAAGGAACTGAATCCTTCGCTGATCGAGAAGTCGAAGAGAATACTCGATCTCTCAAAGGAGCTTGAGTGCGACATCGTCACGACTCATATCGGCGTCGTTCCGGAGAGCCCGGAGCATGAGAGATATAAGATCATGCAGGCGGCGTGCGCTGAGCTTGCCGAGTACGCTGACTCGGTCGACGCGCATTTCGCGATTGAGACGGGACCGGAGACCTCGGCGACCCTGAAGAAGTTCCTCGACAGCCTCGGCTCGAGAGGCGTCGGCGTCAACCTCGACCCGGCGAACCTTGTGATGGTTACCGGAGACGATCCGGTGAAGGCTGTGCACAACCTTAAGGATTATATCGTCCACACCCACGCGAAGGACGGAAAGATGCTCGCGAAGGGTAATCCCGAGTACATCTACGGCATCGTTCACCCGGTTCCGGTCGAGTTCCAGGGTATCAGGTATTTCGAGGAGGTGCCGCTCGGAACCGGACAGGTCGACTTCCCGGCGTATCTCGCGGCTCTCGACGAGATCGGATACAAGGGCTACCTCACGATTGAGCGCGAGGTCGGCGACACTCCCGCGAAGGATATCGCTACAGCGGCGGACTTCCTGCGTGAGATCATAAACAAGTAATCGGAAAATACGAAAGGAAATAAAAAAATGGAAAAACTCCGTATAGGTATGGTAGGCGCCGGCAATATCTGCCACGCGCATCTTTCGGCTTACAGACACGACCCGAGAGTAGAGATTGTCGCTATCTGCGATATAGATTTTGACAGATGCAACCGCACCGCCGATGAGTTCGGCATTCCGAACCGCTACAAGAGCGTTCACGAGATGGTCGCTGACAAGGCGCTGAATCTTCAGGCTGGTGACGTCTGCGTATGGAACTGCGCGCACGCTGAGTGCTCTATCGCGTGCCTTGACGCGGGTCTTGACACTCTCTGCGAGAAGCCGATGGCTATGAACGCCAAGGAAGCCGAGGATATGCTCGAGGCGTCGAAGAGAAACGGCAAGCTGCTGATGCTCGGATTTGTCACGAGATTCGCGACTGACTCGAAGATCGCTAAGGATTTCATTGACAAGGGGCTGCTCGGCGATATCTACTATTCGAAGGCTACCTATATCCGCCGCAACGGCAACCCGGGCGGCTGGTTCTGCGACAAGGAGCGCTCCGGCGGCGGACCTCTGATCGATATCGGCGTTCACCCGCTCGACCTTACCCGTTACCTGATGGGCAATCCTGAGCCTGTCTCGGTTTACGCCGTGACGTCCGACCTGCTCCACACCGAGCGCGCACAGCTCAAGACCTCTGTGGGCTGGCATCCGGAAGGAGCTGACCCGAAGAAGGACAAGTGCACGGTCGAGTCTAACGCTGTCGGCATCATCCGCTACGCTAACGGCGCGTCCACTCTTCTCGAGTGCGCGTACGCCCTGAACGGCGAAACCAGAAACGAGCGCTCGCTCTTCGGCACAAAGGGCGGCATCTGCCTTGACACGATGAAGGTTTACTCAGAGATGAACGGCTTCATGACCGACGTCAATCTTGTCGACCTTAACACCTATTATGACAAGAAGGACATGTTCGTCGCGGAGATGGAGCATTTCGCTGACTGCTGCCTGAACGGCACGAAGTGTATATCCCCGGCTGAGGACGGCGTCGTCATAATGAAGATCCTCGAGGGGCTCTATGAGTCAGCGAAGACCGGCAAGTCTGTCGACATAAAGTAAGTAGTTGAACGATAATCGACAAAACAATTAACGATTTTCGGGAAAGCTATTGACAAACCTGAGCTTATAGTGTATAAAATATCCGTCGTCGGGATCCCGGCGGCGGATATTTTGCTATAATAAAGGAGACGAGTCATGAAAAGAACTATCAGCGCATTTCTTCTTATCGCGATGCTGGCGTCTGTATCCTGCGGGAGCGCTGGAACTGCCGATGTAACGACTGATGATACGACAACTGTACAGGGCGATGCAGAGACTACTGCCGCGAGGGACGACCGGGAGTCTGTGAGCGACGATCTCCCCGCGAGGGACTTCGGCGGGGACAAGTTCACTATGCTCGTGCGCACCGAGCGTTCGTATGAGTTCGAGGCTGAGGAGGAGAATGGCGACCTGCTCAATGACGCGGTGTATAAACGGAATCTCGCGGTTGAGGACAGGTTCAATATAAAGTTTGACAACGTGCTGATGGACAGCGTCTGGGGCGACCAGGCGACGCAGTTCACGAATTCTCTCCGCGCGTCGATACAGGCGGGCGAGGGTGCGTATGACATTGTGGCGTCCTACGCGGCGACGATTCCGGCGCTCGTCTCACAGGGGCTGTTCGCTAACTGGAGCGACATGAAGTATGTCGACTTCTCGAAGCCTTGGTGGTCGGAGAAGGTCAAGGATGAGATGACAATCAACGGTAAGTGCTTCATGATCACCGGCGATATATCTCTCGCTCTCTGGGAGGGAATGAGCTGCGTCATGTTCAACAAGAAGCTCGCCGACAATTACGGGATCGGAAATATGTACGACCTCGTTAAGGAGGGCAACTGGACCTTCGACAAGATGCTCGACATCACGAAGGACCGCTATCAGGATCTCGACGGCGACGGCGAGGTCTCGGACAACGACGCTTTCGGCATGATACACGGAACGGCGACCGAGATCGACAACTATAAAGAGGCGTTCGAGATTCCGGTCACGAAGCGCGGGGACGACGGTTATCCGGAGTTTGCGCTCAAGAGCGAGAAAATTGTCGACGTGCTCACGCGGCTCGACGCCTGGGTGTGGAACTCGAATGACGTGTATTGGGGACTTAACCTTGACCGTCCGGTGCTTCAGGAGATTTTCAGCCGCGGCAACAGTCTGCTGTTCAACTCGACGCTCGGCGCTACGCAGAATCTGCGGGATATGAAGGATGATTTCGGAATCCTCCCGTACCCGAAGTATGACGAAAACCAGAAGGATTATCACTCCACGTCGCTCGATGAGTTCTCGATGTTCGTGATTCCGGCCGACGCGCCGGATATGGACAAGACGGCGTTCATAACCGAGGCGCTGTGCGCTGAGAGCTACAAGAAGGTCGTCCCGGTGTTCTACGACGTGGTGCTCAAGACGAAGAACGCGCGTGACAATGACTCGGCGCAGATGATCGACATAATCCGTGACGGACTCGTGTTCGACTGGGGCTACATATATTCGGTCACGATGGGACAGCCCGGCCATCAGCTCGCGATCCTTCTGAAGGCGCACAACACGAACATAGCGAGCGAGTTCGACAAGAAGGCGAAGACATATGAGAAGAACCTCGAGAAGGCTCTGGAGGTATACAGAGGAGAAGAATAAAATGGAAACCGGAATTAATCTCGAGCATTTCTATAACCGCCCGGCGGGTGAGCCGAAGCGCGATTTTGAAATGGTAGCGCGGATGATACATGACTCGGGATTCAGAAATCTCGATCATTCGGGGAACTACACACATAGCGATTATATTGAGGACACGAAGCGGCAGAGGGAATATCTCGACCTTCTCGGCATGAGGGTGCATCAGTCGCACGCGCCGTTCAATCGTTACCGGACCTATCCGGACGCGGAGTTTCCGGAACTGTATCACCGCTCGTTTGAGTGCGCGTCAATCCTCGGTGCGAAGTATGTGGTCGTTCACGCGGATGAGTACAGGTCTATCGAGCGTTACGACGAGAATGAGATTGTGGAGTACACCTACGACTACCTCGCGCCGGAGGTCGAGTTCGCGAAGAAGCACGGGATGAAAGTCGCGGTCGAGAACCTGTTCGAGGACCTGCCGTCCGGATATAAGTATTTCGACGGGAAGAGCCGCTTTACGTCACGTGTAGAGGATATCATCGCCGTCATCGAGCGCTTCAACGACCCGGATGTCGTCTGCTGCTGGGATTTCGGTCACGGCGCGGTGTCCTATGGGTACGACAGGGAAGCGTCGGCGCTTGAGAAAGTGGCGAAGTACGTCGGGTGCACTCACGTCCACGACAACAACGCCGGGCACGACCTGCATATGCTGCCCTTCACCGGGCGGATAGACTGGAAGCGGGACATGGATGTCCTCGCAAAAGCGGGATATGACGGCGTTCTCTCGATAGAGCTCGTTTACGACCGCTTCCCGGATGAGCTTCTGCCGGACTGGTTTGACATGAACCGCGCCGCCGCGGACAGGCTCGTCACGATGTGCTCACTGAGAAAACGGGAACTGAAATAAAAAAGACGCTGTCGCGCAAAAACGACAGCGTCAATTCTTTTTGTCACTTCTTGTATGTGGTTTTCTTACCATTTCCGGTGCGTCTCGGGGGCTTCGGAGCGTCGGTTGTGTCCTCTTCGACCTCGTCCTCGTCGTTTTCTTCCGGCTCGGCGGGAGTTTCTTCTTTTAAGAACTTGTCCTTCTTCTTGAGGCTGAACTTGTTCTCCTTGCCCTTCATCAGGCGCTTTATGTTCTCGCGGTGCAGCCAGATCACGAACGCCGCGTTGAGTATCGAGACGATCGCCGCGACCGCGCCCTCGCGGTTTCCGCCGTGCGTGTACGGATAGAGCCGGTTCAGGAAGAGCGGGTAGAGAAGCATGCCTATGATCGAGCCGAGCGACAGATACTTCGTCGACGCCACGATGATCACGAATATGAGGAACAGCACGAGAAAAGTCAGCGGGTCAAGGCAGAGAATTGTGACCGCCGACACAACGATGCCCTTTCCGCCCTTGAACCCATAATAGATCGGGAACGAATGCCCGATGACACAGCAGAGCCCGGCGATGAACGCCCCCGCCTCACCGGCGAGCAGTGTTCCGATAAGCACCGAGACGGCAGCCTTCGCCGCGTCGCCGAGAAGAGTGAAGCCCGCCGCAGCCTTGCCGTAGGTGCGGAGCATATTCGTCATGCCGCCGTTGCCGCTGCCGTAGCGTCTTATGTCGTCGTGGAACTTGTATTTCGATATGATTACGGCGAAGTTCATGCTCCCGAGGAAATACGCCGCGACCCCGCCGACAAGGCAGAGCACGACTATAAGCCACAGCGGCGAGCCGGATGAGCCGTTCGCGATCAGCATCGGGATGAGCCCGTTCTGACGGATGTTATTCAGTGTCATATGTGTTTGGCAAGGCTCAGTCCTCGCCGTCTCCCTTCTGTCTGACTATTATCTTGACCGGCGTCCCGCGGAAGCCGAAGACCTCTCTTAGCTGGTTCTCGATATATCTCTGATACGAGAAATGGAACAGCTCCGCGTCGTTGCAGAATATGACAAATGTCGGAGGTTTTGTGCCGATCTCGGTCATATAGTAAATCTTCAGCCGGCGACCCTTGTCGGATGGCGGCTGTACGCGGGTTATCGCGTCGTTGAGCACATCGTTGAGCATACCGGTCGTGACGCGCATACAGTTCTGGTTGTGGACGTAGGTTATCATCTCGAAGAGCTTTGTGACTCTCTGTCCGGTCTTCGCGGAGACGTAGAGCGTCGGGGCGTACATCATGTAGGAGAGGGCGGTGTAGACCTTCTTGTCGTACTCGACCGTGTTCTTGTCCTCGGTTTCCACCGTGTCCCACTTGTTGATGCAGATTATCGACGCCTTGCCCGCCTCGTGAGCGATTCCGGCTATCTTTTCGTCCTGTTCGGTGACGCCCTCGTTCGCGTCTATCATGATGATGCAGACGTCGGCGCGCTCAACAGCCATCTTCGCGCGGAGAACCGAGAACTTCTCGATGCGGTCCTCTACCTTCGACTGACGTCGTATTCCCGCGGTGTCTATGAAGACGAATTTGCCGTACTCGTTGTCGAGCCTTGTGTCGACCGCGTCGCGCGTGGTTCCGGGGACGTTCGAGACGATGAGGCGGTCCTCGCCGAGAATCTTGTTGATGATCGAGCTCTTTCCGGCGTTCGGCTTGCCTATGACCGCGACCTTGATTATGTCTGAGTCGTCTTCCTTTTCCTCGTCCGCGGGGCAGATTTCGAGAACTCTGTCGAGCAGGTCGCCCGAGCCGGTTCCGTGCAGGCTCGAGAGAGGTATCGGGTCCTCGTCAAAGCCGAGCTCGTAGAACTCATAGTACTCCATCGGAAGCTCGCCGATCGAGTCGACCTTGTTTACGACCGGAATGACCGGCTTTCCGCTCTTCTTGAGCATTGTCGCGATGTCACGGTCGGCGGCGGTCAGACCTACGTTCACGTCCACCATGAACACGATTACGTCCGCAGTCTCGACTGCGACCTCAGCCTGTGTCTTCATCTGTTTAAGAATCGGGTCGTCCGAGCGCGGCTCAATACCGCCGGTGTCTACGAGAAGAATCGCGCGTCCGTTCCACTCGACCTCGAAATATATGCGGTCACGGGTGACGCCGGGGATATCCTCGACAATCGACACGCGCGAGCCCGCGAGCTTGTTGAACAGGGTGCTCTTGCCGACATTAGGTCTGCCGACGATAGCTACTACTGGTTTGGACATTTTATCATCCTTTCATTGCTGGTGTTTATCAGAAAAGTACTTTCGACACGAAATCATTGCCCGTCGATTCGACCGGTACGATTTCTACCCCCCCGAGCTGCTCCGCGAGCCATTCCGGCGTTGTGTCGTCGAGGAACACGTCGCCCTCGCTCCTGAGCGTCACGCGCGGGATGAGAAGTCTGTCGCCGAGGTCCTTGCCCTTTAACTGGTTCGCGAGATCCTTGCCGGTGAGCAGTCCGGCGACGGTTATGTTGTGACCGAAGAAATCGTTTATTATCTTGTATACATGGCACTCGAGCGTCGGGACCTGCTCACAGAGCCTGTCGGCGAGCGACTTTATGAAGTCATACGCGGCGGCGCCGGTCGCGACCGAAACCTTTCGCGGCTTTTCGAGGTCGTACTCGTCGAGGAAATCGAGCTCGTCTGTGAACTCACCGTCCATCGAGCGTATCATGCCGACGCCGTTCTCAATCTGCGGGTAGCCCTCGTAGTAGTCCTCGCCCGGAAGCTCGCGCCCCGCCTCGATATACAGCTCGTCCGACGAGAAGAAGAGCCTCGTCCCGAACTTTTTCAGGCATTTCTCGCCGAACTTATCGATTGTGTCAATGACCTCTCCGGCTTCCTCCGCCGTGAACGGCTCGAGGTGGCAGAGCCCCTCGCGGTAGTTCGTTATCCCCGCCGGGACGATGGACACGCCGACGAGGGAAGGGTAAAGCGCCGCGAGGTCGGTCATCGACCGCTCGAGCTCCTTTCCGTCGTTTATGCCCTTGCAGAGCACTATCTGGCAGTTCAGCGATATCCCCGCGTCGGCGAAGCGTCTGAGATACGACAGCACCTTCCCGGCGTTCTTGTTCTTCATCATCTTGACTCTTAGCTCGGGGTTTGTAGTATGAACCGAGACGTTTATAGGCGACGTCTTCATCTCGATTATTCTGTCGACATCCTCCTCGGACAGGTTCGTCAGCGTTATATAGTTGCCCATCAGGAAGGAAAGTCTCGAGTCGTCGTCCTTGAAGTACAGCGTGTCGCGCATCCCCTTCGGAAGCTGGTCTATGAAGCAGAACACGCACTTGTTGCGGCAGGAGTGCTTCTTGTCCATCAGGTAGGTCTCGAACTCGAGCCCTATGTCGGAGTACTCGTCCTTCTTTATCGTTATCTCCTTGAGGTCCGGACCGCGGTGGATGAGCAGAGTTATCTTCTTCTCGGTGAGACGGAAACGGTAATCGAGGACGTCGTTTATGTCGTGACCGTTTATCGAGATGAGTATGTCCCCGGGAAGGATGCCGTGCTTCGCGGCGGGGGAGGCCTTCTCGACCCCGGTTATCGTTACCATTCAATCACCTTTCAAGTATCAATCTATGTCAACGAATACCGGCTCGTGCCCGACAGCCGGGAGAATTTTTGAAAACAGGTCAGCAGTCTTTATCTTGAGGCTCGACGTGTTTATGCACGGGTGACAGCCGAAGTATTCCCACTTTTTTATGTCGTTGTCAACGAGGAATTGAATATTGTTCCCGTGGTCGTTCATCAGGCCGAGCACACTGACAGAGCCGGGGGTTATGTCGAGGTATTCCTCCATCTTCTCGGGCGTGCCGAAGGAGAGACGGGTTGAGCCGATCTTCTTCGCGAGGTCCTTTGTGACGAGGTGCTTCCCGCCGGGGAGCATCAGCAGATAGTACTGGTCGCCCTTCGAGTTTCTGAGGAACAGGTTCTTGCAGATTTCAATGTCGAGCAGCTTCTCGATCTCGGCGCAGCCCTCGATTGTCCCGACGGCGTCATGGTCGACGCGCTCAAAGGGGACGTCAAGGCGCTCGAGCAGGTCGTAGACGCGCTCTTCCTTCGGCAGACGCTTGTCTGTCGGGCGCGCGGTGTATATTGTGTGGTCGAGATGGATGTCGACCGGTTCGCTTGTGATTATTTCTTCCATATATTTGGTGCTTCTTTATAATAATTGGTTACACGAAGAGCGGTTCTTTTTTCGGTCTCCAGAGCCGGACTATCGTGAGGGTTATAGCCATGCCGCAGAGGACGTCGGACAGGAAGTGCGCGCCGACGAGCACACGCGAGAGAGCGACGGTCACGAGCCAGACGGTGAGACACGAATACATGACCGGCTTCAGATATTTTTTCCCGGTGAACCTGAGGTAATACGTCGACGTGAAGATGACCGCCGCGTTCGACGTGTGTCCGGACGGGAACGAATAATTGCCCGTGAAGCCCTGTGGAATGAACCATCTCGTGAACAGCGAGTAATCCCCGTCCATGCTCCTGAACCTTACACGCCCCCAGACGAGCTTGAACAGCCATATAACGACAAATGTCGTGACGCCGACGAACACGCATCTGCATGCGGTGTCGAATATCTTATCGAGCGTTTCTCTCTTCATCCGCATAGCGATAACAAGCATAATCGCGGAGATGACAACGCATATCAGGACCGAGACCGGCGTCACCCATCCGGGAATGATGAGTTCCGTGCCGTTTATGTCTGCGCTCCACGCGAAGGCATACTTGAATGTCGCGTGGACGGTATAGAACGACGTCCCGACCATGCCGACACAGGCGAGAGCGGTCAGGGCATAGTATTTCTTCTTTTTCCGGGGCTTCTTCAGAAACCTCGCGGCAATCAGCGCGCAGTTGAACGCCGTGAACAGTATCGCCGGCGGCTCGCCGAGTATCTCGAGCAATCGCCCGAAAACCGACATCGGATCGGCGACCGCGAGCGATATGTCAAGATCATACACACCCGCGAAAACAAGAGCGGCGGCGAATACCACGAGCGCGATGACGACCGGAATACACTTTTTCTTTTCTCTTGTCATTTCCATAATAAACCGGCAGACGGACACCTGCCTTTCGGAGTGTCCGTCCGTCAGATATTCGCGCTTATCAGAGTCCGAGGACAGCCGCGCCGATGATTCCGGCGTCGTTTCCGAGCTCGGCAATCTTCAGGGTGGTGGGCTTTATCGCCTCGTTGCCGTAGGTCTCTTCCTTGATGATCTTCTCGAGCGGATCGGTGAGGTAATGCTTCTCGTTGCAGATGCCGCCGCCTATAACGAGGATCTCAGGCTGGAAGATATTGATTATGTTCGAGAGACCGCAGCCGAGGTAGCCGATGTACATATCGACAACTTCCTTCGCCGGAGCGTCGCCCTTCTTCATAGCGGCGAAAGCGGTCTTGCCGCTGACCTTGCCCTCTTCCTTGACGAAATCGGTCATCAGGGTCGGGATGCCCTTTGCCTCACACTCGGCGAGCTTTTCCTTTGTCATGTTGATGAGACCGGTGGCGGAGGAATATGCTTCCCAACAGCCCTTTCTGCCGCAGGAACACTGTCTGCCGTTGTACTCGATGACGATGTGTCCGAGCTCAGCGCCGGCGTAGTTGAAGCCGGAGTAGACCTTGTGGTCGATGATGATTCCGCCGCCGACACCGGTTCCGAGTGTGATCATAACGACGTCCCCGACGCCCTTCGCGGCACCCGCGACAGCTTCGCCCTTAGCCGCGGCGTTAGCGTCGTTCTCGACGAGGACCTTCTTCACCGGGATGAACTTCTTCAGCGTGTCAGCGATCGGGAAGCGGGAGAACGGGAGGTTGTTCGCGTAGTTGACGACACCTCTGACAGGGTCAACGGCTCCGGGGGAAGCGATTCCGACATATTCGATGTCGTCAAAGGTCAGCCCGGCGTCCTTTACAAGACTGTCGCAGAGCGCGCCCATATCCTTGATTATCTCTTCGGCGGTACGTCCCGCCACGTTTGTAGGGACACTGCCCTTCTTTACGATCTGGAATTCAGAGTTGACGATACCGGCGGCAATATTTGTTCCGCCGAGGTCTACACCGATATAATACATGGTTGATACCAATCCTTTCCTTGATATAAAAATCAACATCTATATTATAATGTATTTCGCGCCGCTTGTCAAGCTTTTTTCTGTGATATCCGGAAGTTTTTCAAAAATATCTTGACTTTTGTGCCGGAAGGATGTAAAATAGTATCATAAAGCCGGTCCGACCGGTGATGACACGAAAGGATACTGCATAAAATGAAGCTTGGAGAAATATTCCGCGACCACATGGTCTTACAGGCGAACAAGCCGGTAAGAGTCTTCGGAGAAGGAAAGGGACACGCCGAGGTCACGTTCATGGGAAAGACGCTGACCTGTGACAACGACACCGACGGTAAATGGGTACTTGAGTTCCCGGCGATGCCCTATGGCGGACCGTACGAGATGGACATCGTCTGCGGCGGGGAGCATATCGTGATACGAGATATCATGGTCGGAGAGGTGATCCTCTTCTCGGGTCAGTCGAACATACAGTTCAGGATGGTCGAGGAGATAACCGACCCGAAGGACTATGTCGACGACGACATGATGCGCATTTTCGTCTCGGAAAGACCGGAGGCGGGCGAGCCGCTGTCCCCGCGCGACGGCTGGGTCAGGTGCGCGAAGGAGAACGTCCCGGAGTGGTCGGCGATCGCATACCTCGTGTCGCTCGAGGCGAGAAAGGCGGGGATTCCGGCGGTCGGCGCTGTCGCGTGCTCACAGGGCGCGTCGGTCATACAGAGCTGGATCGACGAGAAGATATTCATCGGAAGCCCGCTCGACATCCCGTCCGAGAAGCTGCACCACGACTGGAAACAGCCCGGATATATCTGGAACCGCCCCGGTATGCTGTATCACTTCATGCTCGGAAGACTCATCCCGTACAGCTTCGGAAACGTCGTCTGGTATCAGGGCGAGAGCAACACGTCGATTGCCGAGAGCGAGATTTACGGCGACCTGCTCGGAATGATGATTGACAATTGGAGAGCTGTATTCCATGACGATAAGCTGCCGTTTGCCGTCGTGGTCATCGCCGACTTCCGCGAGGGCGAGGACTGGGAAGGCGTGCAGAAGGCTCAGGAGGACGCGCAGAATCACATTGACGGCGTCGTCAGCGTAAAGAGCGGCGATATCTCTGAAAAGCGCATGATTCACCCGGTGACGAAGTGGCGCCTCGCGAAGAGAATATTCTCCGCTATGAGAGATAAGCACACCATATAATTCAAGGAGAGAACATGAAGGTACTACTGATAAACGGCAGTCCGCACGAGAAGGGCTGCACATACACGGCTCTCGACGAGATAAGAAACCAGCTGACACGGCGCGGCGTGGACTCGGAAATCCTCTGGCTCGGGAAGGAGCCGATAATGAGCTGTCAGGGCTGCGGCGCCTGCGCGAAGACGGGGAAGAGCAGATGCGTCTATAATGACGTTGTCAACACAGCTATCGAAAAGATGGAGACCTGCGACGGAATAATCGTCGGCTCGCCGGTGCATTACGCGGGCGCGAGCGGACAGGTGACGAGCTTCCTCGGGCGGATGTTCTACAGCGGCTCGAAATTTCTTCGCGGCAAGCCGGCGTCGGCGATAGTGTCGTGTCGGCGCGGCGGAGCTTCGGCGGCTTACGCGTCGCTCTGCAAGTTCTTTGAGATGTCGGATATGCCGCTCGTCACGTCGCAGTACTGGAACCAGGTGCACGGCAACACCCCGGACGAAGTGCGGCAGGACGGGGAAGGACTCCAGACCATGAGAAGGCTCGCGGATAATATGGCGTGGCTCCTCGGATGTATCGAGGCAGGAAAGAAAGCGGGAGTCGTGCCGTTCGCGGCTGAGGAGAGGATTCGGACTAATTTTATAAGATAAGAAGATAATAATCGACCGCTCACCTTGCCGGTGGGCGGTTTTTGCGTTATGTTGTTATATGCCGCAATCGTCTGATTTTCACGATGGTTTATATGCACCGCAATCGTTTGGTCACCACGACACTTGTAGGGGCGACCATTGGTCACCCGCTTCAAACAATTACGACGGAATGCTTATTTGTGCGATGCCTTCGTGGGCGGGCGTCCAATGGACGCCCCTACAGGGTTCTGCCTCTATCGTTAATCACCCGATCGGCACAAACTTATTCGCCGCGTGAATATAAGCCAGAATACTCGACTCAATAATATCCGTAGAAAGCCCGCGTCCGTTATAGGTCTCCCCGTTGCACGAAATCTTGACTATAACCTCACCAAGCGTATCTCCGCCCTGCGACGTCGCTCTTATCGTGTACTTCTCGAGTGTGTGCGGCGGGAGCTTCATTATCTTGTCAACGGCGCCATACGCGGCGTTGATAGGTCCGTCTCCGAGCGACACTTCCTCGTATACCTTTCCGTCCCGCTTCAGTCTCATTACGCATACCGGGCTTGTGAAGTTGCCCGTGTGGACGTCGAAACGGTCGAGCTCATAGACTCCCGCTACGTTCTTCGAGCTTATCAGAGCCTCGAGGTCGTGATCGTTGACCTCCTTCTTCTTGTCGCAGATCTCCTTGAAGCGCTCGAAATACTCGTCGAGCTGTTCCTTCGTCAGGACGAAACCGAGCTCAGAGAGACGCTCCTCAAATGCGTGTCTGCCCGAGTGCTTGCCGAGAACAACCTTCGACGGCTTTTTGCCTATGTCCTCCGGCGAGATTATCTCGTAGGTCTCCTTCGCGGAGAGGACGCCGTGCTGATGGATTCCCGACTCGTGCAGGAAGGCGTTCTGTCCCACAATCGACTTGTTCAGCGGCGCGGTCTGACCGATAATGTTGTACACCATCTGGCTGACACGCCATATCCTCGTCGCGTCTATCCTTGTGTCGGCGTCGTAGAGCGCCTTTCTCGTCCGTAGTGCCATCACGAACTCCTCGAGCGCCGTGTTTCCGGCGCGCTCGCCTATGCCGTTCACCGAGACCTCAACCTGTCCAGCCCCTCCAAGGACGCCTGCAAGGGAATTCGCGGTCGCGCAGCCGAGATCATCGTGACAGTGCATCGACAAAACGGTGTTCCCGAGATCGACATGATTTCGCAGATACTCCACACGGAAGCGCATCTCGTCAGGCGTAGTGTAACCGACAGTGTCCGGGATGTTTATCGTTGTGGCTCCGGATCTGACCGCCGCCTCAATCACTCTCGCGAGAAATTCAGGGTCGCTTCTCGTCGCGTCCTCGGCTGAAAACTCCACGTCGGAGCAGAAGCCTTTCGCGTAGCTGACGCCTCTCACGGCACGCTCCATGACTTCTTCCGGCGTCATTTTGAGCTTGTATTTCATATGTATCGGCGAGGTGGCGATGAATACGTGAATTCTCGGCGCGGCGGCGTGCTTTATCGCGTTCCACGCGGCGTCAATGTCGCCGTCGACACTCCTCGCGAGGGCGCAGACCGACGAGTCCTTTATCGCCCCGGCAATTTCCGCGACCGAATCGAAATCCCCCTTCGACGAGACCGGGAAACCAGCCTCGATAACGTCCACGCGCATTCTCTCGAGCGCCTTCGCGACCTCGAGCTTTTCCTCGGGGTTCATCGAGCATCCGGGCGCCTGTTCGCCGTCTCTCAGCGTCGTGTCGAATATCTTTATTGTTCTTGGCATGCTTCCATCCTCTTTATAAGCGAGCCGCTCCCGCGCTCCACCGCCACGACACCTGTCCGGCACATCTCGATAATCCCGTACGGCGCGACGAAATCTATGAACGCGTCGAGCTTCGTCGGGTGACCGGTCATCTCAATGCAGACCTCATCTGGTGTGAAGTCAACTACTTTACACCTGAACACATTCACCGCGTCGAGTATCTCCCCGCGTGTCGCGCCCGAAGCGCGGAGCTTTATCAGCATAAGCTCGCGTATCACCGTCGTGTCGGACGGCATCGTGTCTATACATATCACGTCGTGGAGCTTCGCGAGCTGCTTTATTATCTGCGACCTGACGGCTTCGTCGCCGCGGGCGGTTATCGTTATGCGTGAGCTGTCCGGGTCCTCGGTCTCGCTGACGGTCAGGCTGTCAATGTTGAATCCTCGTCTCGCGAAAAGGCTCGACACCCGCATCAGCACGCCGTATCGGTTCGCGACGATGACACCGAGAACGAATTTGTCCGGGGTCGCGGTGGTTGTTTTGTTCTGTTCCATTTGTCTGTTCATCCTCTGTTTCTGAATGACGTTGTGTTGTCAAGCGCGGGTATATGACCTGCGCGATGTGCGTCTCTGTTCTTCCTTCATCCGAGACAAGTCGGCACAACCTTCTCCTCCGGGTCTATCACGCAGTCAATCACGAACGGTATCGGCTTTCTCTTATTCACAAGCTCCATCGCTTCGTTCAGCGCTTCTTTCAGCTCGCCCCGGTTCATTGCCCTCATGCCCTTTGCGCCGAAGGCTTTTGCGACCTTGACGAAATCTGTCTCGCGGTGGAGCTCCGACTGGCTTGTGCGCCTGTAGAGCATCTTCTGCCACTGCTTGACCATTCCGAGCGACGAGTTGTTCATCACCACCACTATCAGCGGGACGTTGTAGCTGACCGCCGTGGCAAGCTCGATCAGGTCCATACCGAAGCTCCCGTCTCCCGTGTAAAGCACCACCGGCTTCTTCCCGAGGGCAAGGCTCGCGCCTATCGCCGCGCCCATTCCGAAGCCCATCGTCCCGAGTCCGCCGCTTGTTATGAAGCCTCTCTCTCCCGTTATCTCACAGTACTGGGCCGCCCACATCTGGTGCTGTCCGACGTCGGTTATTATCGGCATTCCACTTGTCATACGGTTCACCTCGTTAATGACGCCGCGCGGGGTCAGCCAGCCTCCGTCCTCGGTAATTGTCGTGTCAGTGCTCTTTTTTCTCTCAAGCGCTTTCGCGTACCATTCCTCGTCAGAAGACGGTGTGTCGGGCAGTGTGTCGAGAAGAGCCTCGAGGGACGCGCGCAGGTCGCCTATCACATATGCCGCGTCGGTGACGTTCTTGTCTATCTCGGCGTGGTCGATGTCGAACTGGACGATTCTCGCGCTTCCCACAAGCTCTCCCCGCGATCCGGTGGCGCGGTCGGTGAATCTCGCTCCTATGGCTATTATGACGTCGGCGCTTCTGACGGCTTCGGTTGCAAAGGAGTGTCCGTGCATTCCGGTCAGTCCGAGGTTCGCTGGGAACGCTGTCGGTATCGCGGAGAGACCCATCAGACTGCATCCTGCCGGTGCGTGTATTTTTTCCGAGAGCCGCATGACGAGCTCGCCGGCGCCGGCGCTGACTGTTCCACCTCCGCAGTATATTATGGGGCGTTTCGCGGATTTTATTAGCTTTGCCGCGTCGTCGATTCCGTAAAGCGACTTTGTTTGCATAGGGTGATGGTGGAAGTGCGTCCGGTTCTGCTCCCCGTCCGCGAGGTCGGACACCGCGATCTTTGCCGACTGTATGTCTCTGGGAATGTCAACAAGCACCGGTCCCTGTCTTCCGGAGCGGGCTATATCGAAGGCTTCATGCAGGATGCGCGGCAGATCTTTTATATCTTTGACTATATAGTTGTGCTTTGTGATCGGCATGGTTATGTCCGCGATATCGAGCTCCTGGAAGCTGTCTCTTCCGATCTGGGCTGTCGGGACGTTGCCTGTTATCGCGACGAGCGGGGAAGAGTCGAGGCAGGCGGTGGCGATTCCGGTGACGAGGTTGGCGGCTCCCGGACCGCTTGTGGCGAGGACCACTCCTACCTTTCCTGTCGCTCTGGCGTAGCCGTCGGCGGCGTGGGCGGCTCCCTGCTCGTGGGCTGTGAGGATGTGCTTTATCTGCTTCTTGTGTGCCTCGAGCGCGTCGTAGATAGCGAGCACCTGTCCGCCCGGGTAGCCGAAGATTGTGTCGACGTTCTCGTCGATGAGGGCGCGGATTACGAGATCGGCGCCGGTCAGGTATTTCTTGCCGTTCTGTTGGGTTTCCTGCATTTTCTGAAGATTCCTTCGTGTTAATTTCGTGTTAAATAAGTAATATGGCGGTCTCCGCCTTTGGTGACCGCCTTGTGCTGTTACTATAAGATGTCATTTGGTCAGGATTCTTTCCGACGCACTATGTTTGATGAGGCAGAAACTTCATCCGACGCAGAAGGAAGCCTTGACTATCGGTCCAGGGCTGGCCCTGGGCCCCTGGTTACATGTTGCTTTCTACGTACTCTACTATGTCGCGTACGGTCTTGAGATTCGGGATTTCGTCGTCGGATACGGAGACTCCGAAGTTTTCCTCGATTGCCATGAGGATTTCGACTACGTCGAGGGAGTCGGCGCCGAGGTCTTCCATTACGTTGGTGTCCTCGGTGATGTCCGCCTGGTCGGCACGGAGCTGGGACGCTATGATTTCAGCTATTTTGTCAAACATTGTTGTTCCTCCAAAAATACCGGATGTGTTACCGGATAGATTATTTTGATGAGCGCGGGCGGGTGAGTTCTGCCGCCGCTTGTGTCTCATATGAATCATTATATAATATCTCCGCGACTTTTTCAAGAGGAGACGGGAAATTTTGCAAATTATTAACTTTTCCGATGATTATTCACCCTATTCCGCAAAAAAAAAGTTCTGTGCGCTATTGACAAATCACACCGGATACGATATAATACTTATATATGCAGCGGAGGTGGAGATAAAAATGACAGATAATTCCAACTGGCTCGTTTACAGGGTGGTGCGCGACGAGAAGCTGACGTCACGGGCGAGGATATCGGAGCTTACCGGATTCAGTCTTATGACGATCGGAAAGATAACCGACAGGCTTGAGCGCGAGCGTATCATTGTGCGTGACAGGCACAGGCAGACGGGGACTGATCTCGCCGGTAGACGTCCCTCGAGATATAAGCTTCCGGATACGCCGTACGTGATGCTCGCGGATATGACGAAGCGGCCCGGCAGTGTCGGGATGTACGACGTCGGCGGAAACAGTGTGGGGCTGACTCTCACAGGGAACGCGGGCGAGTGCGCGGCGGAGCTTTACAGTGAGCACTATGAGGATATAGCCCTGACGGCGATGCTTGTGCCGGACGACGGATCAGATCCCGTCGGGGTGTTCCCATGGAAAGAGCCGGATATAGTCGTCGGGGTATTCACGGCGGCGGCTTGGGATGCTTACGAGGCTTCCGGTGAGAAGCGGACGCTGTTTGTCAGGAAGGAGCCGGACTCTGAATGGCGGGCGTGCCTCATTGCCGACGGAAAGCTGCGGGGGCTGGAGCACGGCGGGATAGAGACGCTGACTCAGGTCACGGGGGACATACAAAGGGCGGTCGCGTCGCTGATTGTCGCCCTTTCGCCGGAGTCGGTGACGGTTGAGGCGTCGGACATTGACGGCGGGGCGTTTATCGGCTATATCACTGGGGCGGTTCCGTGCGCGCCGGACATAAGGGTGCTGAGAAACGACGAGGCGAGGCTCGGGTACGGCGCCGCCATGCTCGCTCTTTATAAACACGTGATGTCAATAAAAAAACTGCCATGATTTTCCGGAATAATTCTTTCCCGCTCCGGCAACAATAATCAGGCGGCGAGAACCGCGAATAACGTTGTCAAAAGAGGAATCAGTCTGAAAATAAATTTTCAGACCAGACAGTTTTGAGGCTTTCACGACATGGGGTCGTGAATTTTGAAAGCCGGACAAGCCGACTTTCAAAACCGCCGCAAAACTGTAAGTTTGTACGAAAGGCATGGTAATCAAAATGGAAAACAAGACTTCCAACCCGTCGATCGAATGCTCCGTCAAGCAGTGCGCGAACCACAGCCAGAGCGAGGACTACTGCACCCTCGGCAAGGTCAGAATCGCTACTCACGAGCCTGACCCGAAGGTTTGCGAGTGCGTTGACTGCGAGTCGTTTGTCAAGAAAGAGTGCGGCTGCCACTAAGCGACGCAGTCGTGTGACAACAGAATAGAGAGAAAGGGACTGCCGTACGTCGCGGAAGCCCCTTTTCTTATTTTGCTCTCAGGATATTATTTCTCGGATTCGTTGAAAGCGTTGACCATCGCGGTGATCCATTCCTCGGCGGCAGTCTTGTTCGCCTCGTAGTAGGACGCAATGTTCTCGTTGCCCGCCTGAATCTGGTAGCGGAGCGCTTTCTTCGCGGAGAGCGGGAAGTTGCTCTCGTCCATAGAGTCGAGAGAATAGCGGCGTCCGGCGAGAGCGAGATCGAGCATTCTGACCGAATCGTCGTCACGCGACGCTTTGACCTTCAGCGCGACGTCATAGATTGCCGGGATGGTGTACTCGCGCGAGTACGCGTTCAGAGCCTCGACAATGGTTCCGGTGCGCTCGAGGTCTTCGTCCGGCAGGGTGATCGTGATCAGCTGCGCCGAGAAGGTTCCGTCGAGGTGAGTGTAATAGCCTTCCTGAGCCTCGTTGAACTTCGGATAGGGAAGAACGCCGTAGTCGTCCTTCATGTTGCGCATATCCTCGTTCAGAAGGTCGCCGATCTGACTGTTCGTGAAGACGCAGTTTCCGGGAGTGAACATTTTCCATCTCGCCTGGAACGCCTCGAATTTGCCGTATAGGCCGGGATTGTTGAAATAGAGGTCATAGAGCTTTTTGTACGCGTCGACGGTCGATTCCTTGTAGAAATCGAGCTTCGGCTCTTTGCCGGAGTTGTCTATCGCCGTGAAGCCGAGAGCCTTCGACCATGAGTCGACCATAGCGTAGTTATCGGTTCCGAAGCCGTAGAAGTCGTTTTCGTCATAAACGGTGTCGCCGTTCAGGTCGCTGTGGATATCCTTTATAATGTCCGAGAAGTAGTCTATAGTCCACTTGCCGCTGTCGACGGTGTCATAGAGCCCTTCGATGCCGTACTGTTCGGTCAGGCGCTGGTTGAAAAGCATGACATAAGCCTTCTTGAGGTTTGAGTCCATGAAGTCGCCGAAGAGCAGCTTCGTGTGACCGCCGATAGAGTATGACTCATCCGCCGCCTGAATGTAGTACGGGTTCGAGAGATCGACGGTGCTGACATCCTGCCAGTCGCGGAGATATCCGCCGGTGAGCGTGCTTCCGAGAGACAGGTGGGTCGCTGTCCAGAGATCGAACGCCTTGTCGCCGGCGAGGACGTTCTGCTGGATGGTGTCCGGCGCGGTTTTCCACTCAATGTTCTCGAAGTTCAGTTTGATGTTGTAGCGCTGTTCGACCTCGGAGTTGCGCTTGAAGACAGAATCGTTGATGACGTCGCCGTCCGCTTCCTCGACATAGAAGTTGTCGAAGGCGCCCTCGGTGCAGATGTTGAACTCGTAGCCGCCGAAGTCCTTGGTCTCGAGCTTATCGATATAGCTGAGGGAAGAGGTGGATTCTTCCGGCTGATCTCCTGACGAGGTCTGATTGTCGGTGTCCGTTGGGGTTCCGCCGTTCCCGCAGGCGGTTCCGAGAAGGAGCGCGGACAGGAGCAGCAGAGTCATAAGTTTCTTTGACATTTTTATCCTCCGTTTAATTATGAACCCGGTGTAAAAAGTTTCGGACTCATTATTCTTCGTATTGTATTATACCAGAAAATATGGTATAATACTTTACAAAAGCGGACAAGCACCAATGAAAAATAGCACTCATGGTTTTGAAGCTTTCATGACACGTGAACACCTGAAAGCCGGACAAGTCGTCTCAAAACTGTAAGATTGTTTGAAAGGTATGGTCATTAAAATGAAGATACTTTATGAAGACAGATTCGAGAAGGA
>URCP01000029.1 GCA_900546315.1 uncultured Eubacteriales bacterium
CGCGGACCTTATAAACCGCGAGGAGGGCGACAACCCGAAGATGCGCGAATATTCCGAAGTTCTGCGCCGCCAGTCGGAGCGGCTGAAGCGGCTGATAAGCGACCTTGTCGAGGCGTCGAAGGCGGCGACCGGAAATCTTGAAGTGTCGCTCGCGCCGCTCGAGGTCGGCGTCCTGTTGATTCAGGCGGAGGGCGAGTTTGAGGAAAGACTGCGCGCCGCCGGGCTTGAGCCGGTCGTCAGACGCCCGTCGATGCCCGTTTATATAATGGCGGACGGAAGGCGGCTCTGGAGGGTGTTCGACAATCTTCTCTCGAACAAAACGAAATACGCGATGCCGTCGACGCGCGTCTGGCTGACCCTCGAGCAGAGCGGAGGATACGCGGTCGTGTCCTTCAAGAACATCTCGCGCGAGCCGCTTGACATGGCGCCGGACGAACTCCTCGAGCGCTTCACGCGCGGCGACACGTCGAGAAACAGCGAGGGCAACGGTCTCGGTCTGTCGATAGCGAAGAGCCTGACCGACCTGCAAAACGGAAAGCTCAGCCTGACTGTCGACGGCGATCTCTTCAAGGTGACGCTGAAATTCCCGGTGGTTGAAGCACCGAAGAAGGAAGTGGTTCCGGTCGATGACGGGTATGTTGTTTCGTCACAGGATGATGCTTATTCATCACAATCTGATGTTGTTTCATCACAGGATAATGCTTATTCATCACAACCTGATGCCGATTCGTCCCACGATAATGCCGTTTCGTCACAGGAGACCGGCGGCGCCGCGGAGGTGTCGGAATGAACGCTTTTGAGGTCTGCGGGACGATTCTCGCGATAGCTTTCGGAGTGCTCTGCGCGTACCAGACTCTTTATATCGCCGTGTCGCTCATTTCCGGGAAGATAAGAAAGAAGACACATGACAGGACAAACCGCCGCTTCGCTGTCCTCATAGCCGCGAGGAACGAGGAGAAGGTCATCGGACAGCTGATAGACAGCGTGAAGGCTCAGGATTACCCGTACGGGCTTATAGACGTCTACGTCGCGGCGGACAACTGCACCGACGGCACGGCGGCGGTCTCGCTCTCGCACGGCGCGAAGGTTTTTGTCAGAAACGACACTTCGCACATAGGAAAGGGCTACGTCCTGCGTTTCCTGCTCGATAAGATAAAAGCTACCGGAAAGTGGTACGACGCGTTCCTCGTCCTCGACGCGGACAATCTGCTCGACTCCGGCTACGTAAAGGCGATGAACGAGGCTCTCTCGGGCGGGTGTGATATCGTCACCGGGTACAGGAACTCGAAGAACTTCGGAGACAACTGGATTTCGGCGGGCTACTCGCTCTGGTTCCTCCGCGAGTCGAGACTGCTCAATCACGCGCGGGATATTCTTGGGACGAGCGCGGCGGTCTCCGGGACCGGATTTGCCTTCACAAGAGAGCTCATCGAGCGGCGCGGAGGATGGGACTGTTTCCTGCTCACCGAGGACATACAGTTTACCGGGGTGTCGGTTCTCGCCGGGGAGCGGATCGGTTACGCGCCGGACGCCGTGCTCTACGACGAACAGCCGACCGACCTTGTTCAGTCGTTCAGACAGAGGCGCCGCTGGGTCAGGGGAAGTCTTCAGGTCTTCGCGAAATACGGAAAACGGCTTCTCCGGGGATGCCCGCGTGATTTCGCCTGCTATGATATGATCGTGAATATGCTCTCCGGGGCCGTCGCGGGCTTCGCGGGGATGTTCATGGGTGTCGGCGCTGCGGTTGTGCGTTTGTGTGAGCGGGATGTTATCGGGGCTGTGGTCGCGCTCACGCTCCCGGCGGTTTCCGGGTATATAGGGCTCGCCGCTCTCGGCGCGGTCACGACAATGGCGGAATGGAAGAGAATCCGCTGTACGGCGAAAAAGAAAATCATGTATGTATTCACCTTCCCGCTCTTCATGGCGACTTACCTGCCTGTATGCGTCTCGGCGCTGTTTACCGGCGGCGGATGGGAGCCGGTCGAGCACAGGGTCTGCGTCAGCGTCAGCGATATCTCCGGCGGGGACGCGGCGTGAGTTGTCATGCTGCCGGGCGCTTCAGGGCGTCCGGTCTTTTTTTGAAAACTCTGTTTTCTTCTAAAAAAGTTTACATCACGAGCTTGAAAAACGGCGCGGGCTGCGGTATCATTATAATATACGATTCCCGGCGTTTTCTCCGGGCTCGTTTTTTTCGTCAATTAAAACTATCAAAGAGAGGAAATTCACAATGGAAAAGTCAAAGGTTTATTTCACCGATATGCGTGTCGGTAGCGGCGACAATCTGCTCATGAAGCTCCAGAGGCTCATAAAGAAGGCAGGGATCATGGACATCGACATGAAGGACAGGTTCGTCGCGATAAAGATTCACTTCGGCGAGCCGGGCAACCTCTCCTTCCTGCGCCCCAACTTCGCGAAGGCGGTCGCGGACGTCGTGAAGGAAAACGGCGGCAAACCGTTCCTCACCGACTGCAACACCCTCTACGTCGGCAGAAGAAAGAACGCGCTCGACCACCTCGACGCCGCGTATGAGAACGGCTTCTCCCCCCTCACCACCGGATGTCAGGTCATAATCGCCGATGGTCTCACTGGCAAGGACGAGGTCTGGGTCCCGGTCGAGGGCGGCGAGCTCGTCAAGGAAGCGAAGATCGGACGCGCGATCATGGACGCCGACGTCTTCATCTCTCTGAACCACTTCAAGGGACACGAGGCCACCGGCTTCGGCGGCGCGCTCAAGAATATAGGCATGGGCTGCGGCTCGAGAGCCGGAAAGATGGAGCAGCACAACGGCGGCAAGACCGAGGTCGACCACGAAAAGTGCGTCGGATGTCGTATGTGCGCGAAGGAGTGCGCTCACGGCGCGATATCGTTCGGCGAGGACAGAAAAGCCACGGTCGATCAGACAAAGTGCGTAGGCTGCGGAAGATGTATCCACGCCTGCAAGAAGGAAGCCATCGGTCAGACCGCGGGGAGCGCGAACGAGGATCTCTGCCGGAAGATGGCGGAATACGCGAAGGCCGTCGTCGACGGACGCCCGCAGTTCCATATAAGCATCGTCAATCAGGTTTCGCCGTACTGCGACTGCCACCCAGAGAACGACGCGCCGATCATCCCGGATATCGGAATGTTCGCGTCCTTCGACCCGGTCGCCCTCGATATGGCGTGCGCGGACGCCTGCAACGCCGCTCCGGCTTACGCGAACTCCGTTCTCGGCGAGAACCTCTTGAAGAATGGCGCGCACGTTCATGACGGCGTCATCGACACGCACGAGGACCGCTTCGACGCGACCTCCCCGGCGACAAACTGGAGAGTGACGCTCGACCACGCGGAGAAGCTCGGCGTCGGAACCGAACAGTACGAGCTCGTAAAGGTGAGATAATCACTCGCGGAGGGGAAGATTGGAGCTTTTCATCTTCATTTTCGAGATAATAGGCACGGCGGCGTTCGCTGTCTCCGGCGCGATGACCGGGGTCGCCAAGAAGATGGATATCTTCGGCGTCTGCATACTCGGGCTGACGACCGCTACAGGGGGCGGGATGATACGCGACGTCGTGCTCGGCGTCACTCCGCCCGCGGCGTTCAGGGATCCGGTTTACGCGGTTATCTCGATCGCGGTTTCGGTCGTCGTGTTCTTCGTCTTCAGGCGGCATAAGTCTGAAAATAAATTTTCAGACCAAACAGTTTTGAGACTTTCACGACATAGGGTCGTGAATTTTGAAAGCCGGACAAGCCGACTTTCAAAACCGCCTCAAAACTGTACGTATGGTATGGAAGGTGTGGATATGACAATGCACGAAGGGAAGGGGAAGAGGGCGTTCGATATAATCCTGCTTCTCACCGACTCGGCGGGGCTGGGGATCTTCACGGTCTGCGGCGTCAGGACGGCGATTGAGTGCGGGTATATCTCAAATCACTTTCTCGTGCTGTTCGTCGCGGTCGTGACCGGCGTCGGCGGTGGAGTGCTCCGCGATATCTTCGCCGGGGACAGACCTTATATCTTTGTAAAGCATATCTACGCCTGCGCGTCGCTGATCGGCGCTCTCGCGGCGATGCTCGTGTGGATACAGGTCGGACAGAGCGCGGCAATGCTGATCGGATTCATCGTCGTCACCGCGATAAGGCTTCTCGCCGCGAGGTTCCGCTGGAGCCTGCCGAAAGCATAAGCGTTACATATGGATCGCTTCAATACACGGAGCGGTCCTTTTTTTGTCCCGGAACAGGAAAACGGGTGACGATAATATTGTACCGTGTTATCATGTTAATATGCAGTTTCAACAAAACCGGCACATTTGTATCCATAAATAGAAAATGATGTAAATTATGGATGCTTGCTGCAAAGTTGAAATTGATGGCAAAAGCCGTAAAAAATATCGTGAAATCAGCAAAGAGCGATAAATTTTGCTGAGAATTCCGGAAATTCCGTATTCATTCGTCTTTGCGCCTTTATCCGCGCCTGAGAAATTGTTCAAAACGCGCAAATCATGGGTTCACGCCGGCACACCGTGTTGTTCATATGGGAGTTTTTTAGTGAAACCTGTTGACAATCGGGAAAAGTGGTAGTAAAATATACTCATAGTTTGAGTTTTGACAAAGTTCAATACCCGGACTTGGGAGACATCTCCCGACACCAAAATTTAAATTGGAGGCATTTTTATGAAAAAGGCAGTCAGATTTCTGGCAGCCGCTATGGTTGTCATGATGCTTGCCATGGCTCTCGCGGGCTGCGGCGGTTCTTCAGGTAATGAGATCGTCATCGGCGGCGTAGGTCCGCTTACCGGCACGGCGGCGACTTACGGTCAGTCGGTTCGCAACGCGGCTGAGATCGCGGTCAAAGAGATAAACGACGCGGGCGGCGTGAACGGCGTAAAGCTGAAGCTCCTCTTCGAGGATGACGAGGCGGACGGCGCGAAGACCAAGAGCGCGTATGAGACTCTTATGGACAAGGGTATGCAGATACTCGTCGGCGCGGTCACTTCCGGCTCGTCCATAGCTATAAATGACCTTGTCGCTAAGGACGGAATTCTTCAGATAACTCCTTCCGCTTCCGCGATTGAGGCTAACGTGAACCCGAACACCTTCCGCGTATGCTTCACCGACCCGCTTCAGGGCAAGGCGATGGCTGAGTACACCTACGGTCTCGGCTACACGAAGGCGGCTGTCATCCACAATCAGGACGACGACTACTCGACCGGTATGTATCAGGCTTTCGTTGAGCGCTTTAAGGAGCTCGGCGGAACCATTTCCGAGGATGTTTCCTTCGCGAAGGACGCGTCCGACTTCAACGCTCAGGTAACCAAGATCAAGGCGTCCGACGCTGATTTCATCTTCATGCCGATCTACGCTGAGAAGGCGGCTCAGATCGTCATCACCCTTAACGAGAAGGAAGTTAACCTCCCGCTGTTCGGCGGCGACGGACTTGACGGTATCCTGAACTACCTCACCGGCGACAACGCAAAGCTCGTCGAGGGACTTGTTTACCTCACTCCTTTCGTCTCGACCGACTCGGCTGACAACGTGAAGTCGTTCACCGAGAAGTACACGCAGAAGTACGGCTCCGCGCCTGACCAGTTCGCGGCTGACGCTTACGACGCTGTTTACCTTGTGAAGCTCGCGCTTGAGAAGGCTGGCGTCGCCTCCGCGGCTGAGCTTGACAACGCAAAGCTTGTTGAGGCTATGCACTCGGCAGAGCTTGACGGACTTACCGGCCACATGACCTTTGACGCCGACGGCGAGCCGCAGAAGGACGCCAAGGTCGCGAAGATCGTGAACGGTCAGTATGTCGCTCAGTAAACAGTAAACACTGAGTCGAGGCTGTTATCTCAAAGCAATATCTCAGGGAAGAGACTGTTGCGCTTCGGCGCAACAGCTTTCCCGCATAATCGGGAGACGATATATAATCCCGGTCATGACAGGGTCTGCCGCGGTTAAAAAAGCCGCGGCTCTCCCGTTGTTTCTGGTGCTCAGATGTCTGAGAGCTTTTCGGGGACCTGAGCATCAGAAACAATTTTCCCCTAAGTGTCAAATGTCATCTGAAAGGTTGGTCTACATAATGCAGATTCTTTTCACAACGATAATAGACGGACTGAACCTCGGAAGCGTCTACGCCCTCGTGGCGCTCGGCTACTCGATGGTTTACGGCATCGCGAAGATGCTCAACTTCGCGCATGGCGACGTCATTATGGTGGGCATCTATTCGATATTCGTCTGTCTCAACATGGCGCGTCTTCCGGCTCCGGTCGCGATGATCGTGTGCGTCGTTATCTGCGCGGCGCTCGGGTTCGTCGTCGAGAAGCTGGCGTACAAGCCGCTCAGACAGTCGAGCAGCTTGTCGGTTCTTATCACGGCAATCGGCGTGTCGTATCTCCTTCAGAACGTCGCGCTCCTCATCTTCAAGTCGGACAGAAAGTTTCTCCAGAGCTTCTTCGACCTCGGAACGGTGAGCGTCGGGTCGCTCGAGATCCCGGTTATCTCGCTCGTTATCTGGGGCACGACAATCGTCATAATGATTGCGCTTGATCTCTTCATAAAGAAGACGAGCATAGGGCGCGCGATGCTCGCTGTGTCTGAGGACAAGGGCGCGGCTCAGCTGATGGGCGTAAACGTCAACCGCACGATCTCGCTGACCTTCGTTATAGGCTCTGCGCTCGCTGGAATCGCGGCGGTGCTTTACGCGGCGAAGTATCAGAACGTCGACCCGTATACAGGTTCCGTGTTCGGAATCAAGGCGTTCGCGGCGGCGGTCTTCGGCGGAATCGGAAGCATTCCGGGCGCCATGATCGGCGGATTCTCGCTCGGACTCATTGAAGCGCTGACGATAGGCTTCCTGCCCGACAAGCTGTCGGCGGTCTCGGACGGCGTCGCTTACGGACTGCTGATACTCATGCTCATCCTGAAGCCCTCCGGACTTCTTGGTAAAAAGCACATCGAGAAGGTATGAAGCGGGAAAGATAAATCTTTCCTGCAAGGATTTTGCGTCCTTCGTTGTCTGCCGACAACGATTTTGCCCCGCAAAACCGGACACAAAATCAACCTCACGTGAAAGGATTAGGACAAACATATGAAAAACTCCGAAGGAAGGCGTTTCATAACGGCGGGCGCGCTCATCGTCGCCGTCTGGGCGGTCATAACGCTCCTGATGGTAACGGGGATAATGCCGCGCAGCTTTCAGTCGCTGACCATAAAGATCTGCTATTATGTCATACTCACGCTCTCGCTCGACCTGATTGTCGGCTATCTCGGCGACCTGTCGCTCGGACACGCGGCTTTCTACGCGGTCGGCGGATATGTCGGATGCTTCATCGCGCTCTCGATGGGTGATGGTGTTCCGCTTGTCATACGCTTTATCGCGGCTCTTGTCACGGGCGGCGTCGCGGCGGCGATTATCGGGTTCCTGATAAGCGCGGCAATCATAAAGCTCAAGGGCGACTATCTCGCTATCGTCACACTGGCGTTCGGTGAGTTCGTGCGCTCGTTCGTCAAGATCATCCCGGGCTTCGGCGGCACGAAGGGTCTCAACGGCATCCCGTCCTTCACGTCGAAGACGACCGGCTTCACGGCGGCTTATGTCGTCATGATTCTCGTCATCGCGATAATCTACAACTTCACCCACTCGCGTCAGGGGCGTGTCGTCACAGCTATCCGTGACAACGCTATCGCGGCGGCGTCTGTCGGCATCAATATCAGGCAGAACAAGATTCTCGTCTTTACGCTCGCGTCTTTCATGGCGGGGCTCGCGGGAGTCATCTTCGGATTCTACAAATCAACTCTCGTTCCGTCCGACTTCACCTACAACCTCTCGATCGAGGTGCTTGTAATGGTCGTTCTCGGCGGCATGGGAAGCATAAAGGGCTCAATCATCGCGTCGGTCATAATCGTCGCCTTGCCGGAAGTTCTGCGCGGAGCGGCGGATTACAGAATGCTCATCTACGCCGTGGCGCTCATCGCGATGATGATGCTCAACGCTTCACCGAAGTTCAAGGCTTTCAAGGAAGCCGTCTCGAACCGCGTTGAAAAGCTCGGCAGAACACTGAAGAAAGGGGACGCCGCGAAATGAGTATGCTCAAAGTCGAAAATCTCGGCATAACCTTCGGCGGTCTCCACGCCGTCGAAAACCTCAGCCTTGAGATAGAAAAGAACGAACTCTACGGTCTCATAGGCCCGAACGGAGCCGGAAAGACCACCGTGTTCAATATGCTGACCGGCGTCTACAAGCCGACTCAGGGTCACTTCTGGCTCGACGGTGAAGAGCTCACCGGCAGATCCTCGATAGAAATCAACCGCAAAGGCATCGCCCGCACCTTCCAGAACATACGCCTCTTCGGAGAAATGACAGTAGAGGACAACGTCCGCGTCGGTCTCACGAACCAGATGTCCTACGGTCTCGGCACGGCGATCCTCCGTCTGCCGAAGTACTTCACCGAAGAAAAGACCTTCACAAAGCGCGCCGACGAGCTCCTCTCTGTCTTCGACTTATACAACGACCGCGACACCCTCGCGTCCAACCTCCCCTACGGCAAACAGAGAAAACTCGAAATCGCCCGCGCCCTCGCGACAAGCCCCAAGCTCCTCCTCCTCGACGAGCCCGCCGCCGGCATGAACCCGAACGAAACCGCCGAACTCATGGAGACCATCCGCTTCGTCCGCGACAAATTCGACATGACCATCCTGCTGATCGAACACGACATGCGCCTCGTCATGGGCATCTGTGAACGCGTAACCGTCCTCAACTTCGGCACCGAACTAGCCAAAGGCGAAACCGCCAAAGCCCTCAGCGAACCGCAGGTCATCAAGGCTTATCTGGGAGATGATTAAATGAGTGAAATGCTTAAAGTTACCGACCTCCACGTAAACTACGGTATGATTCAAGCCATCAAAGGCGTCGACTTCCACGTAGACGAAGGCGAAATCATCGCCCTCATCGGCGCAAACGGCGCCGGCAAAACCACCATCCTCCACACCGTTACCGGTCTCGTCCCCGCCAAATCCGGCTCAATCATCTACGAAGGCCACGAACTCACCAAAGTCCCCGCCCACAAAATCGTAACAATGGGCATGAGCCACGTCCCCGAAGGCAGAAGAATCTTCCAAGACCTCACAGTCTACGACAACCTCCTCCTCGGCAGCTACACAAGACACGACCGCAAAAACGTCCCCGACACCATAAAACAAGTCTACGCCCACTTCCCAAGACTCGAAGAACGCAAAAACCAGATAGCCGGAACCCTCTCCGGCGGCGAACAGCAAATGCTAGCCATCGGCAGAGCCCTAATGAGCCTCCCCAGAATCATCCTCATGGACGAACCCTCAATGGGACTCTCCCCCCTCTACGTCAGCGAAATCTTCAACATCATCAAAGAAATCAACAAAGCCGGAACCACCGTCCTCCTCGTCGAACAAAACGCCAAAAAAGCCCTCTCAATAGCCAACAGAGCCTACGTCCTCGAAACAGGCAACATAGTCCTCGAAGGCGACGCAAAAGAACTCATGCAAAACGACAGGGTCAAGAAAGCGTACTTAGGTGAATAAGAAAGCCGGGGGAAGAACTTGTTCGAGAACAAGTTCCTCCCCCGGACCCCCTCTTCAAAAAGCTTTATACAAACAAGATTTTAGCGCTCAGACCAGCATCAGTGCAAAACTGATTACGGTATGGGCGTTATTTCTATGTCTGACGGGAAGGTGAAGGATGGAGCGGGGGCGGGCATGATAACGAAAGACGAAATATCAAGCGCGAACCATACACAGCCCACAACGGCCACAAGCGACAAAGCCGCAAACACCACATACATCCGCCGGATACTCTCCGGGTACGGATCGTCAATGTCCTCCGGCAGATACTCATGCGCATACCGCCAGCGGCGATAACGCCCGCCATACGCCCATATGTACCCGAACACCATATACATAACCGTAGGAAACGCGAACACAACCGCCGTGAACACAAACCACACCGCGCAAATAAACGGCACCCACACATAATGCGTATTCCCGTAAACCACAGTCAGAACGATATTCCCGACCGCCAGCACAAGCAAAACGGCGACCACAACATTCATCCAAGGCTTTCTCTCAAAATACAGCCTCGAATCGATATACTCCGAAGCGTTATCGTCAAGCCGCTCTCCGCAGGACACGCAATACCTCCGCTCCCCCGGCTGAACCGTGCCGCAGTTCGGGCAGACCTGTCTCTTCATGCTCATACCTCCTGTCTGATATGGTAATACTATTATATCACACGTTCAGCTGATTGTCAAGATCTTTTTATAAAAAAACCGGAAAGACTTGAAATTTCCGGCGGGATGTGCTATAATGTTCTGAGATCATAAAACGAAAGGATGAGATCATGAAAATACTTACAATCGGCAACAGCTTTGCCGTCAATTCCTGCCATTATCTCCCGGAGATCTGCGCGGAGGGGAAGATTCCGCTGACGCTTGGGCGCGCGAATATCGGCGGGTGCCCGCTCGCCAGACACTGGTCGAACGCGGAGAACGACGTCAGACAGTACGGGAACGTCTATGATGGAGATAAGACCCTGCGCGAGATGCTCGAGGCTGAGGACTGGGACTATGTGACAATGCAGCAGGCGAGCCATGACTCGTGGAGAATCGGGACTTATCATCCGTACTTTGAGAATCTGCGGGACTCTGTGCATAAGTTCGCTCCGACGGCGGATATTGTGATACATGAGACTTGGGCTTATCGCACCGACAATGAGCGGCTCAGAAATGAGTTCATGATCTCACAGAGCCAGATGTTCGAGCTTCTGAAGGAGAATTATCTTGAGATTGCCGGGATGGCTGAGAACCGCGACGGAAAGAGCGCGATGATACTTCCGGTCGGCGAGGCGTTCAGGATAATGCAGGAGCTGACCGGTGATAAGACCGGCGAGCTTACGAGAAATCCGGATGGGCCTTCGCACGCGAACGCGCTTGGAGAGCTTATCGGCGGGTTGATATGGTACGCTTTGCTTGGCGGCGGGGATTATCGTTCGATTTCGTTTGTTCCGGACGGGGTGGACGCTAAATACGTTCCGCTCGCTAAAGAGGCTGTCGGTACTGCGATATCCATGTATAAAGCTTTTTGAAGAAGGGGTCTGGGGGAGGAACTTGTTCTCGAACAAGTTCCTCCCCCAGTTTATCACGTGAACATATCGAAATTTTGTATCCGTTTGTCGATTTTTGTAATGGTAATTTGCGTGAATTTATGGTAAAATATAACCATAGTTATCTGATCCAGATCGATTACTTAATGATTTGCGGGGGTGCCGGGACGCCGGTTATGTCTGCGGTCTATCATACAAGTGAAAGGAAAACAAATATCATGAAGTTCAGAAGAAGAATGACATCGGTCCTGCTTTTGGCATTGATTCTCTCAGAGGCTGTTTCTTGCGGGAGTACGCCTTCAGAGGTTCCGACTGATGGGACGACGACGGGGGTTGACATAGAGACTTCGGTTGACGAGACCACAGAAGATCCCGGCTACGTATGCGACATCCCTGAAGAAGTAAAATTCGACGGAGAAACCTTTACTTTCGCCATCTACGAAGACCCCAACACCAACAACCATATGCTCGTCGACGAAGAGGACGGCGATACCATGAACGACGCGATATACAAGCGACGCATAATGACCGAAGAACGCTTCGGAATCACCCTTGACGAGCTTGTCTATGAAGACAGCGGCCCGAAATTCCGCGCTCCCATAATGGCGGGCGACAACTCCTACGACATCGGAAACGTCCGCTGTACCGACGCCCTCGCCTTCTGGCAGGACGGAATAATCACCCCCGTGTCCGAACTTCCGTATGTCGACATCGACAAAAGCTACTGGAACCGCTCATTCAACGACTCGTTGACCCTCTGCCACCAGCAGTACATAGCGATAGGCGACATGATGACGAGTACGCATGACCTGACTTACGCGCTCGCGTTCAATAAGAACCTCGCGGAAAATTATAATATCGGCGATATCTATTCGCTTGTCCGGGACGGGAAGTGGACGTTTGACGCGATGTTCGGAATGATGAAGACCGCGACGCAGGACGCGAACGGCGACACTGTCATGGATGAGAACGATAGATACGGTTACTGCGCACATCCGAAGATGGTCCTCCCGAGTTTCTGGATAGCCGCGGGTGAGATGAGCGTCAAGAAGGATGAGGATGACCGCCCGTACCTCGCTATGGGGGAGGAGCGTTTCATGAACGTTTTTGCAAGAGTCTTTGATATGACCTACGGCGCGGGGACTTATTATAAGCCGGGCGACGACGACTTTAAAGACGTCACGGACGCACAGAGGAAGCTCTTTACCGATAACAGGCTTCTCTTCATGGATTGTTCGTTCTACTACGCGCAGCTCCTCCGTTCAATGGAGACTGATTTCGGCATTGTCCCTTATCCGAAGTATACGGAAGATCAGTCGCGTTATTATTCCCGTGTTTCCTACTATAACGCGCCGGTGATTCCGATTTCTAACGACCGCCTCGAGCTTGTGGGCGCTTTCCTTGAGTATTTCAACTGGGCGTCCTCCGAGACTGTCATACCGGCGTATTACGACACTGTGCTTTACGGTAAGGTGGTGCGTGACGAGGAATCTTGTGAGATGCTTGACCTGATATTTGATTCCAGAGTGGTCGATATAGGCGACACGACGATGTGCTCTGACATACGTGACGGCGTGGTTCGCACTATGTTCAGGACCAAAGACAATAATCTCTCGTCAAAGCTTCCGAGCCTCGAGAAGGTCGTGAATAAGTTTCTGAAAAAGATGCCTGAATAAAAAAACGGAGGAATCGGTTTTTGACCGATTCCTCCTGTACTTTTACCTGAACATCGGCAGTTTATCTTTATTCTGCTCAAACATCTCATTCGTCATCTGTCTTATCTCATCAAGACTGCAAACAGCGGCGGTGAGCGGGTCGTTGATTATCGCGTGGTAGATCATTTCTTTGTCTCCGGCGAGGCATCCTTCGACCGCTAACTCTTCGCACTGGGCGTTGACGGTGTTGAGGGCGGCGCACTGTCTCGGGAGGTCGCCTATGTACATCGGGCGGAGACCTTCTTTGGACGCGAGAACCGGGACTTCGACTATGACGTCCTTCGGGAGGTTGGTGATGAGTCCGGTGTTCTTCACGTTGCCGTTGAACTCGAAGAGCTCGCCGTCGCCCATTATCGCGTTGAGGATCGACGCGGCGTATTCCTGTCCGCGGTTCAGATTGAGCTTTTCCTGATGAAGGAGGTCGTCGAGATCCTTCGAGCGGTGGCTCGTGCGATCGGTTATCGTGCGGATCGAGGTGCCGTAGGAATCCGGGACGTATTTGTCGATGAGATCCTGACGCTTTCTGAACCACGCGTTGTACTCGGAGTTGTGTCCGCTCGACTCGGTGACGAAATAGCCGAGACCCTTCATCATTTCGATTCTGACGGCTTCGCTCTTGTAGATTTCGGGGTTCTTGATCGCCTCGTAGATTCTCGGGTAAGCGTCCTCGCCATTCACCTTGTACTCGAGGAAGAACGCCTGATGGTTGATTCCGGCGCACTTGTAGGTGACGTCCTTCATGTCCGCGCCTATCCATCTCGCGAGCATCGAGGAGGTTCCCTGAACGCTGTGGCAGAGACCCATCGCGTCGACGCCGAGGTGGTGGAGATAGCTCGTGACCATGCACATCGGGTTCGTGTAATCGAGAACAACCGCCTTCGGGCAGAGCTCGAGAATGTCGTCCGCTATAGCCTTGAGGGCGGGCGCGCTTCTGAGGAACCTGAAGATTCCGCCGGGTCCGCGGGTGTCGCCGATGACCGTGTCAACGCCGTATTTCTTCGGGATCGTGAGGTCGGGAGCCCACGCGTCGATTGTCGTGTCGTTGCGGATGGTGATGAGGACGGCGTCGGCTCCGTCGAGTGCGTAGCGGCGGTCGAACGTGGATTCGACTTTTGCCGGGTAGTGACCCTGATCTATCGTCTTCTGTATGATCTTCTCGGCGGCGAGCATGTAGTCTTCGCCAACCGGGATGTCGACGAGGACTATGTGTGAGTCGGCGAGGGCGGGGTAGGTCAGTATGTCGCGGGATATCGCGCGGGTGAAGTTCCAGCTTCCGGCGCCGATTATTACTATCTTTTTCATATTCGGATTCCTCCTGTTATTCGCGGGTTTTGAGTTTTCGTGCCGCGGTGATTACAGTATACACCTTTTTTATCCGGATTGCAATGAATTATCGTGACAACAATTTTTGTTTTAGCGACATAATCGGGTATTGACAGACGGCCGGTTCTGTGATATGATATTATGGGGTGAGAGAATGAAATACGACGAGAATATCTACGTGAACCTGACGAACCTGAACCCGCGGGCGAACATCACGCAGTTCGCGAGAGTGATACCGAACCGCTCCTACGCGTTCTCAAGGCGGCTTGGGCGGTATCTGTTTGATTATGTGGTTTCCGGTCACGGGTATGTGGTGCGGGACGGGAAGCGGTTCGCTGTCTGTCCGGGCGACCTCATATACATGAAAAAGGGCGCGATAATCGAGTATGGCGCGGACACGAGCGATCCGTACGCGAAGCTCTGGGTCAGTGTCGACGGGAGCGTCGCGGACGCTATGGCGAAGGCTTACCTGAACGACGAGGCGCTTGTGATACGGCATAACGTGTCGGATGACATATTTCTGACGCTTAAGAGCATCCTCGCGACGTCCGGATATGACGAGAGGCGGGTGACGCATTTCATCTGCGACCTGTTTCTGACTCTGGCGGACATAACTGATTCCGGCGGGATTAATGGCGGCAGGCAGGATCTCGCGGAGCGCTTCCGTGAGTATATAGACAGGCGGATAACCGAGCGCTTCACGCTTGACGAGGCGTCGGGGGTGTTCCACGTGTCGAAGCGGCATCTGATACGGGTGTTCAAGGAGAGGTATGGCACGACGCCCGGAGCGTACCACAATGAGGCGAAGTTCACCGCCGCCTGCCGGTATCTTGCCGAGACAAACTACACGATAGGCGAGATTTCGGCGATGCTCGGTTTCTGCGACCAGAGCTTCTTTTCGACGGTGTTCAGGAAGAGGTACGGGGTTTCGCCGGTGGAGTATCGGAGAAGTGAAAAGTGAAGAGTGAAGGGTTGAGTTGAGGTTGGGTGACATACGTCAACTGACTTCAACCTCTCCCCCCAGTCCGAACGAATAGATGACCACTCTTTCGACCTTTCTCCCGGATATCTTCTCAAGCGCGGAGCGGTAGTAGGTCAGCTGTAGTCTGTGTCTCCCGACGAGCATCCTTTCGGCGTCTTCCCGGCTCATGTCCTTCGGAATGAAGTCGGTCTTGTAGTCGACGATGGTCAGGCTTCCGTCTTTGTTCTCATAGAAGCAGTCCATGACGCCCTGAACGAGTATCGTCTCGCCCTCCAGAGCCTTTTTTAACTCTTCGCTTGCCGTGAAATCCGCGGCGGGGAGCTTTACGTTGAACCTCGTCTCGCGCCTGACCATCGGGGAGGAGGATATCTCCTCGAAGAGCTTCCCGGTGAAGAAGAGCGCGGCGCGGCGGGTGTCGACCAGCGACGCTATCCTCGGGGTGATGAACCTGTTCTCACCCAGCCTTGCGCATTCATCCTGCACGATATCGAGCGCTTTGTCGAGGTCGTCTCCGGGTCTGAAACGGCTGTAGTCGCAGAACTGCATGAACAGGTGGGTTGCCGTGCCGCGCTCGGCGGCGGTGGATTCGGTCGCCGCTTTGTCAGATAGGAATAACGGCGTGCGTCTGAAGGCGGATTTGCGGGTATCATCGTTTTTTGTGATTTTTGTGTCCGAGCCGCGATCCCGTATGGGCGATACGGATTCCGCCATGTCCGAGCCGCGATCCCGTATGGGCGATACGGATTCCGCCATGTCCGTGCCGCGATCTTGTAGGGGCGACCATTGGTCGCCCGTCGAACACATCGCACCTACGTCGGGGTGAGGACACATATTATCGTTAGGAGCGGGCGACCAATGGTCGCCCCTACGGGGTTCTGCCTTGCCCAAAAACATTCCTTCGTCAAGCGTCGCCGAGTCCTCGTCAAGGAGCTCCGGAAACAACTCCGACACCGACAATTTCGCCGGGAGCCTTGCCGCCGCCATGTGTGGGTAGGTGTAATCGAAGCGCTCGCACAGCATCCTGTCATATTCCGCGTCGGTGATTTCCGGCGCTTTTTCTGCGCTCATGTCCGTGTCCCGAATGGTATTTTCTGCTTCCTCCGCCGCGTTATTCCCCTGCGGCGAGACGATCTCTATGCGGTACGGCAGGGAGTCCGGGTGCGAGAAACGCTCATAATTCGCGGCGGCGAGGAGTACCCACCTGAGATACCCTCCGTTCTTCATGACCGTGCCCTTCGAGAGCCTGACCGAATCGGAGTCCGCCTCGTCGAGAGCCTTTTCGGACGCCGTGCCGGTGACGTACAGACGCTCCCTCGCGCGGGTCAGGGCTACGTATAGAACGCGCATCTCCTCCTCGAGCTGTGAGTCGCCGAGCCTTTTCGCGATAGCCTGCCTGACCGGCGTGTCATACCGCGCGAAACCCGTGCTGTCAGATAGCTTCAGCGCGATTCCGAGACCTCTGTCCGAGACGATGCTCTGTCTCAGGTCGTTCTCGTTGAACTTCTTGCCTGTCCCGCAGAGGAAGACGACCGGGAATTCGAGACCTTTAGACTGGTGTATGGTCATGAGCCTGACCGCGCCAGTGCCCGCGGACGACGCCGACGGGACACTCAGTCTTGCCTTGTTGTCGATGATGTCGTTTATATACCGGATGAAGTTGTACAGCCCGTGCGACGAGGATTTTTCAAAGCTTCTCGCGTACTCGTAGAACATCGTGAGGTTGGCGAGCCGGAGCTTTGTCTGACCGGGGTCAGTCTGAACGAGCGCGGGAAGGTCGGTGTCGCGGTAAAGATACCACACGAGCCGGTCAACCGGAAGCGTCCCCGCCTTGTGCCGCCAGAGCGAGAGCTTTTCGAGAAAACTTCTGCCTCTGTCAAACCCGGTGTCGTCGGTATAGGCGCGGAGGGCGTCGTACAGGCTCCCGTCGGACGAATGACGCCGTATACGTATCAGTTCATCAAGCGTGAAGCCGAAAACCGGGCTTTTAAGCAGTCCCGCGAGATAGATGTCCCGCG
Source organism: uncultured Eubacteriales bacterium (assembly GCA_900546315.1). Classification (GTDB taxonomy): domain Bacteria; phylum Bacillota; class Clostridia; order Oscillospirales; family CAG-272; genus Flemingiibacterium. The sequence goes on from URCP01000029.1 coordinate 17,134, forward strand.
ACGGGTTGTCGATGACGTTCAGAAGGCACAGGACGAGCAGTACCTCCGGGTTCTCGAACAGGTCGCCCTCGGTACTGTTGAAGAGCGGTATGCCGTGATGTTTGAAAACCGTAGAGAATACATCCGACTGTGCGCGCGCGCTCCGCATGAGGATTGCTATGTCGCTATAGGTTATGGGCGAGCAATCGTCTTTTTTCGTGCTCCCGACGAGACGCTTTATCTCGCCTGCCACGTATTCGGCTTCTCTTTCGGAGATGTCCTCGTCCTCATCCTCCGTCTCGGAGCTTATCAGGGCTATTTTCACCGGCTCGCCGGTTTCCTCGCCCCTTTTTGAGTGAACAAGGTCGTCGTCGGGGTAGTACGGGAGCGCGCCCGTTCCGTTCGTGAAGAGGCGCGAGGAGACAAGGTTCGTGAAGCGTATCACCGGCTCGTCACAGCGGAAATTGTCCGAGAGAAAGATTGTCCGCCCATTCTCCGCGCCCTCCGCGGTTCTCGAAAACCCCGAACGGTAGCTCTCGAATATGGAAGGGTCAGCGCCGCGGAACGCGTATATCGACTGCTTGACGTCTCCGACCATGAAACGGTTGTTTTTCGATATCGAGCGGAAAATCGCGTCCTGAAGGGAGTTCACGTCCTGATACTCGTCGATGTATATCTCGTCGTAGCGCCCGGAGATCGTCAGCGCGGCGGCGGTCGGCTGTCCGTCTTTTATCAGGAGCTTTGACGCGAGACGTTCGAGGTCGGCGAAGTCGACTATCCCGCGCCGGCGCTTTTCCTCGTCGAAACGCTTTTCAAACAGCGAGAGCAGGGTGTGTATCTGCCTCAGTACCTTCGCGGTGTCGGTCTGGGTCTTTTTTACCTCATTTTCACCGAGAGAGAAGAACTTGTCGGCGAGCCTCTGCCGCTCTTTCTTGAACTCGTCCCGCGCCTTTTTCGCCGCCTCGACCTCCGGGGAGAGAGCGACGCCGCGGGCAACGCCGAAGCGCACGGGCGAATAACCGTCGAACCATTCGCACAGCCCTTTGAAGTCGTCGGCGGACGATAATACAGACACCCGGTCGATGAACTCCACGTCAGCCTCAAACGCCGGTTTCAGAGCCTTCGAGAGCTTTTCGTCGTCGGACACTTCCTCCGCCGCGTCGGCGAATAGGTCGCGGTAGACCGAGAGGGTATTTTCGGTGAGGTTAAGAATCTCCCGTCCGCACCGGCTGACGGCGAAGTCGCGGGTGGAATCGTCCTCAAGCTCCGCGGCGAAGTTCAGAATGAAGTCTGTTCCCTCCGCGTATGATTCGAGGTCGTGCTTTATTGACAGGAAGATATCCGCGAGCCCTTTGTCGCCTTTGGTTCCGGTAAGGCTGTCGGCGAGATCTTCGAAGTCTGCGATTTCGTAGCCGTTTTCGATGTTTCCCGAATAGCAGTCCTCGATCAGCTCGTTCATAAGCCCGCTCTCGAGCAGCTTTATCTCCGCGTCGTCCGCGATCCGAAAGTCCGCACGCAGTCCCACATTCGAAAAATTCTCGCGAAGGAGATCGAGACAGAAGCTGTGTATCGTACATATCTGCGCCCGCTCGAGCGCGAAGAGCTGACGCGTGAGTCTCCAGTCGGAGGGATTCTCCGCCGCCGCGTCACTGAGAGCCGAGGATATGCGTTCTTTAAGCTCGCTCGCCGCCGCCTTGGTGAAGGTCACGATGAGCATTCTCGTTATGTCCAACGGGTTCTCGCGGTCGGTCAGGCGGCGGATTATCCTCTCGGTCAGAACGGCGGTTTTTCCCGAACCGGCTCCGGCGGAGACGAGAAGGTCGTGACCGCGGTCGGAGATCGCCTCGCTCTGGGCTTTTGTCCATATTCTTTTCTGTGCCATCAGTGCTTCTCCTGTGTGTTCGCGGCGCGGCAGACCGGCTTCATCTCGCAGAAGCGGCAGGCGTCGTGTTTCTTTGTCTTCATCGGGTGGGCGTTCGCGTTTCCGCGCTTTATTTCGAGTCCTATGCGGCGGACGGTGGATTCTATCTCCGAGAGAAGACTGCCGAAATCCTCGAGCGTCTTCAGCGCGTCGGTTTTTCCGAAGCTCCCGTCCTTCTTTACTTTGACGGGCAGGTATCTGCCGGAGAGCTCGCGCTCCATCGCGGTCAGGACGTCCGTGTCGTCGAGAAGAAGCCCGCGCCTCGCGAGCTTGTCGGACACCATCCTCTCAACGTCCTCCGGCGCCTCCTCGCGGTCGAGCGTCACTGTCGGGACATTTGCCGAAAAGTATAAAACGCCGGCGGGGAGGATTTCGCGCCCGTTTGCGGCGTCCCTGAGCGCGCCGTGAGGTTTCGCGCCGTTCTTCCAGAGCGAGAAGAGGTAGAGGAGCATTTGCAGGTTCAGTCCCATTGCTATGTCGTCCATCGAGAATTCCTTCGTTCCGGTCTTGTAGTCGACGACGCGGACATAGAGCTTGTCTTCGCGCCGCAGGAGGTCAACCCGGTCGGCGACGCCGTAGATATACGCCTTCGACCCGTCCCCGAGGTCGACCGACAGCGGAGCGACCGACTTCCCCTGACTGTCAGAGAACCCTATCGGCAATTCGAAGAACGCCGGTGAGAACTCGCTGTCCGAGAACTCCTCCGCGATATTTTTACAGAGCAGCTTCGACGATCTGCGGAGCTTTGTGAACAGATGCCCGAGCCTTGTCCCGCGCACGTCGGGGAGAGTCTTTGATATGTCGTCCATATAGCTCTCGACGATTTCCGACACCATCCGATCGATATCCTCGTCGGTGAGACTTCCAAGCTCTCCCTCGGACGCCCTTGAAACGAACAGTTCGAGAACGTGATGTATGAAGCTTCCGATGTTCGCCGCGTCAAAATCGGCGGGCTTCGCGTCCTCAAGCTTCAGCACATATTTGCAGAAATACGAGAAGTGGCAGAGAACGTAGCTGTCGAGCCGCGACTGTGTCAGCGCGAGATCCCCGCCGGATATGAGTTCGGCGGTCTCACGGTCAAGCTCTGTTGCCGCCCCGGTCAGTGGGATGTCGAGCTTCACGAGCTTTTCTCTGGTTTCCGGCGATTTTTCAAGATATCTTCTGAGAGCCTTTCCGAGCGCGGTGTCTCCGGCTTCGGCTGTGTACTCGAGCAGCTTCCCGCGTCCCTCGAGACGGTCGGCGAGCGGCTTTTTATCGTAGTTTTCGGGTTCTTTGCCGAAAAGGGTCATGACGCGCCTCACGGCTGACGAGGGTCTGAGCGGCTTTCCCGCGAGGTCGGCACAGGCGTAAGATATCGTCAGCGTCTCGGACGCCCCGGAGGCGGCGCGGTAGAAGTGGAATCTCTCGTCGGCGGCGCGGTATTCGCTGTCGGACAGCTCTATCCCGACGGTCGCCAGAAGCTCGCGGTCAGCGTCGCCGATAAGCCCGCCGTCGTCGGGAGAGCCGGGAAACGCGCCCTCGTTCGCCCCTATCAGATAAATATGCTTTCTCGAAGCCCTGAGAAGCGACGCGTCGCCAGCTACAACCTCGTCGACAGCCGCCGGTATCCGTCCGATGTCCGCCGATGACAGGCATATTGTGAGCAGTCTCGCGAAGGTATCAGTGTCTGTCTCTGTCTCCGGTATGACGTTCGCCATCTCGTCGAGCGCGTCTATGAGTACGCCGTAGATCTGTTCAAGCTCGCCGCTCTCGGCAAGAGACGTGGATGTGCCCTCGCGTTTCAGTTCCGCCGCCTGTCTCTCGAGCGTTCCGGGAACGTCGAGCGAGGTCAGGAAGTCGTACAGAGCCTTTACGTGGTCGAGTACGGTTATACAAGCGTCGAGCTTATCGAAGAAGGTTATCAGCGGCGGGACGAGGATGTTTCGCTGTTCGTTCACCCGTTTCAGTCTCGCGCTCTCCTTTTCGGGGAGTTCGGTGAAGCCGTGTCCTCTCGGGTCCATCGTCCATTCGCGGGTGTATCTGTTCCTGCTGCGTATCGACCAGCGTTCAATGTACATCTCGAGCTCGGCGGAATTGTCGGGATCGATGCCGGAAAGCCCTGTTTTCAGGTAGGTTATCACGTCGGACGGGCGGAAGTTTCCGCTCTTTATCCGGAGAGAGGTCAGTATCGCGCGGACGAGCGGCTTTGACATGAGGTCGGTTCGCTTCGAGAAGAAGAGGGGGACGCCGTATTTTTCAAGCACAGTGTCGATTATCCCGTCGTATCTCGCGGCGCCGCGCGTTATGACCGCGAAGTCGCGCCATCTCGCGCCCTCACGGACTTTTTTCAGGATGTCCTCAGCGACCGCCTCGCATTCGGTGAAGAGGTCGGGACAGGAGACGACGCGCAGGCGCTCGGACGTTCCGTCATAAACCGCGGGGAAAGAAGCGTCGCGCGACCAGAGATTTCTCTCGATAAACGCGAGCTCGGGCGATTTCGCGCGGCGGTTTTCGGTCAGTGTCTCGAGTGTGTAATCCTGCCCGGCGGACTTCGCGAGTCTTATCAGCCTTCCGTAGGTGTCTGACAGATTTTCGAACGGAGCGGACGCGTTTCCGGGGTCGAGACAGAGGGAGATCGTCATGTCGTCCGCCTGACGCATCATCTCGTAAATCAGCGCGAATTCCTGCGCCGTGAAGCCGTTGAAGGAGTCGAGAAAAATGTCCGAACCCTCAAAGAAGCGATGCTCACGGAGCAGTTCGGCGGCGCGGTCAAGGTCGCCCGAGGCGTCGTCCGCGGTCTCTGAGACAAGACGCGAGAAGTCGGCGAGTATGAGCGAGAGGTCGTTTATCTTAGCACAGAGACGCTCTGTACGCGCGGAGGGGTTGTCCTTAGCCGTGAGCGCGGCGGCTGACTTTTCGAGCGCGGCGGGGGTGATTCGGCAGACTTTGAACTCGTTCGCGGCGCGGAGCATCGACTCGATAAGGCTCGGGTCGTCGGTTTTAGTCCCGGGCATGGATGACAGGGCGGGAGCGGTTTCGCGCAGGGCTTTCCACATGAGCAGTGATTTGCCGCTGTCGGTGAGGTAAGAGTATGAAAGCCCGCCGTATTCGCGGAAGACGCGGTTGCAGAGGCGGCGGAAGTTCAGTATTTCGAGCGACAGTGAGGGCGCGCCGTCGAGGAGGTCGGTCATCTGTTTTTCGGCGTCGACGGCGTGCTGTTCGGGGACTATCAGGAATGTCGGCTTTTCGGCTCTGACGCTTTCTGCCGCGATGTTCAGTATTCGTGTTGTCTTGCCATAACCGGCTCTGCCGCAGAGTATATCCTTTTTATAAAAAGTTTACGGGAGGGAGGGGGGCGGGGGAGGGGACCCGCTTTTCAAAGCGGGTCCTCTCCCCCGCAAGCTGACGATTATATCAGATAATTCATCCGTTCCGGCGTTTTGTCGAAGTATTTCGCGCGCATTCTGAGGAATAACGGTTTGCTGAGATAGGTGACGCCGTTCACGTCTTTCGCCGGGTAGAGACCGCGAACAAGACCTTTGAACAGGTATCCCGGCTCTGAATCGACGACGTATACGGTTCCGGAGGACGAGAGGTCGCGGGCGAGGGCTTCGCGGTAGATGTGTTTGTCTGGCTTTTTCGGGTGTTTGTCGGTTGTTTCGGAATCTTTCTGGTGCTTTTCGAGAAGTTCGCGGTCCGGGGGGAGAAGAACGTAGATGCTTCCGTCCTTTGGCGGCGGGTACTTTCTGAGTATCCGGTTCTCGCAGAACCATCCGGAGATTCCGGCGGCGAGGACAACGATAAGCACGAGCGGGAGAAGCGTCAGTATCAGCGTCGCGGAGGCGATCAGCATCGCGCTTGTCTGCACGAACGTGATGACAGCGGCGGCGAAGCGCAGGAGCTTCGTTATGAAGAAGAAGCGGCGTGTATACTTGATGGCGCGGTCGGCGGCGTTCCAGATGGAGGTGGAGCGGGCACGGTCGATGTAGAGCGAGAAGATGTTTTTTGCGCTGAGGATATCCGGTCGTTCCATTTTACCTATACCTTTCGTACAAACTTACAGTTTTGTGGCGGTTTTGAAAGACGGCTTGTCCGTCTTTCAAAATTCACGACTCCACGTCGTGAAAGCCTCAAAACTGTTTAGTCTGAAAATTTATTTTCAGACTTGCTCCTTTCGTCGTTGTATGAGTATATTATAGCAGAACTTTCCGATAACTTCAAGAGAATTTTTCAAAATACTCTTTACTTTCGGGAGAAAATATAGTATAATAGAGATATATGTATGTTAAGACGTCTGCCGTTCAACCGGCGGCGTTTTGTTGTGATATAACGGGAGATAAAAATGGCAACCAAGAAAGATGAGAAAAAGAACGAGGCGGCTTACGGCGACCAGAGTATAATCATGCTCAAGGGTCCTGACCGGGTCAGGAAGAGACCGGCGGTAATCTTCGGCTCCGACGGGCTTGAGGGCTGCGAGCATTCGTTCTTCGAGATACTCTCGAACGCGGTCGACGAGGCGAAGGAGGGCTTTGGCGACGTCATAAAGGTGACGGCGTACGCCGACCACTCGATAGAGGTCGACGACCACGGGCGCGGAGTGCCGCTCGGATGGAACGAACACGAGGGGAAATACAACTGGGAGCTCGTATACTGCGAGATGTACGCGGGCGGAAAGTACTATAACAACTCGGCGGGCGCGTCCTATGAGTTCTCGCTCGGACTGAACGGTCTCGGCGCGTGCGCCACTCAGTACAGCTCGGAGTATATGCATGTCGCGTCGTATAACGGCGAGACTGTGTCGAAAATAGATTTCGAGAAGGGATTCCCGGTCGATGAGCTGACCGTGACGCCTCTTGACAGGAAGTCGAGACGCACCGGGACTGTGATACGCTGGCTCCCCGACCTCGAGGTCTTCACCGACATAAACATCCCGAAGGAGTACTTTGAGGAGACGCTGAAAAAGCAGTCGATAGTCAATCCGAAGATACGCTTCACGCTCGACTTCGAGAACGCTGACGGTGAGTTCGAGCACAGCGAGTATTACTACGAGAACGGAATCATCGACTACGTGAACGAGCTGACCGGCGGGCAGTCGCTGACACAGCCGGTTCTCTGGCACCTCGAGACGTCCGGGCGCGACCGTGAGGACAAGGATGATTATAAACTGAAAGCGGATATTTCATTCTGCGCGTCGAACACTGTGAACGTGATTGAGTACTATCATAACTCGTCGTTTCTCGAGCATGGCGGCTCTCCGGACAAGGCGGTGCGCTCGGCGTTCGTGTGGGCGGTCGACCACTATCTGAAGGCACAGGGAAAGTACAACAAGAACGAGTCGAAGATAAATTTTGGCGACATAGAGGACTGCCTCGTGCTCGTCTCGAACAGCTACTCGACCCAGACTTCCTACGCGAACCAGACGAAGAAGGCGATAAACAACAGCTTCATAGCCGAGGCGATGACTGACTTTCTGAAGCATCAGCTCGAGGTCTATTTCGCGGAAAACCCCGGCGAGGCGGACAAATTCACCTCTCAGGTTCTGATAAACAAGCGCTCCCGCGAGACGGCGGAGTCGACCAGACTGAACCTCAAAAAGAAGCTCACCGGAACGATCGACATCGCGAACCGTGTCGATAAATTCGTCAACTGCCGCACAAAGGACCCGGAGCGGCGGGAGCTTTATATAGTCGAGGGCGACTCGGCTCTGACCTCCTGTAAGCTCGGCCGCGCGGCGGAGTTTCAGGCGATAATGGCGGTCAGAGGAAAGACGCTGAACTGTCTCAAGAGCGGCTACGACAAGATATTCAAGAACGAGATCATCGTGAACCTCCTCAAGGTCATAGGCTGCGGCGTCGAGATAAAGTCGAAAGTCAAGGGCGACATCGTCCCGTTCGACATGAGCGCTCTCAGGTGGTCGAAGATCATCATCTGCACCGATGCCGACGAGGACGGATACCAGATAAGGACGCTGATCCTGACTATGTTCTACCGCCTCCTGCCGACGCTGATAAAGAACGGGCGCATCTACATCGCCGAGTCCCCGCTCTTCGAAATCACCTGCAAGGACAAAATAGACTTCGCCTACAACGAGCAGGAAAAAGTCGAAATAATAAAGAAACTCGGAACCCAGAAATACACCCTCCAGCGCTCAAAAGGACTCGGCGAGAACGAACCCGAAATGATGTGGAAAACCACGATGAACCCCGAAACAAGGCGTCTCATCAAAGTAAACGCCGCCGACGCCGAGGAGACCGCGAGAATCTTCGACACACTGTTAGGCGACGATCTCGAAGCGCGTAAGGAATATATAACCAAGTACGGCAACCTCTATATAAAACAAGCTGAAGAAATGTAAAGGAGAAAACACCCATGATACTCAAAGACTACGAAATAATCGACTTCCACACCCACCCGTTCGGCTTTGGCGGGGAGAATATCTGCTCGCACCGCGACAACCTCGGGATGACCCCGGAGCACATCGAGCAGGACATGAGAGACGCCGGTATCTCGAAAATGTGCGGCTCAGTCATCATGCGCGACAACCAGACTCCCGACTCGCTCGACGTCATCCGCCGCTCTAACGACGCGATGTACAAAATCTGGAATATGCTCGGCGATTTCTACGTCCCCGGTCTGATGATTCACCCGAAATATGTAGAGGAATCCAAGGAGATGATAGACGAGTTCTATGCCCGCGGCGGGCGGCTTATCGGTGAGCTTGTGCCGTATACGCACGGCTGGAGCGACTACTCCTGCGAGGGCTTCTCGAAGCTGCTCGACTACGCGACCGAGAAGAACATGATCGTCAGCATCCACTCGATGGGCGAGGACGAGATGGACAGAATGTCCGAGCGCCACCCGGACACGAAGATAGTCTTCGCGCACCCGGGAGAGTATAACGAAGCAATGCGCCACATAAAGCGCCTGAAGAACCGCCCGAACCATTATCTCGACCTCTCCGGCTACGGAATCTTCCGCATGGGACTGACAAGGCGGCTGGTCGACGAGATAGGAGAAGACCGGATAATCTTCGGCTCGGACTACCCGACCTGCAACCCGTATATGTATGTCGGCGGCGTGCTCTTCGACCCGTCGCTGACCGATAAGGAAAAAGAGAAGATATTCGCCGGAAACGTGAAAAAGCTCTTCGCCGCGGCCGGGAAGGAGATCTGAAGACAGGAGAGATCATTTGCGGATAAAAGGAATATGGTTTCCATGGTTCATGAGAGTGCCGGTGAGGGCTCCGTTGCTTTCACCGTGATCGACACGTCATTCATACCACAAGGGGGATAAACCAATGGAAAAATCAATCAAAAAACATAAACGAAAACAAATAACACTCGCCGACCACTTCACAACCGGCAGACTTCTCAGATTCGTCCTGCCGTCGATTGTCATGATGGTCTTCATCTCGATCTACGGAGTGGTCGACGGGCTGTTCGTCTCGAATGTCGTCGGAAAGACAGCCTTCGCCTCGATTAACCTGATAATGCCGTTCCTGATGGTTTTCGGCGGAATCGGCTTCATGATAGGAACCGGCGGAAGTGCCATCGTCGCGCGGACCCTCGGCGAGGGAGATCGTGAGAGGGCGAACCGGATATTCTCGATGCTGATCTACGTGACAGTTGTCGTGGGCGTTATCTTTTCGGCGATCGGAATCGCGTTTCTTGAGCCGATAGCGCGGCTTCTCGGCGCTGACGACGCAATGATGCCGTACTGCCTGTCCTACGGAAGGTGTAATCTCATCGCGCTGACCGCTTTCATGCTCCAGAACGTGTTCCAGAGCTTCCTCGTGACGGCGGAGAAGCCCAAGATAGGGCTGGCGGTGACGGTCGCGGCGGGATGCACGAATATGGTGCTCGACTATCTTTTTGTCGCGGTGTTCAGGTGGGGCGTCGCGGGGGCGGCTGTTGCGACAGGTCTCAGTCAGTGCGTGGGCGGCGTGATACCGCTTGTCTATTTCCTCCTGCCGCAGGGAAAGATAAACACGAGCTGTCTTAAGCTGACAAAAGCGGGAATCGACTGGAACGTCCTTTTTCACACGGTGACGAATGGTTCGTCCGAGCTGATGAGCAGCATCTCGTCGTCGGTCGTCAATATGCTCTACAACAAGCAGCTCCTCCATTTCGAGGGAGAGAACGGTGTAGCGGCATACGGCGCCATCATGTACATAAACTTCATCTTCATCGCGATTTTCATAGGCTACGCGATAGGCTCCGCGCCGATAATCGGCTACAATTACGGCTCTTGCAACACGGACGAACTGAAGAATATGTTTAAGAAGAGCATCCTGTTCAACCTGATAACGGGGGTGTTCCTCGCCGGGCTCGCGATAGCGACGTCGGGGCTGCTGACCGGAATTTTCGTCGGATACGACGCTGAGCTCGAGGCTCTGACGAGGCATGGGTTCTGCGTTTACGCGCTGGCGTTCACGGTGTGCGGGATAAACATCTTCGGCTCGTCGATGTTCACGGCGCTCTCGAACGGGCTTGTCTCGGCGCTGATATCCTTCCTCAGAACATTGCTGTTCCAGGTGACCGTCGTGCTGGTTCTGCCGATATTCTTCGATGTCGAGGGAGTGTGGGCGTCGGTGCTGGTCGCGGAGGTGTTCGCGCTCTGCGTGACGACATTCTTCTTTGCCAGGATGCGGAAGAGATACAATTACGTGTGAGCATTGATATGAGGTTCCGGGTGTGTCTTCGCGGCGGGCGACCAATGGTCGCCCGCTCCTGACACGTACACGTCACAAATATATTATCCGCAAACGTCACACAACGGAGGTTGGCGGTCCTGCGTTGATACATGACAGATCCGCGGTCCGCGCGGAGCATCACGCCGGAGAGCATTCCGTTTTCTCCCGTTTTTGCAGGATGACGGCGCGTCCGCCTTGCCGCTCTCGCGGCGTCCGCGATTGCCTCTATCCAGATCGTGTCAGTGCCGTCTCATTACCGCGCCGTGATAACGGCGCGGCTCAAAATGTCGGAAAAATTTGTTTCCCGCGGCGAAAAGAGAACAGCGCAGCGTCAGGGCGAAAAGCCTGTCCGCTGCGCTGTTTCGTATTTGCTTATTTGGTCATGTCAGCCGTTCACTTCTTGCAGCGCCAGAGGAAGGTCACGATCTGCGCTCTGGTGCAATCCGCGTCGGGGCTGAATGTCGTGCTGGTGGTTCCTTTGGTGATATTCTCCCTGACCGCCCACAGTACAGCGTCTGCATAGTAGGCAGTTGAGTTCACATCGGCAAAGGGATTAGTTGTACCCGCTGCCGGTGACTTCTCAGAACGCCACAGGAAAGTGACGATCTGGGCACGGGAGCAGGTCATGTTGGGGCTGAACGTGGTGTCGCTGGTGCCCTTGGTGATGCCGTTTTCTACCGCCCACAGCACAGCGT
>URCP01000030.1 GCA_900546315.1 uncultured Eubacteriales bacterium
GATTGTCTCGGATGAGATTTTCATCGTCAAAGATGAGAAGGAGCGCGCCGAAAAGATAGTCGGCACAATCATCCCGCGTCTGGAAGCGGGAAAATGGATAAAGCCGCTCGGATACGCGTGGTTCTGGCTCGGATACACATATTCGAATCTCGGCGAGCGCGAGAAGATGTACGACGCCTTCAACAAAGTGCTGGAGGTTATCGACAAGAGCAGCGTTTACTACGCGAACGCTCTCGCCGCCATACACATCGAGGAAATGATCGACAAATTCGATTTTATCGATACAGGACTAGGCAACTCGACTCAGTGCAGTGCGACAGGGGAGCAGTTGAAATTCATAGACGGCAAGCTTTATTTCTGGTCGCAGCCGGGGTTCGGCATCCATCACTGCACGCCGTCAATATTCTGGTACAATTCGATGGTTAACAATATGATCCTCGACCCCCGGATGAGTGTCGGCGAGACGATAGCCACACCCGACTGTAGGGCAAAACTCGTGTATTCGAGCGACAGCGAAACAGTCGTGACTCCCGCCGGGACCTTCGAAAACTGCTCATACTATAAGTCAAGCGGCGGAAAAGACGGTCTAACGTCATGCGAGACATGGTTCTGCCCGGGAGTCGGAATCGTCGCGCAGAACTGGACGCGCCATGGAGTCAGCCATCGCTGTGAGCTTTCTGAATACTCGGTCAAAGGGGACGGACTTCTCCCGCTTGGAGTCGGGAACAAATGGACCTACAGAATGATCGACAACGAGAGCATCTATGACGACGAATCAATCTATGAGGTTATCTACAACGACGGAAGCACAGTGAATATCTCTGGGTCGTGCTATCTCCGCACTGTTGGTTACAAGGACACATGGGAGGGCAATATGCTCCGCGCGCGGGAAAATTACCACCGAGGCAAAGACAGGGATGAGCATCTCGACCCCTCGATTCTCAAATACCTCGACCGCGCCGAAACTCAGGCTGAGACAAGGCGGCAGAAGGTACACACTAAGTACGCGAAACGCGTAATGACACGCATAATGGACACCGACCGCGGCGTAAATCCCGACTGCACCGAGATAGGACGCTGGAACTTCTTCGACGTTGAGACAATAAAGCGTGACGGCACGGATGTTCTGCACAGCACTGATATGCGCAAGTACTCTTTCGAGTGGAAGATTTGTGATTACTGGAATGATGAGACGAGCAAAATCCTCTACAACTTCCTCTACGAAATCATCAGCGACGACAACGGTCGACTCTGGTCGGACATGTGGGTTCCCGGCTATCATCAGGAAACTCCCCTCATACCCGAAAAGGGCTACGACGGCTTCACGAACGGCAAGCTGATTATCGACGTCTCAGGCGACGAGACGACCGAAACGCCCGCCGGAGTCTTCGAGAACTGCCGCCACGTAAAGTACAGTATGCATGCGGACAAGGGCGGCATATGGTACTTCAAGGGCGATTTCGAGCTCTGGTACGCGAAGGGCGTCGGGCTCGTGAAGCTCTCGCGCCCGCTGAAGATCTCGAATATCTGGCAGCTCACCGAGTACCGCGGCACAGGCGAGGGATACTTCCCGTTCGGAGACGGTTTCTTCCGCCGCTATGAGCCCGAGACGCTCGGCGAGGGACTGCACGCGTCGGTCGAGTACGAATTCGTCGCCGACGGTGAGCAGATGTATATTATCAAGGACGCGCTCGGTACGCAGGACCGCGCCGAATACGAGAAGCTCGAACAGGCGAAGAAATGACAAAAGCCCCGCGGGGATAACCTCGCGGGGGCTGCGTTTATCCCGGAAGCCAGCCGCCGTCAACCGTTATCGGAAACTCTCCCGGAGGATGATGAGCGGATTGGTGCTTCTAACCGCCAGGTGTCCGCGTGTATTTATCATGAAAATGAGTTCCCCGAATTATCGGGGATAATTTTTTCCATCCCGCCAACCTTTTCCCTCAAACCCGACTCTTATAGGTGAAACCTCCAAAAAGCAGAAAGGAATCAGGCAATGAACGAATACTCAGAGAAGACCGACCCGACCCTCGTCGACCTCACATTACTCGGCAACTCAGCCGCGTTCGAGGAGCTTGTCAACCGCCACCAGAAGAAGGCGCTCGGAACGGCTTTCAAGGTCACATCAAATATCTGGTCGGCTGAGGACGCCGCGCAGGACGCTTTCGTCTCGGCTTGGACGCATCTCTCGGCGCTCGAGGACAAGTCGCGGTTCGGTGCATGGGTCTGCGCGATCACGAAGAATCACGCATGCCGGATAGTCAGACACTACGCCGCCGCAGTCGAGGTCAGCCTTGATCTGCCGGATTTTCCCGAGCCGGCCGACACAAAGTCGTCCGACGCTTCGGAGCTCCGTGAGACGATCGATTCACTGAGCGAGGTTCTGCGCGAGACCGTGAAACTGCATTATTTCGGAGGCTACAAGGTTGAGGAGATCGCGAAAATGCTCGACGTTCCGGTCGGAACTGTCAAGTGGCGGCTCTCCGAGGCGAGAAAACAACTCAGAAAGGGATACGGTATCATGGAAAAAACTTACGACGAGAACGAAGACTTCACTGCGCGCGTCATGCGTCAGGTCGAGGAACTCAAATTCTGGATCACGAAGCTCAACAAGACCGGCTTCGAAGAGGCATACAAGAATGTCCTCGCGGCGGTCGAATCGCTTGATGAATCCGACAAGAAGCAGTACGCCCTCGCCGATGTGCTGCTCCAGGGCTACTGGTGGCTCGACAGGGACAAGGAAGAAATCCGCGAAAGAATGAAGGTCGCCGCCGAAAAGAGTCACAACGAAGACGTCATGGAGGCGATTGTCTCGGATGAGATTTTCATCGTCAAAGATGAGAAGGAGCGCGCCGAAAAGATAGTCGGCACAATCATCCCGCATCTGGAAGCTGGAAAATGGATAAAGCCGCTCGGATACGCGTGGTTCTGGCTCGGATACACATATTCGGAGCTCGGCGAGCGCGAGAAGATGTACGACGCCTTCAACAAGGTGTTGGAGGTTATCGACAAGGGCAGCATCTACTACGCGATCGCCCTCGCTGCTATACACACAGAGGAAATGATCGACAGGTTCGGGTACGAAGACACCGGGCACGACAACTCGACCGGGTACACCGTCGGTGGAGTGCAGTTAAAATTCATATCCGGAAAAACCATATTATGGCTGCTACCAGGATTCAACAGATGGAAATGGACGCCGCCGTATGTATTCTGGATGGGTTCGGGTGTAGACAGACTCGTCCTTGACCCCGGCATGAAAGTTGGCGACACCATCACCGCGTCGGACGGCGAGTCGAAGCTCACATACATAAGCGACAATGAGACTGTCGAGACTCCCGCCGGAACTTTCGAGAACTGCTCGCTTTTCAGCTTCAGGGGCTTGAACAACGGTGTGACCGCCTGTGATACCTGGTTTTGCCTGGGCGTTGGCATCGTCGCGCAGAGCTGGACGCGCGGAAGCAACAGCCACCGCGTCGATCTCGCGAAGTATTCGGTCAAAGGTGATGGACTTCTTCCGCTTGAGGTCGGCAACAAATGGAACTACAAGTTAGCCAACGATGATCGCATCTATGACGATGAAACAATTTATGAGGTCATCTACAACGACGGAAATACCGTAAATCTCTCCGAGTCGTGCTATCTCCGGACGGTCGGATACCAGGACACGTGGTCAGGCATCAAGCGCTGTGTGCGTGAGACCTACTATAGCGAAAATAAAACTCCTAAGCTCAACCGTTCGGTTCTGAAGTACCTCGACCGTGCCGAAGCTCTGGCAGAGACCAAGCTGCAGAAAGTCCAGGCAAGGCGCGCGAAAAACGTCATGACCCGCATTATGGACACCGACCGCGGCGTTAATCCCGGCTGCACCGAGATCGGACGCTGGAACTTCTTCAACACCGAACGTATCGAACGGAAAGGCACGGATATCCTGTACGATTATCTGACGAACAGATACGCGTTTGAGTGGAAGAACACCTATTATTGGTGCGATGAAGCGAGCAAGATACTCTACAACTTCCTCTACAATATCGTCAGCTTCGATCTGGGCGATCTGATATGGTCGGATAAGTGGGTTCCCGGCTACCATCAGGAAATCGACCTCACTCCAGAAAACGGCTACATAGACTTTCCGGACGGCGGCAAGCTGACTATCGACGTCTCAGGCGACGAGACGACTGAGACACCCGCCGGTGTCTTCGAGAACTGCCGCCACGTAAAGTACAATATGCACTCCGAAAAGGGCGGCGACTGGTACTTCAAGGGCGATTTTGAGCTCTGGTACGCGAAGGGCGTCGGGCTCGTGAAGCTCTCGCGACCGCTGAAGACCTCGAATGTCTGGCAGCTCACTGAGTACCGCGGCACTGGCGAGGGATACTTCCCGTTCGGAGACGGTTTCTTCCGCCGCTATGAGCCGGAAACGCTCGGCGAGGGACTGCACGCGTCGGTCGAGTACGAATTCGTCGCCGACGGTGAGCAGATGTATATTATCAAGGACGCGCTCGGTACGCAGGACCGCGAGGTCTTCGAGGAGCTTGAGCGTCGGGCAAAGGAACAGTAATAACAAAGGCTCTGCCGATAATCAAAGTCGGCAGAGCCTTTGTTGCGCCGTAACTGACGCATAAGTCATCCTTAAATGTATAAAAGTTTTTGAAAGGGGTGCGGGGAAAACTTTTTTCGGGAAAGTTTTCCCCGCGTTCTCTTAGCCTCTGAGTTTGAGTCCGAGTTCTCTGTCGAGCAGAGTGACGATCTTCTTTGAGACTTTGTCGGCTTCGTCGTCGGTGAGGGTTCTGTCGGGGGCGCGGAGGGTTACGTTGAAGGCGACGCTCTTTTTGCCGTCGCCGAGCTGGGCTCCGCGATAGACGTCGAAGAGTTTGATTGATTCGACGGTTTTACCGCCTGCTTTTTTCATTACGGCTTCGATGGTGCCGACTTCGAGGGTGTCGTCGCAGACGAAGGCGAAGTCGCGGGTGGTCGCCGGGAATTTCGGCAGGGGGGTGAAGTGTTTGTCGAGGTCGGTTTCGGCGAAGAGGTTTTCGAAGTCGATTTCGGCGACGTAGACGGGGGCGTCTATCGCGTAGGTTTTCTGGACTTCTGGGTGGATTTCGCCGAATACGCCGAGGACTTTGCCGTCCGCGGTGGAGATCTTCGCGCAGCGGCCGGGATGGAAGGTCGGGTTTTCGGTGTCGGCGGTGAAGGTCGCGTTCTTTATTCCCGCGCGGGAGAGAAGGGTCTCGATCATGCCCTTCAGCGTGTAGAAGTCGCCGTCGCGGAAGAAGCCGATTACGATCTGGCGGCGCTCGTCGGGGAGCTTCGTCGGGTCTTCGTCCGGGATATAGGTCTTCGCGAGCTCAAAGAGGGCGGTCTTTTCGGCGTGGTAGTTGTTGTTGCGCGCGAGGACCTCGAGCATCGACGGGATGGCGGTGGTGCGCATGACGCTGGTGTCTTCGCCGAGCGGGTTCGAGATGACGATGGATTTTCTTCTCGGGTCGTTTTCGGCGAGGTTTATCTTGTCGTAGTACTTCGGGCTGATGAAGGAGAAGGTCTCGCACTCATAGAGACCCATCGCACAGAGGAGGTCGGCGCACATATGCTCGAAGCGCTGTACGGGCGTGCGGCTGCCGGAGGTGATCGGGGTGACGAATTTTGTCGCCTTGATCGTGTTGTAGCCGTAGATTCTGAGTATCTCTTCCGCGATATCGTTCATGCAGCGGCAGTCGGCGCGGAAGGACGGTACAGTGAGGATTATGCCGTCAGCGGTGTCCTCAACGCCGAACTCGAGCTTTCTCATGACGTTCTTCATGTACTCGGCGTCAACGTCGAGACCGAGGAACGCGTTTATGCGCCCGACTTCGAGCTTCATCTTGTACGGCTCTTCCTTGCCGCCGTAGACGTCGATGGTTCCCTCGACGACATCGCCGGCGCCGAGCATCTCGACGAGCTCGCAGGCGCGGTCTATCGCCGGGAGGGTGTTCTCCGGGTCAAGCCCCTTCTCGAAGCGTCCGGAGCTCTCGGTGCGCATACCCTGGCTCTTCGCGGTCACGCGGACCGAGCTGCCGAGGAAGTTCGCGCTCTCGAAGACGACAGTCGCGGTGGTGTCGGTGATCTCGCTGTTTGCGCCGCCCATGACGCCCGCGAGAGCAACCGCCTTCTTCTCGTCGGCTATGACAAGGTTCTTTGAGTTCAGGACGTGATCGGTGTCGTCGAGCGACTTAAAGTTCTCGCCCTCAGCCGCGGTGCGGACGATGATCTTCTTGCCGTCAAGGCAGGAATAATCGAACGCGTGCATAGGCTGACCGTACTCGAGCATGACGTAGTTCGTGATATCGACGATATTGTTGATCGGTCTGACGCCGGACGCGCGCAGACGCATACGCATCCACAGCGGCGAGGGCGCGATCTTCACGTTCTTCACGACGCGCGCGGTGTATCTCGGGCAGAGCTTTGAGTCGGTGACTTTGACCGAGATGTAGTTGTCGATCTTGTCTCCGTCCTTCGTGAAACCGACCTTCGGGGTCGGGAGCGTGAACTCCTTATCGAAGGAGACGGCGGTCTCACGCGCGAGACCTATGACCGACAGGCAGTCCGGACGGTTCGAGGTGATCTCGAACTCGACGACCGTGTCGCGGAGCTTCAGGACGTCGCGGATATCATCGCCCGGCTTCGCGTCGAAGCCCTCCATGATGAATATGCCGTCCTCGATGGCGCCCGGCATATCGTGCGTCGTCAGATTCAGCTCGCCGATCGAGCAGAGCATACCGTTCGACGGAACTCCGCGGAGCTTGCCAGCCTTGATGTTCACGCCGCCCGGCAGCTTCGACGGAGCCTTCGCGACCGGAACCATAGCTCCCGCGAAGACGTTCTGCGCTCCGGTGACTATCTGTACCGGCGCGCCCTCTCCGACGTCTATCTGGCAGATCCAGAGGTGATCCGAATCCGGATGGCGCTCAAGAGAGATGACCTTTCCCGCGACGACGTTCTCGATATCGTCGCCGAGCACCTCAAAGCCCTCGACCTTGGAACCGGTCGCTGTGAGCCTGTCGCAATATTCCTTGGGCGTTATCCCGTCTATGTTGACGAAATCACTTACCCATTCAAGTGATAATACCATATCTTTATATCCTTCCTGCGCCCGCCGAAAACGTCCCGGTGGCGCAATATTCTTTATTTATAAGTGAACCTTCATATCCCCGCTCGTTCCGACGGCAAACATGAACCGGATGAACTCCGGTCTGAACGGAATGAATTCCCCGCTCTGAATGAGCGAGATGATCTCTTTCTCGTCCGCCCACCTGACCGCCTCGACCTCCTCCTTCTGGAGGGTCAGCCCGGACAAGTCGGGAGTCATGCGGACAATATAGATATCCTCAAAAATCCCGCTGCCGTTTTTCCGGTGCATATACATCGTCGAAATGATCCGGAAATCGCTGTCGGCAAGGTCGATGCCTATCTCCTCGCGCGTCTCGCGGATTATCGCGGTCCGGCTGTCCTCACCGAGGACGACGCTCCCGGCGGCGCTCATATCCCATTTGCCGGGCATGAACGACTTCGTATCGGTGCGCTTCTGTATCAGCATCCTGCCGTCATCGCCGAATACGGCGATCCTCACGACCAGCCGCCAGAGCCCGTCCGGCAGCCTGTCGCCGCGCACCATGCTCTTGCCGGTCAGGACGCGCTCAGGCGTGTAGAGATCGAACAGCTCCATCAGAACTGATCAAGGAATCTGACGTCGTTCTCGTAGAGATATCTCATGTCGTCGATGCCGTACTTGATCATCGTGACACGCTCAATGCCCATACCGAACGCGAAGCCGCTGTAGGCCTCCGGGTCGATATTGCATCCGCGGAGAACGTTCGGGTGAACCATTCCGGCGCCGAGTATCTCGATCCAGCCCTCGCCCTTGCAGAGCTTACAGCCCTTTCCGCCGCAGACGAAGCAGGAAACATCGACCTCAGCCGACGGCTCGGTGAACGGGAAGTGGTGCGGTCTGAACCTTATCTGGGTCGACTCGCCGAACATAGTCTTCGCGAAGGTCTCAAGCGTTCCCTTGAGGTCGCCCATCGTGATTCCCTTGTCGACGACAAGTCCCTCGAGCTGATGGAACAGCGGCGAGTGGGACGCGTCGACGGCATCCGAACGATAGACGCGACCGGGAGAGATGATTCTTATCGGAGGCTTCTGCTTCTCCATCGTTCTGACCTGCACAGGCGAGGTCTGTGAGCGCAGGAGGATATTGTCGGTTATATAGAACGTATCCTGCGTATCGCGCGCCGGATGGTTCTCCGGGATGTTCAGCGCCTGGAAGTTGTAGTAGTCATACTCGACCTCGGGACCATCGACAATACCGAAGCCCATGCCGACGAAGATGTCCTCCATCTCCTTCTGCACCTGAGCGAGCGGGTGACGCTTGCCGATATCCGGGGTCTTTCCGGGCATCGTTACGTCGAGCCGCTCCGCCTTCAGCTTCTCGGCGAGAGCTTCTTTCTTCTGTGCCTCCGCCTTCTCGGCGATGGCGTTTTCGATGTACTCGCGCACCTCGTTCGCGAGCTGACCGACCTTCGGACGCTCCTCGGCGGAGAGAGCGCCCATGCCGCGAAGCACGCTCGTCAGCTCGCCTTTCTTTCCGAGGAAGCGGATTCTGATCGCCTCAAGGTCGGCGTGAGCGGAGTCAAGCTGCTCCTTTGCCGCCATGCGGATCTGTTCGAGTTTTTCTTTCATTTTTTTACCATTCCTTTCGCGAAGATCATATAAAAAGCCGCCCGTCCAAAGCTCTGGCGCGAAGACGCGCGGACTAAGGACGAAGCGGCAGAAAGCGCTCCGCGGTACCACCTTTATTCATTGCCGGCGATTATAAATCGTCTCAATACTCTTGACGATCCTTAACGCGGATCAGGCGGCGCCGACTACTTAACTTTCACCGAAGCTGCTCCGAAGCGAAACGCCTTTCCGACCCGTGGCGGAACCGATCCCAGCGACCCCGGTCCCTCTCTGGCTGCCCGTGTGACGGATGGCAGACTTCATCATTGCATTTGATATCAGTATACCACATTTCAGAAAAAAATGCAAGAGGTAAATTAAGAATTTTTCAGGTTTTCCGCGGATTTTTACTCGGAAAGGCGCGTCTTTACCCGGTCGGATATTATCTCGGCTGTGCGGTCGAGCGTCTGCGCGCCGGAGAAGTACGCGGACGCCTCCTCGAGGACGATATCCTTCACCGCGCCGTCAATGCGCACGGGATTCAATCTCACTCTGTTGTATACGAGATTCTTCATCAACCGGATATCATCCGTGTCCGGAACTATCCGCGCCGTCGGCGGCTTCTTCTTTTCGGACACGGCTCTGCGCATTGTGATATCATCATATGAATTCCTCTTGACGCATCTTATTGAGCCGTCACTTATCACGACCATGTTTTCAAGTGTATCGAGCATGATATCGGCAGCCCCGCGCGCCGTCGGGAAACGATCTCCAGATTTGTCCGCGTACGTTTTCCAGTCGTCACTCTGCGCCTCGAGGCAGTGCAGTACAAATTTCCATGAAGAATCGCTGTCTCCGCGCTTCGTGAGCCCGATTCCGGTCGACGCGGAAACACTGTATCCGAATCCGTTTTCCGATGGGAGACCGAACGTCACGGTGCTGTCACCGACTGACAGTACGCTTCTCAGAGCCATATATATCATACTGTCGCAGGTCTCCTTTATCACAAGATAATCCTGCCCGAACTTTCCGGACTTCGCTTCAACTATATTAACGTCCCCGCAGAATCCGATTAAATCCCGGAAATCCCCGTCAGACGGATAACAGTCGAGCAGCTCAGACAGCAGTTTTTCCCTGCCGGACGTTTCCGTGTCGCCGTAGGTTCCGAAAAACGGCACGCCATTTTCCTTCGCCGCCTCATTCATTATTTCAAACGCCGCGGATACATCATCTCTATTCGCCGCATCGGCAATATCCTCATCCGTCGTCACGAGCATTCCGAACTCATATTCAAGCGCGAGATACGGCAGTTTCCCGTCATACTCAAACGGTTCAAGCACACACGGAGCGAAATATTCCCGCCCGACGCTGTCGTCGATAAGTTCATACAGGTCTTCAAAGCAGTCATATCTCATGAAGTCCTCAGCCTTTATTCCGCCCGTGAAGACAACCATATCCGGCATCTTTCCGAAGACAAGGTCGCGCGACAGCTTCTCTGACGCGGTTGAAACGTCGTCCGTTTCGTAGGGTCTCGCGACAACACGGTAATCCTTGCTCGTCAGGTTGAAAGAGCTTATATACCGCTGAATATTCTGAGTGTCGTACCCCCCGCTCGTCGCGTCGTAGGCAATGGTCAGCTCTTTTCTCGTGGTCGGGCGCTTCTGACCGGACGTCACCTTCACGAACATCATTTTGCTGAAATCGCCGCTGCCAGCCGAGCCGTAGTTCACCGTCAGATATATGCCGCCGTCCGAAACTACAGAGATATCCCTGATCATATCCGCCGCGAGGTCTATGTCCGTCCAGTTAAAGAGCCTGCGCTTGTTTCCGTCTTTGCCGAGCGTATCTATCCCCGCGGAATCCCGCGCGTATGCCGTGCCGTCGCCGCCGATCATCACCGTGTACGCATTGATCATCGTCAGCTTTTCAGACGTCTCAATCGTATCGCCGAGCCTGACCGCGAGACGGTCCGTCTCGACGCCGTTCGTCTTGTAATACGAGAGATAAACGTCGCCGTTACCCGCCTCGATAAGCTCCGGAGAATTCGCCGACCTGTCCGCAAAATCCGGGAACAGCTCTGACAGAGTCCCGCTCCATATCACATTCAGATTGTCGTCGAGCGCCGCCAGACTATCACCGTAGAGGAGACAGACGTGATCTCCCGATGTCTTCATATCCACGTCGACACCGGTGGAGAAAAATCCGTCGCCTATTCCGACAACAGGGAGAGACGCGTCGATACCGCCGTCCGTTCCGATGACGCACAGCTCATAAAAGTTGTGGAACGCGCCGCCGGAATGCCGCTCTTTCCGCTCTTCTTCGGTGCATTTGTCTTCGCTGTACTGCGTCAGCACCACTATCCGTCCGTCGCCGAGGATATCAAAACCATACGTCTCGAGATACATCGGCTGACCGGCGTCGTTTCTCGGCGCGATTGTCGTGACGCTGCCGCCGTCGATTATCGTGAACTGCGTCGCGTAGTACGGGCTTTTGAGGTCGCTCTTCGTCGAGCTTAAAAGGTCGACCTCACTTGTCAGGATATCGATCTCCTCGCGAAGAGACGCGATCTTGTCCGGCTCCTCCGCCTTCAGCGCGGAATCAAGCTCCTGCTCCGCCTCGGCGAGCCGGTTTTCGGACGCGGCGAGGTCTTCGGCTATGCTTTCGTTCGTACGAAAAGACACACAGGAATAATTGTCGGTCTCCCCGTCCGCGTAATACATCGAGGACATAAGGAATTTTGACTTCGCGGCGGTCGTTGTTATGTAGAAATCAGTGTCGGGTTCATTCGGCAGCTTTGGGATGATATCACTGAGCGGGGTATAATCCGCGTAATACACAGGTGAACTGTCGGCGCAGGAAACAAACGACAGCAGCGCCGCCGACAGAACGAGCAGAATAAGACCGATACTGATTATTTTCATATGACTCCTCCGCGTTTATACGAATTCCGATATTACTATTCCGCGAGCTTCGTCTTCACCCGGTCGGATATTATCTCGACCGTGCGGTCAAGCGTCTGCGCGCCCGCGAAGTACGCCGCCGTCTCCTCCTTTACTATCCCGATCAGCTTTGTATCGGCGTTCGCCGGGGTGACGGCAGTCTCGAACAGGTCTCTTAGATACGCCTCGTCCTCGTCGGTGAAATATATGCAGTCGGGCGGCAGATTCAAGGTATTGACCGGGTTCCGTAAATATCCGACCGCGGCAGTGTATCTTCCGTCCGCGCTCGCGAATGTGTCTATTGTCATATAGGACTTTTTCACTGCCGTGAACAGATTGTCCATCGCCGCGCGCGTCGTCGGGAAATAGAACATCCCATTGAGCTCATATATGTTGTCCACGGCTCGCTCACACCGCTCCTCCGTCGTGTCGAGCCAGTATTTCATGAACTCCCACGCGCCCTCTTTGTCGTCACTTCTATTCGTTATCGCGAGGCTCGACGCTATACGGATGATCGTGCCGCCCTCCACCGGGTAGCCGACCGTATTAAGGTCAGAAAAATCCTTCGCGAGCAGCGTACGCTGTTGCAGATAGTCCTCGATACCATACATATTTAAAAAAGACAGCGCGGCTTTCTGCTCATAGTAGTCGAGCGTGTAATAATTGGCGTCGCTGACCGCGTAGTCAGCTTCTCCGCAGATCCTCAGAAGCTCCGCGAAATCCTTCCCGAGCCTGACTTTTCCGCTCTCGTAATCAACAGATTCGGACAGAACGCCGTCGAGCAGCTTCGAGAACACCGGCTGCGCGGGTGTCGTCTTGTCGTCCGAGCGGAACAGCGGTATGCCAATCTCACGCGCGGCGTCGGATATCGCGGCGAGGTCTTCCGCCGAACCGAATGTCTTTCCGTTATAAACGCTCTTATCGCAGACTATCGTCTCGGGTATTATCCCGGTCGTCAGATAGTACAGCTTCCCGTCATTCTCGAACGGCTTCAGCGCGGCGGGAAGGAACGCGTCCTTCGTGTATTTGTTATCCTTCTTCATAAAGTCGTACAGATTGACAAACGCCTTCTGTCTGACAAATATCTCCGGCGTTATCGTTCCGCCGAGCAACACTATGTCGGGCGTACTGCCGGACACTATCTCGCGCATCAGCTTGTCGTTCGCGGTCGAGTTCTCGTCCGTGCGGTAGTCGACAGTGCGCACGCGGTAATCCTCGTTTGATCTGTTGAACCGCCGGACGGTTTTCTGTAGCTCCGCGTAGCTCAGCTGCCTTGATCCGTCCTCATACGCGAGAATAAGCACCTTCCGGTCGTCGACCGGCGTATCGCTTGTCGTCACCCTGACGAACATATCCTCCCCGGTGTCCGGGTCGGTCACCTCGGCTGTTATTTCGTCCTTCGACACGACATGGATATAGTTCACCATGCCGCCGTAGAGATCGATATCGCTCCAGTAGCAGACGATGTTCGAGTTCATATCATAAATATCGTCAGCGCCAACGTCGTCGGTCAGGCTCTCCCCGCCGATCTTTCCGGCGTAATATATGCCGGAGCCGGTCTTGTAGTACACGTCGTCGCCGGATATTATCGTATCATTTCCGCCGAGATACGGAAGCGTTTCCGGCTCGCCGACCGGATTTTCAGTCGGCGTCAGCTCACAGCGCCTGTAAAAGGTTCTTCCGTCGGCGGCTTTGTATGGGTATTTGAGATATACGGTTCCGTCTTCCGAGCGGTCGAGAGTGACATTGTATCCGAATATGGGATTCTCAGTAAAGTCAAGAATGTCCTCGAGCTTCACAAAGCCCGCGAGGACATAACCATCATCTTTCGGAGTGATGGCAATGATACGCTCATATGTACGGATATAGATACTTCCGTCGGCGGCGGCTCTGATCTGCTGAATGCTGTACTCATCCTTGATTGTCAGCAGATCGTGCATACGATCGTCAACCGTGTCCAGTACAATTCGTGAAGAAAGCAGACCATCCGGTTCAATAAACGCGATCGCATACGAGTTGCCAATATGCTTGACCGGTCTTATACCATATTCATTCACTTCATCCGACAGAATCCATTTTATCGTCTGATAGTTTACCATAAACCGACCGTCAGGCATGAAATCATAGCCGCCGTACTCAAATGAAGAATCAACGACATTATTGCCTTTGCTATCCTTTATTTCAATAAATTCGGCATTTCCGGAAGCGATATCATATATAACGAATCCTCCGTATGAATACTCGTAGATCTTTTTCGTCAATTCATATGACCCGGCGTCAAGGCTATCATAAATTAACGGCTCGTAATCGACAAGAGAATTCTCGTCCGATATCTCCCCATCCGGAGTATAGTATAATGGCGCCCTCAGATTTGCCTGCGGCTTTGTCAGGTCGGTTTTGTTTTTCAGACCGACCTTTATTGCCATCTTGCCGCCATTCATAATTACCTTTTCATAATTATTCAATGAAAAACCATTCGCGCCATATTTTCCGGAAGATGCTATTATGTCAGTGACGCTTGTGTACTGGGTTTTGTAGTATATTTCGTCTCGCTCTACCGTTTTTGTGCCGCAGGATACGGCCGCGAAGAGCGATATGATGATGATTATGGCAAAAAGCAATCTTCTGATGCTCATTTTTTATCTCCTCTTAATCACATCTTTTTCAAAAGGCTGCGGCAGATATGACCTGCCACAGCCCTTTCATGATTGATGTGTAATGCGGCTCAGTTCATTAATGCACCGACATTTATCTCTTCGTGCAGCGCATAGCACACTCATATATGTTCTTTCAACCATGCGAGTCATGGTCTTGCAGCCACGGATATTATATATGGTGATTCGCGATATAACATCTGCTTTCTGACTACATTATATCATACCGCACCTCATTTGTCAATAGCATTTTCGATTTTTTCACCAAGAAAATTCAATTTCGGATATGTTACATTGTATATGTTAATTTTTGTTAATTTTATAGATTACACAAAAAGCGCGCGGAAACAATCCGCGCGCCGTTCACTATTCCCTTCACATCACAATATCCGCGAACACAGCCCCCGAGACCTTCGCGAGGTCCTCCGGCTTCGCCTCTATCTGCCAGCCGATCCTTCCGGCGCTCACGAGTATCGTGTCGCAGTTTTGCGCGCTCGCGTCGAAGACCGTGCGGTACCGCTTCTTCATGCCGACCGGCGAGCAGCCGCCGCGCACATAGCCGGTGATCTTGTTTATGTCCGCCACGTGTATCATCTCCACGTTCTTCACGCCGACCGCCTTCGCCGCCTTCTTGAGATCGAGCTCCTTCGCCACCGGAACGTCGAAGACATAATAGTTCCGGTCGCTTCCCTGCGTCACGAGAGTCTTGAACACCTTCTCCACCGGTATCCCGATCCTCTCCGCGACGGTCACGCCGTCCACCGCGACTCCCTCCTCGTGCTCATAGGTGTGCGGTGTGTACGGCAGCTTCGCGCTGTCGAAAATTCTGTATACGTTCGTCTTGAATTCAGCCATTTTTATGACCATACCTTTCGTACTAACTTACAGTTTGGTCCGAAAATTCATTTTCAGACTTATTCCTCCGCGCCGTTTCCGGTATCGAAAAGCCTCGCGGTTATCTCCGCCGACGCGCCGTGAAGCAGCTTCACATAATGATCTATCTCCCCGACCGTCTTCTGCCCGATGAAACCGGAGAAGGACAGCGCGGCGATTATCTCGCCTTCTCCCGCGCCGCGTCCGCCGCCCCTCGCGGCTCCCTTCGCGGCCCGGACAGGAACGGCTATGCAAAAGCCCTCCTCCTGCGACTCATGCGCGTCAAGGGCAAACCCGCGCTCACGCACCGCCGCGAGCTCCTTCATGAACTCTTCCTTCGAGCATATCGTCGACGCGGTCATACGTTTATAATCAATCGAGTCAAGTATCTCACCGAGCATCGGCTCCTTTATCTCGGACAGCAGTATCTTGCCGCAGGCACTCGCGTGCAGAGGCAGAACAGTGCCGACCGGAGGAACATAATCGACGATCTTGGTTGTCCTCGACTGACCGAGAATATAGCATTTGTCCGGGTCGCGCACGACGAGATTCATCGCCTCGTGCTCGCTCTCGCTGAGCCGCGCCATCACGTGATATGCCGTCTCGCGCATCGCGAGGCGGAAGCTCGTCCCGAAAGTCGCGAGGGATATCTTGTATCCGACCGTATATTTCTCGTTCTCGTCCTGATATACCCAGCCGTGAGAGCGCATCGTGCGGAGCATCCTGTAGACAGTTGCCGCGCTCATGCCGCAGATCTTCGCGATCTCGTTGACGCCGAGCGGACTGTCCGCGTCACGCACCGCGTCAAGAACACATAACGCCTTCTCAAGCGCCTTTACGTTTCCTGTCTCTTCCATCTTTTGTTTTCCCCCAGTTGTTTACTGGTATATATTATAACACCTGAGCGGCGGCAATTCAACCGGAAATTTTTGAATTATTTTTGCCGAAGGGGTTGACAGGGAGGATTTTATGTGCTATAATCAAAATATGAAACGGCCATTTCAAAATTTGATTTTGGAGGACACCCTGAATGAAGCTGACAAGAAACACTATATCGCGGATGATCTCCGCGTCTCTCGCGGCGATGCTTTTTCTGACCGCGTGCGGGAACACGACGGACGCCGGAAACGAGAACACATCTGCGGAAAAAGACAGCACATCTGACACAACGACCGAAGAATCCATGCCGGTTCTCCCTGAACGCGATTTCGGCGGGTATGAGTTCACGTTTCTGAACGGAAACACGGCGTATACATACGGCTCTGTCGTCGCGGAGGAACAGAACGGCGAGACGATGAACGATTCTATATATCTGCGCAACAGCAAGGTCGAGGACAGATACAACATAACAATAAAAGAAATCCTCACCGATAACGCTCAGAAGGATTTCACGAAATCCGTGACAGCCGGCGACAACAGCTTTGATATCGGTCTTCTCAGAATGGAATGGGCTTTTCCGATTGTTCTCGAGAACGGCGCGATGAACTGGGAAGATATTCCGAATCTGAACCTCAGTCAGCCATGGTGGGTTCAGGGCTCGCTGTCCTCCATGTCCCTGATGAATAATATCTATTTCGCCGTCAGCAGCTTTGACGTGTCACATTTTGAGAGCGTGCGCACTTTCCTGTTCAATAAACGTATGCTCGACGAATATGGTCTTGAGTCCCCATATGAGCTTGTCGACAGCGGAAAATGGACGCTCGAGAAGTTCTACCAGATGGCGGTGAGCGTGGGCACGGATCTTGACAGCGACGGCAAGTGGACAAAGGATGATCAGTATGGACTTATAGGTTACTCGAACGTGCTCTGCAACACACTCATGTGCGGTGTGGGTTCGATACTCTCAATCGGCAAGGATAATAACGATATACCATACTTTGACCTTGATCAGGAATCTTATATTGACAGACTTCAGACTGTTTCGAAGCTTTTCGAAAAGAAAGACGGTTTCGTTTACACTGAGAATAAGCAGGATATTTTCCGTAACGGCAAAGCTCTGTTCCTCAGCTGTCTGCTGAATGAAGCAGCCGCTCTCCGTGATATGGAGGATGATTTCGGCATTCTCCCTGCGCCGAAATATAACGAGGCTCAGGAAAACTACATAAATCTTGGCGGCAGTCCGTTCTTCATGACCGTCCCGATAACAACTCCGGACAAAGACAGAACCGGCACTGTCATGGAAGCTCTCGCGTACGACTCCATGGGGCTCGTTGACACGGCGTATTACGATATAGTTCTCAAAGGCAAGGCGTCGCGTGACGCTGAGTCTGAGAAGATGCTCGACCTCATATCGTCGACTCTTGAGTATTATCACCCGCTCGCGAACTCCTACCTCAACTCTCCTCTCGCGGACAATTACATCTGGAAAGGCAAAACCGACTTCGCCTCCTATTTCGCGTCTGTCAAGGACAAAATCCAGTCCGACATCGACACGGCTATGAAAACCTATCGCGAGAACGTCGGTTGAAACAATCTGAAAGGAATCTCTTATACCAATGGAAATAACGCCTCTGAAGATAATCGCTCAGCTCATCGGCGGGCTCGGTATGGCGGCGCTCTTCATCTCATATCAGCAGACGAAGCGGAAAAGGCTTCTGTTCTGCAAGCTCTGCGCGGATGTCGCGTGGGTGGCTCACTATCTGTGCCTCGGCGCGGTCGGAGGCGCAATACCGAATTTTGTCGGCATCTTCAGGGAGATAATCTTCATGCAGGAGGACAAGAAGTGGTCGAAATCGCCTGTCTTCCCGGCGATATTCATCGTCATCAACTGGGCGCTCGCGATAACGACGTGGAAGTCGGCGCTGAACCTCCTGCCGATCTGCGCGTCAACCGCCGTGACGATCTCGCTGTTCGTGAAGAAGCCCCGGGTGACACGGGCGATCTGCGCTCCGGTCTCGGTCTGCTTCATTATATATGATATCTTCGTCGGCAGCTGGATCGGGATAATAAACGAGTCGGTCGCGCTCGTCTCGATAGTTTCTTCCTTCATTAAAAACGACCTTCCGGAGATGAGGAGGAAAAAAGCCGGGAACCGGAGTTAACAGTTGAGCTTACATGAACGGGCTGTCCTGCCGATGCGTGACAGTTCCGTTCTTTTTTCGGCTTTTTTCCTTCCGGCTATTTACAAACGAGTTTTTTTGTGGTATACTTTTTCTGAACTATATTTTTCTCACGGAGGAAAAAGAAATGGGAATGCCGCATAAATTCGGAATGTTCGTGCACTGGGGGATATATTCGCTGACCGGGTACCACGAACAGGCGCGCTGGCGCTTCTTCACTCCCCGCGCCGAATATCGAAAGCTCATGAACGAGTTCAACCCGGTAAAATACGACCCGGACGAATGGGTCAGGCTCGCGAAGGACGCCGGGATGGAATACATCTGCTTCACGACGAAGCACCACGACGGATTCTGTATGTTCGACACGAAATACACCGACTTCAACATAATGAACACGCCGTATCACCGCGACGTGCTGAAAGAGCTGTCCGAAGCGTGCGCGCGCGGCGGGCTCGCTCTCTCGCTCTACTATTCGAACCCGGACTGGGACTACAAATACGGCTACAATTCGCACAGTTCGCATCAGATGCCGGAAAAGGGCGACGCCGAGAACATCGAAAAGCTGAAGGAATTCCAGAAAAATCAGATCCGCGAGCTGCTCACAAACTATGGAAAGATCTACACCTTCTTCTGGGACATCCCGACGAATATCTCCGACCCGTCGATGAACGAGTTCATCCGCTCGCTCCAGCCGGACATCCTGATAGACGACCGCGGATGGGGAGACAAGGGCGACTTCTCTACGCCGGAGCGCTTTGTTCCTGACGGACACAAATTCGAGAGGATGACCGAGGCGTGCCAGTCGGTCGGCGAGCAGAGCTGGGGCTACTGCGCCGACGAAGATTATTTCACTAACAGATATCTGACGGCGAGCATCGACAAGATACGCGCCATGGACGGAAGCTATCTTCTGAACGTCGGTCCGATGCCGGACGGACGCATACCGGAGCGCTCCGCGGAGATAGTCCGCCGCGTCGGAAAGTGGTACAACAGCGTGAAAGAGGCTTTCGACGCCGAACCTTACCTGCTCGAGAACCGCGGTCTCGTCTGCACGAAGCGCGGGAGCACGCTATATGTACATATTCCTGACGGTCTGAACGCGCGCGGTCTGACCCTGAAACCTATCGACGTCCTGCCGAAGTCGGTCACCCTGCTGAATGACGGAAGATCACTGAAATACTCGATAACGACCAGACCGGAGGACAAGGGCTGGTCCGCGCCCGACAACATTCTGAGGCGCCAGACACTGCACATCTTCGATATGCCGGCAGACGAGTTCGCCGACGAGACGATGGTGCTCAGAATTGAGCTCGACGAGGGGAAAATAGAGGTCTGACCCGGACATAAATTTACAAGTCCCCACTTTACACAGTTACGGAAAAGTGCTATACTATATCGTGATAAATAAAGGAAAGCGAGAAATAAAATGAGCTACAAAACCGATTTCATCGAATTCATGGTAAGAAGCGGTGTCCTCCGCTTCGGCGACTTCACGACCAAGAGCGGACGCAAGTCCCCGTACTTCGTCAACACCGGCAACTACCGCACCGGCGCTCAGATGTCAAAGCTCGGCAAATACTACGCTGAGTGCCTGAAGAACAACGTCGGCGAGGATTTCGACGTCCTCTTCGGACCGGCTTACAAGGGCATCCCGCTCGCGACTGTCACCGCCTGCGCGCTCTACACCGAGTACGGCATAGACAAGCCTTATTGCTTCAACCGCAAGGAGGTCAAGGATCACGGCGAGGGCGGAAACATGGTCGGCGCGAAGCTCTCTGACGGCGACCGCGTCGTCATCATCGAGGACGTCATCACCGCCGGAACGGCAGTCCGCGAGACTCTCCCGCAGCTCAAGGCAGCCGCCGACGTGAAGGTCGAGCACATGATCATCTCGGTCGACCGCATGGAGCGCGGTCAGTCTGGAACTACCGCCATAAAGGAGATAGGCGCCGAGTTCGGCATAAAGGTGCATCCGATTGTCACCGTCCGAGACATAATCGAACATCTCCACAACCGCGAGATCGACGGCAGGGTGGTTCTTGACGACGAGATCCGCGCGCGTATGGAGGAGTACCTCGACAAGTACTGCGAAAAATGAGTCCGACGATAAAATACCTCCAGGAATATCTCCGCTCAAAGGATTACCATGGCGGCGACCCGACGCCGTATTTTCACAAGCTGGTCGAGGAGGTCGGCGAGCTGTCCCGCGCGATACTGCTCGAAGAGCCGCATACAGACGGCGTTAACATCAAGGGCACGGTCGACGAGGAGATCTGGGACGTCATATATTACGCGCTCTGCGTCGCCAACGAGCTCGGCGTGAGCCTTGACGAGGTCATTGAACTCAAGGAGAATTACAACAACAGGCGTTATAATCCGGAAGCGAGGTATGACCCCAGGTGATAAGACTGAGACCGGCAAAGCCGGAGGACGTCCCGGCGCTTGTCGAGATATACCGCCCGTATGTCGAAATCGGAACCGCGTCGCTCGAGTACGACACTCCGTCGGTTGAGGAGTTCGGACGGCGATTGGAGTCGATCTCAGCGGAGTTTCCGTATATAGTCTGCGAAGTCGACGGCGAGGTGGTCGGCTATTCCTACGCGCACAGGTACAAGGAGCGCTTCGGCTACCGTTTCTGCGCCGAGCTGACTGTATACCTTAAGGAAGGCTTCGGCAAAAAGAGGCTCGGCACGAGACTCTATTCGGCGGTCATCGAGCTTCTCGGGCTTATGGGCTACAAAAATCTCTACGGCATTGTGACCGACCCGAACCCCGGCAGCTTCGCGCTGCATAAGTCGCTCGGCTTCAGCGAGACCGGACGCGAGCATCTCGCCGGTGTGAAGTTCGGCAAGTGGCACGACGTCGTGCTGTTCGAAAAGCTCATCGCACCGCACGAGCCGCTGACAGACGACCCGCGAGGGTTGCCGCTGACACTTCCGGAGCTCGGTCGGGACAGATTCGCGGAGATACTCGCGAAATACGGGGAATGATCATCATATCATATTTGACAGCCGTCGTTTCTGACGGCTGTTTTTTTATAATCTTGCAGAAATGTGCGCCGAATGTATTGCATATCCGGAACGTTTATGATATAATCTGTTCATAGAAGCTGAAAGGAATCGGAATCATGTATACAGACAGCATAAACCGTGTACTCGATTATATCGAGGAACACCTCACCGACGAGATATCATACAGCACTCTCGCCGGTATGATGGCGATGTCGGTCTATGAGTTCAGGCGGATATTCGCCTTTATAATAGGTACGCCGCTCTCGGATTACATAAGGCTCAGAAGACTGTCGATGGCGGTGTTCGACCTTCAGAACCCGGGCGTGTCCGTGACGGATATCGCGGTGAAATACCGTTATGACTCGCCGTCCTCCTTCTCAAGGGCGTTCCGGGATATGCAGGGAATGTCCCCGACCGAGGCAAGACAGAGCGGCTCGCTTCTGCGGAGCTTTCCGCGGGCGTCACTCTCGGTCACGGTCTCCGGCGCGTCGGGAATAGAGTTCCGTCTTATGCGGCGCGGCAGTATGAAGCTCTGCGGACACACAGGCATTTCGGACAGAAACGCGGGTGACTGCGGCGAGGAGATCTGGAACGCCTACTATGACGGCGGTTATCACGACCGGCTGGCAGAATCCGGGGCTTTTGCGGCGGAGCACGCCGAGTTCGCCGCTTACACCGGAAGCGGGGATTCTGACGTGAATTGCACGATAGGAGCCCTGCTTCCCGCGGACGCGCCGACGCCGGACGGTATGGAGGCACTCATCATACCGCCCGCCCTCTGGGGTGTTTTCGACGTCGTCGGGACTATGGACTGGCAGATCAACGCCGCGTACTACAAGACGGTCGCGGAGTGGCTCGGCGCGTCGATCTATGAGCGCGACCCGGATATCTGCAATCTCGAGTCCTTCCCCGTCGAGGATCGCGAGGAGAGCGAGACGATGCGCTGGCGCATATATTACCCTCTCAGGCAGAAAAAATAACAGAGAATACACGAAAGGAACAGCAGAAATGAACGATGTGATACTCATTACAGGAGGCTCGGACGGCTACGGAAAAGCCGCCGCGAAGCGATTCGCCGAAGCTGGCTGCCGTGTCGTCATCACAGGCAGAAGAAAGGACGCGCTCGCGCTCGCCGCGGAGGAGACTGGCGCCATACCGTTCGCCGCCGACGCGACCTCGCCGGAGGACTGGGAAAGACTCGGAAAATTCATCCGTGAGAAATTCGGCAGGCTCGACCTGCTCGTGAACAACGCCGGAGGAGGCGTCGCGATAAAAGAGACAGCCGACATATCAGTCGACGAGATCGACCGCGCGATAAAGCTGAACCTGAACAGCGCGATATACGGCTGCCGGGAGTTCGCCCCGATGTTTCTTTCGCAAAAATGCGGAACCATCATCAACGTCTCCTCGGTATGCGCAAAGGAGGCGTGGCCGGGCTGGAGCGTCTACGCGGCGGCGAAGTGGGGCGTTCTCGGCTTCACGAAGGGTCTCGCGACCGAGCTCGCGCCGGACGGCGTCAGAGTGACCTGTCTTGTTCCCGGAGCCGGTGACACCTCGTTTGACAAAAACGCGGGCTTCACCGGACGCGGATGTGTTCCCGGACTCAAGTCCGGAAATATCGCGGACACCATCTTCGCGGTCTATAACCTTCCTGAAAACGTCTGGGTCGAGGAGATCACGGTATGGGGGATAGATCAGGTGGTGATACCGCTGTGAAACTTCTGCTCGAGGCCGAATCCTTCGATACCCTCGGCGGATGGGTCACCGAAACGCAGTCGATGCAGACTATCGGCTCCGCGTACATAATGGCGCACGGCATGGGTGTTCCGGTCGCCGACGCGGAGACCACGATAGAGTTAGCGGAAGCCGGAGTATACGCCTTCTGGGCGCGCACGCGCGACTGGACGGCAGTCTGGGGACGCGGAGAACCGGCTGGGCGCTTCACGCTGAATGTGGACGGGAGCCCTCTCGGAACGATTCTCGGGACAAACGGAAGCGAGTGGAAATGGCAGAAAGCCGGAAGTGTTGAACTTTTGCCCGGAAAGCACAGTATCTCCCTGCACGACCTCACCGGTTTCAACGGTCGCTGCGACGCCGTATACATAACGAATGATGGCGACGAACCCGAACAGGACAATGGGAAGATGACAGAATTCCGCAGACGTATCCGCGGGATCACGGTCGAGGATTTCCCGGAGGAATTCGATCTCATCGTCGCCGGCGGTGGAATCGCCGGTATCTGCACCGCGCTCTCGGCGATACGGAGCGGAGTAAAGACCCTGTTGATTCAGGACAGAGGAGTTCTCGGCGGATGCAACAGCTCCGAGGTGCGCGTATCGCTCGGCGGACAGCCTCACGCCGGTAACTATCCGCGTCTCGGCGACATCGTCGATGAGATCGCTCCGATAATGGGAAGCGGCGGAACATACCCCGCCGAATACTACGAAGACGCACGCAAGAAAATGGCGTTCGAGCTCTCGCCGCATGATCTGTGGCATACCGAGCTGAACACAGCTGTCGTCGGAGTCGAGCGGGAAGAAAACAGAATAACAGCGGTCATATGCCGCTCCTGCGTCACCGGAAAGGAAGCACGATACCGCGCGAAGCTCTTCTCCGACTGTACCGGAGACGCCGTCCTCGCCCGGATGATGGGAGCGGAGACCATGTACGGCACCGAACCGCGCGAAAGATTCGGTGAATCCCTCGCCCCCGATAAGGCAAGGGATGAAGTCATGGGACAGTCAGTACTCTGGCTGACAAAGGACGCCGGACACCCCTGCGGCTTTCCAGACGTGGATTTCGGCATAGAAATCAACGAGGACAACTGCCTTTACGTAAAAGGCGGCGACTGGGAATGGGAAAGCGGACAATACAGAAACCAGGCGCTCGACGCCGAGTACATCCGCGACTACGCCATGATGGCGATCTTCGCGAACTTCTCATATCTGAAGAACCATTCCGCGAGAAAAGAAGAGTTCAGAAATACAGTGCTCGATTGGATCTCGCCGATCGGGGGAAAACGCGAAAGCTATCGCGTCGTCGGAGACCTCGTCATGACGCAGAACGATATCGATTCAAAGATGCCGTATCCCGACGGAACCGCGGCAATTACGTGGGATATCGACCTACACTACCCTGACCCGAAATACAGGGATATCTACCCCGAACCTTTCCGCTCCTGCGCGTATCACAGAGGTATACACGCGCCGTGTCCGATACCGTACAGATGCCTGTATTCAAGGGATGTCGACAATCTCTTCCTCGGCGGACGGATAATATCCGCGTCTCACGTCGCCTTCGCCGCGATACGCGTCATGCGCACGCTCGGACAGCTCGGCGAGGTTGTCGGAATGGCGGCAGCCGTCGCGAAATCCCACAACGCGACGCCGCGCGAGGTATACACAAAATATCTTGACGAGCTCATTATGCGGATGAGAGCCGGAATCGCGAGACCGTATTACCACTCATACCCTACCCGCGCGCATGACGAACGGTATCACATAAAAGAGATCGGTATGCTGAGGGTCGTCCCGTGCGAGGGACATCCGGACGATATCGAAAAAATCAAGAATGACCCGGAGCTCTTCGCACGGCTCGCCGCGCTCGGCATCACGCACGAGAACGGCAAAAAGCTGAACGAGTTCTGACAAAAAAAGTGTGCCTCACTTCAGAGTGACAGCACACTTTTTTGTCATTTTCCTGTTGACAAACCCGCGTACACGAGTTATAATAGTCATGGCTCTTCGCAACAATACTTAACATAAATCCGCAAATGATGTAAACCGCAAGCGATTGACCGGACGGCTCAATGGTGTTATAATATGTGTATAACGTCAAAGGAGCGATAAGTTTGAAAAAGATCATCATCATAATCCTCGTCATCCTGCTCGCGCTCATCGCCGCGGGAGCGTGCGCGTTCGGCGTCTGGTCGTACGGGAATCTGCACTGGGACAAGAAATACGACAAAGCTCTCGAAAAGCTCGGAGCCGTCGAAAAGCGATTCACCCTGCCGGACGGGAGCGTCATAAACTACGGCGAGATCAGAAACGACAAGCCCGCGCTGCTCCTCATCCACGGGCAGATGGCGGAATGGGAGAGCTACGCGCCGGTGCTCAATTCCCTCTCGGAGAACTGGCATATCTACGCAGTCGATGTCTACGGGCACGGACAGTCGAGCCATGACCCCGAACTCTACTACCTCGACCGGAATGGCGACGACCTCATCCGCTTCATAAACGAGGTCATAGGTGAAAAAACAGTCGTCGCCGGACACTCGAACGGCGCGCTTACCGCGGCATATATCGCCGCGTACGGCGGAGACAACATCGCCGGGGTGCTCCTTGAGGATCCGCCGGTATTCTCAACCGAGGGCGAGGACTGGGAGAACAGCTTCGCATACCTTGATACCTACAGGAGCGTACACGAATATCTGAACTCCGACATGAGCGAGTGCTGGCCCGCGTTCTATCTCCGCCGCTGCTACTGGGGACAGCTGTACATGAAGGATTCAATGCCCGGCATCGCGAACTACGCGCGGAAATACAGCGAAAATCACCCCGGTGAGGAAGTGAAAATATTCTTCCTTCCGAAGTCCGCGACGGAAGTTTTCCACTGGGTTGTGGATTATGATTTCAGATACGGCGACAGATTCTACGACCTGACATGGAACAACGGACACACGCACGAGGAAATCCTGCGCGGGATAAATGTTCCCTGCGTATATCTCCACGCGAGGGAAAACCGTGCCGATACCGGCGTATATCTCTGCGCCGCGACACGCGAGCAGGCGGGGCGCGCCGTCGGATACATCGGTGAGAACTGCCGCCTTATCGAGACAGACACGAGCGACCATCTGATACACGAAGTACACATGAATACATACATCGACGCGCTGAACAGCCTCCTGCCGTAAACCCGCGTCGGGAAAGAGAAGAAAAATGCTCAAGGACAATCTCGCGCTCCTCAGAAGCGCGAACGGCTGGTCACAGGAAGAAACCGCCGAAAAGGCCGGAGTCTCAAGACAGGCATACGCGAAATGGGAAAAGGGCGAGACTGTCCCGGACATAGAAAAATGCGCCGCCCTCGCGAAGGTCTACGGAATAACCATAGACGACCTCGTGAACTTCGACTCAAGGGAAAACGGAATAGCCATTCCCCCTCCGCCGCAAGGAAAACACCTCTTCGGCTCTGTCACCGTGAACGAACGCGGACAAGTGCTGATACCGCGCGCTGCGCGGGATATATTCGGGATATCTCCGGGAGACCGGCTGATACTTCTCGGAGACATAAACGAGGGGCTCGCGCTCATCAAGGCGGAAGTCTTCGAGGCGCGCACAAAGGAGCTCTACGAAAAAGCCTCTGAGAACGCTGGGAAATGATCACCGCGCTTTATTTCCAGTCAACCTGATATATCAGCCACATCGCTGAAAATGTCGACGCGGTTTATATATCTGTGCGGCGTCATTCCGTATCTCACCTTGAAGGTCCGGATGAAGTTCGACACGTCGTTTATACCGGAGGCGTTCGCCGCGCTCTGAACGCTCATCCCGCCCCGCATCAGGCGCAGCGCGTTCTTGAACCTGATATTCAGCAGAAACTGCCTTATGGTCGTCTGCGTATAAAACCTGAAATCGCGGTCAAGCTTCGTGCGGCTTATGAAAAACTCATCCGCTATATACGATGAAGTGAGCGGCTCGGAAAAATGCTCCCTTATATATCTTATCACCTGCCCGATATAAAGCGTTCCCTCGTTTGAGAACGACTCCGCCGGGGATATCGTCTCGAGCTCGCGCAGCATGGCGATAAGCATCGGCAGACGAAGATGCTCCGCGCCCTTTCCGACCATCATCTCATACAGCCCGTCAAGACGCCGGAGCTGATTCTCAGTCAGACTCATCCCGCGGAAAGCGGCGGTGAACACCCGGTCCGGGTCAGCGATCCTCCGGTCTACACCCATCAGAAAATCGCTGTCAAAATACAGATTATCCCGCACATACGGCACAACGCGGTCGGAATCGACAAGATGAACCGTGAACGGTCTGTGCAGCAGGACGCACGGCGCGCTGATCTCCGAACACGCTCCGTTCGCGTCGACACGGATATTTCCGGACGAGCAGATCGATATCTCATATTTGTCGTGTATATGGTTCGCCACATTGAACTCATATATGTCCCACTTATGCGGTTCCGCGTAAAATATGTCCGGATATTCCTTGAAAACGGATTTCATGCCGTCATCCTCTCATACGAATTGTAAAATAAGCATACACCAGACGATTTTTATGTCATGTAATCATATTAATCGTGAAAAATTGGTGGAATACGCATATTATTATACCTTATCCGCATACTTTTGTCAAGAGTTTTATGGTATAATTGATGAAGTAAAATCCAATCTAAAAAGCTTTGAAAGGATGTTGAACATGAACCACAAAACAATAACAGGCACGCGTCTCTTCACCGCGCTTCTCGCGGCGCTGATCGTATGCGCCGGATGCGCCGGCTCCGCCGGAAACGCCGAAACAAGCGGAACCACCGAAAACACCTCGTCACCGTCATCTGATGAAACAACAGCGTCTCTGACGAGTGACGATCTTCCCGAAAAGGATTTCGGAGGACGGGAATTCAGAATCTTCAGCCGTCTGAACCCGTGGTACCACGGCAACTGGCTCGTAGAAGAGGCCGACGACCACGTCATCAACAACCCGAACTAAAAGCACAACATCAACGTCTACGACCGCTTCAAACAAAAAAAAAACCACAACAGCTCCACGAACAC
>URCP01000031.1 GCA_900546315.1 uncultured Eubacteriales bacterium
CAGAACCTCCTGCCGCGTGATTGAAAGACGGCGGGACGCCATCAGGTACGCGATAAGCACCGCCGGACCCGGCGACGTGATCCTCCTCGCCGGAAAAGGTCACGAGGACTACGAGACCGACAAAACCGGCAAACACCGCTTCGTCGAGAGGGAAGAGATAACAGACGCCCTCAGGCTGGAGCGGGAAGGTAAAGATGACAACTCCGTATGACATATGTCATGCGTGAATATTATAATGATACAAATGATAAGCCGTTCTTTCCGGCTGACAGAAAGGAAGCGCCTCTGGCGCGGGGAAATAAGCAATGGGTAACAGAAACATGAAGGAACTATTCACCTTCGATGAGGCGGCGGCAACGCTCGGCGTGCCGAACCGCGGCGGGGCGGACATTTACGCGATAACCACCGATTCAAGGGAGACAGAGTCGGGAGCTTTATTCGTCGCGCTTCGCGGCGAGAGATTCGACGGAAACGATTTCGTCGGGCAGGCCGTGGCTCGCGGAGCCTCGGCGGTTGTCGCAGAGCGTCTGCCGGAAGGGATGGACGAGAGCGACAGCAGGAAGGTGTTTGTCGTGCGCGACTCTCTCGAGGCTCTCGGAAGGCTCGCCGCGGCTTACAGGACGCGCATCGCGCCGAAGGTCATCGCGGTCACCGGAAGCGTCGGAAAGACCACGACGAAGGAGTTCGTCAGCGCCGTCTGCGGCTCGAAGTACCAGACGCACAAGTCCGAGGGCAATTTCAACAGCGAGATCGGAATGCCGCTCTCGATTCTCTCGATGCCCCAGACGACGCAAGTCTGCGTTCTCGAGATGGGCATGAGCCAGGCGGGCGAGATCGGACGCATGACGAGGGCGGCGATGCCGGATATCGCGATAATCACAAATATCGGCAACTCACATATAGAAAATCTCGGCTCGAGGGAGAACATCTGCAAAGCGAAGCTCGAGATAGTCGAGGGAATGAGCGGCGACGGGTGCGTCATACTCAACGCCGACGAGCCGCTTCTCTTCGCGAAGAAGGGGACGCTTAAGCAGAGGACGCTGTTCGTCTCGCTCATCAACCCGACGGCGGACTACAGGGCGCTCAACATCCGCGAGTATGAGGACAGCACGGATTTCGATCTTGTCGCGGGAACGAGAGTTGTTACGAACGTTCATATCCCCACGATCGGGCTCCACAACGTCTATGACGCGACCTTCGCCTTCGCGGCGGGGGTCGAGGCGGGCATGAGCGACGAGGAGATAAAGCGTGGGCTCAGGGCGTTCCGCAACACCGGAATGAGACAGAACATCTACGAGTACGGCGGGTGCACGATAATCGAGGACTGCTACAACGCCGGTCCGGAATCGATGAAGGCGGCTCTCGAGGTTCTGGCGTCTGTCGCCGAAAAGAACAAGGGGCGCTCGATCGCCGTTCTCGGAGATATGCGCGAGCTCGGCGAGTACTCGAAGCAGCTCCACATGGAGGTCGGAAAGCTCGTCGCGTCGAGGCACATCTCGAAGCTCATCACTTTCGGACGCGAGGCGGAGAACATCGCTCTCGGCGCGATAAACCACGCGTACAAGCCGGGGGACATCAGCATCAACAACAATATCGAGGCTCCGGCTCTCGCCGCGAGGGCGGTCTGCGACGCGGTCTCGAAGGGCGACGTCATACTCTTCAAGGCGAGCCGCGCCGTCAGGCTCGAGCGGGTGATCGCCGAGTTCAAGCGCATGACAGACGAGAACGGCGCGGAACCGAAGCCGCAGAAGACAGTCATGCCGGACACTATCGGAAACGACGGGGAGAGCGCGAGATAACACATGATACCATTTTTCACAGCGGCGCTCGCCGGGAACTTCATTCTGACGGTCATCGCCGCGCGCATACTCATACCGAAGCTGAAGAGCATGAAGCTCGGGCAGAAGATACTCGACATAGGTCCTCGCTGGCACAAATCCAAGGAGGGCACGCCGACGATGGGCGGACTCAGCTTCATCTTCGCGTCTCTCATCACGGCTGTCATAATGTCGGTCGTGATGGTCGCGACCGATAACAGCGATGGACTGCCGAAGCTCATCATAGTCCTGCTCGGAGCGGCGGCGAACGGCGCCGTCGGCGTCATCGACGACCTGACAAAATTCCACAATCACAGAAACGAAGGACTGACCGCGACGCAGAAGTATCTGTTGCAGCTCGCGGCGGCGGCGGCTTTCCTCGCGGCTATGAAGCTCACCGGGAATCTCACGACCGAGCTCTATATTCCGTTTGTCGGGAAGTCGGTCGACCTCGGGATATTCTACTATATTATATCACTGATACTGATAACCGGCGTCGTCAACAGCGTCAACCTGACCGACGGCATCGACGGGCTCGCGAGCTCGGTCACGCTTGCCGTGGGGGCTTTCTTCGCGGTGGCGGCGTTCATGCTCGGCGCGCTTCCGGAGGCTGTGCTTGCCGGGATGACTATCGGCGCGTGCCTCGGGTTTCTCGTTTACAACTTCTATCCGGCGCGGGTGTTCATGGGGGACACCGGGTCGCTGTTCCTCGGCGGGCTTGTCGTCGGGATGGCGTTCATGATCGGGAATCCGCTGATCATCATCGTCGTCGGCATCGTGTATATCTGCGAGGCGGCGTCGGTCATTCTGCAGGTCGGGTATTTCAAGCTGACGCACGGAAAACGCCTCTTCAAGATGGCGCCGATACATCACCATTTCGAGAAGTGCGGCTGGAGCGAGATAAAGATCGTCGGCGTCTTCTCGCTGATAACCCTGATCGCGGGAGCCATATCTCTTCTCGGTCTGTAAAAAAACTATAACAGGGAGGTGCCGGTTTGAACAACACAGGCGGGTACAGAAACGACCGGCAGGACCGGGCGGACAACAGAACACAGAACACCGCGCCGCGCGGGAACTACTCCCACAGAAACGGACAGGCGGCGGGACAGCAGAGACCCGCACAGGGACAGCAGAGACCGGTACAGGGTCAGCGTCCCGCGAACCGCCCGCCGCAGCCACAGCAACAGCGTCCGTCGCGCCCTCAGCAAAGCGGAGCGCCCGTGCAGCCGCGTCAGCCGTCGGAAGTCAGACGGAATACCGCGTCAACATCCGTCGCGCCCGCAAAGCGTCCCGGAAAAGTCTCGAAGCCGAAAAAGCCCGACAGCAGAGCCGTCGCGTGGGTCAAGCACATCTTCCGCCTTAAGGACGACGAGGTCGTGCGCGTCAGGTACACCGAGGACTCGGGATACGACTACGTCTTTCTCGTGATAGTTCTCGTGCTTCTGGCGTTCGGAACCATCATGGTCTATTCGGCGAGCTACGCCTATTCCAAGTGGAAGTACGACGACAGCTACTATATCATCTCGCGTCAGTTCATGTTCATGGCGGTCGGACTTGTCGGTATGATGTTCACGATGAGGCTCAAGCCGGACACATACCGGGCGGGCGCAATACCGCTGTTTCTCGTCTGCTTCTTCTTACTCTGCATCGTGCCGATCCCCGGAATCGGGCGCGTGCACGGCGGCGCGAGACGGTGGCTGTCAATCGGATTCACCGAGATACAGCCATCCGAGTTCATGAAGACCGGTCTCGTGTTCATGCTCGCGTGGTACATCGACCGGTATCACAAACGCATCACCGACCTCACCTACCGCGGAAGGGCGTCATTCTTCGGCGTCTATGTCCCGCTTGCCATAACGGCGGTCGTCTGCCTGCTGATGGTACTCGAGAAGCACCTTTCCGGTACGATCATAATGTTCGCTATAGGCATAGTGCTGATTTTCGTCGGCGGAGCCAACACAAGACCTCTTTACGTCATGGGCACGTTCGGCGTCAGTGCTCTCGCTGTCCTGGCTCTCGCTCTTCCGCACGCGAGACAGCGTATCGAATACTGGCTCCACCCCGAACTCGACCCGCAGGGAAAAGGCTACCAGACCTTGCAGGGACTCTACGCGATAGGCTCCGGCGGCTTCTTCGGAGTCGGTCTCGGCGAGAGCCGTCAGAAGCACCTTTATGTGTCTCAGCCGCAGAACGACTTCATATTCACCATCGTCTGCGAAGAACTCGGCTTCGTCGGCGCGGCGACCGTAATCCTGCTGTTCCTGCTCTTTTTATGGCGCGGAATCTCAATCGCGATGAAAGCCCCGGACGTCTTCTCACAGCTCGTCGTCGCCGGAATCGTCAGTAAGGTTGTTATTCAGGCGGTCCTCAACATCGCCGTCGTCACAAAGTCAATACCGAACACCGGAATTTCCCTCCCGTTCTTCTCCTACGGCGGCTCGTCACTGTGCGTGCTTATCGCTGAGATGGGAATCGTTCTGTCAATATCACGCTATACCAAACAAAAGAAATAACCAGGGGCCAGCCCCTGGACCCGATAGTCAAGGTTTATATGATGGTCGGATGAAGTTTCTGCCTCATCAGACATACTGCGTCGCGGCTCTGCCTCTGACCTGTATTTCTACAAATAATCACTCGAAAGGCAATCCAATGAAAGTAATGATGACCGGAGGCGGCACGGGTGGTCATGTCAACCCCGCCCTCGCTATTGCCGGGAACATAAAACAAAATCAGCCGGACGCCGAAATAATCTTCGTCGGCACGTCCCACGGCATCGAGAACAAACTCGTCCCGAAGGAAGGCTACAAACTCGAACACGTCGAAGTACAGGGCTTCAAACGCAAACTCACCCCGTACAACATCAAGTCCGCGTGGCTCGCCTTCACCTCGCCCCTCAAAGCCAAAAAGCTCCTGAAGGAATACAAGCCCGACCTCGTCGTCGGGACCGGCGGGTACGTCTC
Organism: uncultured Eubacteriales bacterium; assembly: GCA_900546315.1. GTDB lineage: Bacteria > Bacillota > Clostridia > Oscillospirales > CAG-272 > Flemingiibacterium. The sequence continues at coordinate 4,778 of URCP01000031.1, forward strand.
GTGGCCTCTCCTCAAAGCCGCCGCGGCTATGGGAATACCAACAGCAGTACACGAATCAAACGCCATTCCGGGCGTCGCCGTCAGGATGCTTGCGCCGCTCGTCGACCGGGTCTACGTGAACTTCGACGCCACTGCGAAGGCTCTCGGCGGCGAGATAGCCCCGAAAGTTCTCAAAGTCGGCAACCCGATAAAGCCGCAGTTCGCGCCGCTCGATTACGACACGGCACGGAAAAAGCTCGGCGTCACCGGGAAATACAAGTACTTCCTCCTCTCCTGCGGCGGCAGTATGGGAGCTGAGATGGTCAACTTAGTGATTCTTGACTTCATGCGGGTTTATTGGAAAGATGATGCGGTGCTCCTGCATATCCACGCCTCCGGGTCGATCGAGTATGAGATATCGAAGAAGATGTTCCATGACTACGGGCTCGAGAGACATGAGAATCTGAAGCTCGTCGAGTACATCTTCGATATGCCGGAGGAGATGGCGGCGGCGGATATCGTCGTCAGCCGCGCGGGCGCCATGACGCTCTCGGAGCTCGCGGTGCTCGGAAAGTGCACGGTGCTGATACCCTCCCCTCACGTCACGGACAACCACCAGTACAAGAACGCGAAGGTGCTCGCGGACGCCGGGGCGGCAATGCTCTTTGAAGAGAAGGATCTGACCGACGACAGGCTGACAAAGGCGATAGCCGGGCTTCTTCAGGACGACGCGAAACGGAAGGATATGTCGGAGAAGATAAAGGCATTCGCTCTTCCGGACGCAAACCGGGAGATATATCTCGATCTCATGAAGCTCGCCGGGAAATGACCGGAATGTAAAAAAATACGCCCGCGGCGGATAAATATGCAGGAATGTACTTGACTTTTCATGTTTGTCTGTGATATAATAATATAAAGCGGGGTCAAACGCCCTCAGCTTTCCGGCTGTTCGTATTTTCAGGGGGAGGTCTGGTGTGAAAGATAAATCTTTCACACAAAACATTTTGTGGCTTTCGCTGTCTTCCGACAACGATTCTGCTCCGCAGAACCACCCGCAAAATGGGAGACAAGGAAGCTTTCGCCGCGGCGAAAGCTATGGTGATTTCAATGAGTGGAACCGCATATGATAACCGGACCTCTGACGGACAGAGCATAGGGGATATAAAAAGCAAGGAGAGCCTGCAAAAGTTCGTCAGACGGAGCCGGAACCGAAGGAGTCTCGGCAAGCTCGGACGGATGGCGCTCTTCGTGGCGCTCGCCGCCGTTTTTGTCACCCTCGCGATGGCGGCTATGTTCAGGGTCCGGACGATTGAGGTCGCCGGGACCACGAGATACTCGGCACAGCAGGTCATAGTCCTCAGCGGGATATCCGAGGGCGACAGCCTCTTTTCGTCCCCCGATCTCTCGGTCCTGCACGACAGACTGCCGTATATAAAGTCCGCGAAAATATCGAGGAAGCTGCCGTACACGATCACGATAACGGTGAGTGAGGACAGCGCCGGGTATTACTGCGAGCTTTACGGCGAGTACTTCGCGCTTTCCGAGGATCTCAGGGTGCTCGAACGGGCGGACAGCGACGAGGGGTTTGTTTCGGACGGGTATGTCAGGCTTGAATTGCCGGCGATTGACTCGGCGGTTGTAGGCGGGCGGATTGTATTTGAGTCCGACGCCGACGATAAATACGTTTCGGCGTATGTTTCGGCTATGCAGGACAGCACGCTTAAATACCGGGTGACAGCTTTCGACCTGCGGGACAAGTTCGATCTGAAGCTTATCTGCGACGGGATATATCTCGTTGAGATCGGCGACGGCGAGGACCTCGCGACGAAGCTTTCGACGACCGTGGCGGTGCTCTCACAGACCGAGGCTTTTCCGGCGAATACCAAGGCGAAGATCGACATGACGAACCCGGCGTCTCCGAGCGCAATCGTTTCCGATCGGGTGGATGTCTCGTTTAATTGATAAAGAGTAAATATTTTATAAATTTTTTTCAATACACTTGATATCCGGGCGGAAATATATTATTATATATGTATGGGATTTACAGGGGCTTTTCTTCTATAAAGGCTTGAATCAGGAGGATACTTAAAAATGGCATTCGAACTTGACGATAACTTCGACAGCGGCGTAAATATAAAGGTCATAGGCGTCGGCGGCGGCGGAAACAACGCGGTCAACCGCATGATCTCGACAAAGATCCGCGGCGTCGAATTCATAGCGATAAACACGGACAAGCAGGCGCTTGTCAACTCCAAGGCGACAAACAAGATAGCAATCGGCGAAAAGCGCACGAAGGGACACGGAGCGGGCTCCAACCCCGAGGTCGGCGCCGCCGCCGCTGAGGAGAGCATCGACGAGATAAAGAAAGCGATGGAGGGCGCGGACATGGTGTTCATCACCGCTGGAATGGGCGGCGGCACCGGTACCGGCGCGGCTCCTATGGTCGCTAAGGCGGCTAAGGATATGGGTATCCTTACCATCGGCGTCGTGACGAAGCCCTTCGCGTTTGAGGGCAAGAGACGTATGATGCAGGCTGAGGAGGGAATCAAGAAGCTCATTGATTCTGTTGACTCGCTCGTCATCATACCGAACGAGAGACTCAAAGAGGTCTCGGACACGAGAATCACTCTTCTGAACGCGTTCACCGAGGCGGACGACGTGCTGAGACACGGCGTGCAGTCGATTTCCGATCTTATCAACGTTCCGGGCATTGTCAACCTTGACTTCGCGGACGTGTCGAGCGTCATGCTCAACGCGGGCTACGCGCACATGGGCGTCGGTGAGGCTTCCGGTAAGGACAAGGCTGAGCTCGCGGCTAAGGCGGCTATCTCGAGCCCTCTGCTCGAGACTTCGATCGCTGGCGCGCGCGGAATCATCATCAACATCACGGCTTCGCCGGATATCGGACTCGAGGAGGTCGATATCGCGTCGAGCATGGTAAAGGAAGAGGCGCATCCGGACGCGAACATCATCTGGGGCGCGGCTCTCGACGAGAACATGGAAGACGAGATGCACGTGACGGTCATCGCGACCGGCTTTGACAACGCGCCGAAGTCGATGCAGAACACCGTGACCGGCTTCAAGTCCGCCGGTGAGGCGATCAAGGCGGCGAAGGAAGCCGCTGGCTCCGCCGAAGAGGCAAAGACCGAAGAAGCTCCGAAGGCGGAAGAACCCGAAAAGAAGAAAGCGAACGAGCTTATCTCGGACGACGATTTCAGTGAGATCATCGGAATACTTCAGAAGAATAAGCGCGACAACTACTAAGAGTAATAGGGGACTCCATTGCCGGGGTCCCTGTTTTGCTTTTTATTCCGCCGCGAAATATTCAGCGCAAACATAAAAGAAAGAAGTTTAAGAAAAGAAAATGTCAATCGAAAGAGTAAGAGCATATTTTGGGGCTCAGGGAATCGATTCCCGCATCCGCGAGCTCGGCGAGTCGAGCGCGACGGTCGCTCTCGCCGCGAAGGCGCTCGGCTGTGAGCCATGCCGCATCGCGAAGACGCTGGCGCTTATCGTCGGCGAGACGCCGATCCTCGTCGTCACCGCCGGGGACGCGAAGATAGACAACGCGAAGTACCGGGCTCTCTTCCACGCGAAGGCGAAGATGCTGACGCCGGAGGAGACGTCGGAGCTGATCGGACACGCGCCCGGGGGCGTCTGCCCGTTCGCGGTGAACGACGGGGTGAAGATATGCCTCGACGTGTCGCTGAAGCGCTTTGACGAGGTCTTCCCGGCGTGCGGGAGCGGTAACAGCGCGATCGGGCTGACTATCCCCGAGCTTGAGAAGTACTCGGGATACCCGGAGTGGGTGGACGTCTGCAAGCTATCAGAACAGCAATAATTTATCAGGAGAACATTAATGAACATTTACGAAAGTGAAAGCATGACCGTCGTCGCGGATGACGGAATCATTCACTACATAATCGACAGAAACGATCCTCACACCGCGAACTACGCCGACAAGCGCGGAAAGACCGGAGCCGCCGTCTGGACGCTGAAGGGCGAAGACATAAGAAAGAACAAACCGGTCTGCACGCCGTACAACGAGCACAACTCGGTCGACGAGAAGCTCGACGGGCTGAAGAGCAATATAATTCTTGACGATATGGGTCTCAGGATAGATCTTTCGGTCGACAACGACAATGTTTCGGAGTTCGGCGTTATGCTTGACCTCAATATGATGTCGAAGCTGACCGACACGCCGTTCGAGCGTCAGGTTCTGCCGACCTCGCCGTACACGTCGCCGGACGGGAAAGTCATGTACTGCATATTCACGAGACCGGACGGGAGATGCCTTGTCGCGGCGGCGGTCACCGTGTGCGACGGATGGAAGATACAGTACTCTCCGGAGGCGCTGGGGCACTTCATCAACAGCTTCTCGTTCCTCGCGTCCTTTGACGACAGCTACGGCGGGAGCGGGAGAAAGTCGGTGTCGGTTGTGCTCACGCCGGCTGAGAATGTTGAGGAAGCCTACGCGAAGATCGGCGGGATTTTCGGAAAATCCTTCGCGGTTCCGGTCGTTTCCGGCACTTTCGGCGGAGATACGTATGTGAAGGTGTCCGACGGTGTAGATTCGCTCGAAGTGACAGAGAGCGACGGCAGGACAGAGGTCATAAAGACCGACAGGAATATTGTTCCGGTGAAGCTGAGCGCATACGGCTTCGCGACCGTCACGCCCGTGAAGAACGGCGAGCGCGGCATCCCCGCGATCGTCTGGAACGGCGTCAGCATGGACGGCTGCTGGACGAAAAACTCGGAGAGCACGTCGGAAATATATCACGGCGACACGAACCTCTGTGAAGGCGGCTGCTGGACATGGGCGCTCGCGCGATACCTGAAAACTCACGAGAACGGAAGGCTCACCGCCGCTGTCCTCGACGATCTGAGGACGATAACCGGTGAGAGGAAAACCTACGTAGTCCGCCGGACTATCTCTCCGGAAGCGCAGAACGGCTACGCTCCGTATCACATTTTCGATTCCAATCGAATTCAGGAGCAGTACTTCGGCGTGTCGATACTGCTTGATTCCTACAGACTTTTCCACGTCGACGAGTACCTTGACCTCGCCTCAAAGGCGCTCGATGAGCTCATCGACAACTGGATGACCCCGGACGGAGCCGTCATGAAGGGCGACGAGGAGTACACTACCGTCACCTGCCTTGTGATTCCTGTCGTCGACATGGCGCTCGAGTTCAAGGGGAAGGACGAGAAAAAGTACGAGAAATACAGAAAAGCGGCGATCGCTATGGCTGACCACGTCGTCGCGCGCGGGTTTGATTTCCCGACCGAGGGCTGCCGCACCGAGCGGGTCGAGATGGAGGACGGATCGATATCCTGCACCGCGCTTACTGTGCTCTACGTTGCGGCGCATCTCGAGTACAAGCCGGAATACATCGAGTTCGGAAAGAAGATACTCGACATACACGGCGCGTGGAAGATGTACTCGCCGGACGCGAGAATCTACGGCTCGTCGCTTCGCTGGTGGGAGACGATCTGGGAGGGCGACGCCACCGGACCGAACATCTGCGGAGGACACGCGTGGACGATATGGCGCGCGGAGGCGCTTTACTGGTATGCCGTCCGGACCGGGGACGCCGCGGCTATGGTCGACTCGTGGAACGGCTTTATTACGAACTTCGCGAAGATAAAGGAGAACGGCGACTCGTATTCCTGCTATATCCCGGACTACATCTGCGGCGGAGGGGTCGACGGGATACGCAGGAGCCTTATGACATGGCCGAAACTTGAAGGGCTTAAGCAGTACCACGTGGTTCACGATTATCCGGAGACACCGGACTATTCGCTCTCCCGCTACGCTTGGGCGAGGGCTTATGACACGTGGGTGAAGACCGCTGCGGTGGTCGACGTGAACGGCGTCCCGACCGCGCTGAACTGCCATGTTGACGGGAAGAAGATCATCACCGAGGACAGCGTGAAGGTTATCTATGTCTCAGAGAGCTTGAAGGATATGGGCTATACTTCCGGCACGGAGATTAAGGTGCTCGGAAAATAATTGATTTTAACAGGTGACATCATGAAGCAGTATACGAAGACATACCTGACCCCGGCGGACGGGGCGAAGTGGATATCCCCGGCGAGGGACGCGCTCGCGGTGTTTGACCGACCGAAGGAGGAGAACTTCCCGGACGCGAAGTTCATCTGGCCGTACGGGAGCGTCAGGTTCCACGCGTTCAGGCTCTTCACGCCTGAGAAGAAGGTGAGACGCGCCGAGATGGCTTTCCGGTGCGACAACCTGTTCGACGTCTGGCTGAACGGTGAGAATATCGTCACCGACACGAGACACCTTGAACTCACCGACGTGACGAGGTCCCTGCGGGACGGGGAGAACAACCTGCATATCCGCGGCTATCAGAGCTCGTCCTATGACGAGTTCAGCGCCGCGCTGACCGGCGGGATAAGACTTATATACGAGGATGGTACGAGCGAGGACTTCCCGACCGGCAGCAGCTATAAGCAGGTCGGACTTGTGAACTTCTGGGAGACTAAGGAGCCGGAGGGCTTCGAGACAGAAACAAAGGGGCGGAGTGTCAGCGATCTCAGGGTGACGGATATGCACCCCGTTGCGCTCAGGCGCTCGTTCTGCTTCATCCGCCGCTTTGAGGTGAAAAAAGATATCCTCGGCGTGAAGCTGAGGGCGACGGCGCTCGGGTGCTATGAGCCGTACATGAACGGCGAGCGTGTGTCCGACGCGCGTTTCGAGCCGTTCTGCATGAACTACGTTAAGGAATATCAGGAGTACGACATAACGCCGCTTGTGAAGCGCGGAACAAACGTCATCGGCGCGGTTCTCGGCAACGGCTCGTACAACTGCCACTCATGGGGAAACCTCGGCGCGAAAGTGCCGGAATACATGGCGTCTGTCGATATATCATATGCCGACGGGACAAGCAAGCGGATAGTGACCGACGAGAGCTGGCGCTGTCTGCCTTCGCCGCTGACCGAGAACGACATTCAGTACGGCGAGAGATACGACGCGCGGCTTGAAGTTGACGACTGGTGCCTCGACAGTCTCGATCTGTCGCTGACCTCCCCCGTTTCCGCGAGAGACGCCGGAGGGGAAGAGTTCCTGCTTCAGAGCTATCCGCCGGTGAAACGGATGAAGGATCACGTTCTGACCAAGTACAGACTGTTAAGTGACGGTTCACCGATCTATGACACAGGTGTGAGCATTGCCGGGCGCGCGGAGGCGACGTTCAGAAATCTCCGACCCGGACAGAAAGTGCGCCTGAGATACTGCGAGCGTCTGAGAGACGACGGCGAGCCGGAGAACGGCGCTTACGTCTGCGTGTACTACCAGAACGACTGCGGCAAGGGCGGACGGAGCGAGGGCTTCATGCGCAACGCCGACGTCTACACCGCGAAAGGCGCGCCGGAGGAGAGATATGAGTGCCGCTTCGCCTACACAGGGTTCAGGTATATATGGGTCGAGGGGCTTGATTCACCGGAGCAGATAAAGTCGCTGACGGCGTTCGAGCTGTACAACGACCTCAGGCTGACGGGTGAGATCGACACTCCGGACGGGGATATAAGCCGCATTTTCACGGCGACCCGCCGCTCGTGGCTCAACAATATCTCGAACGGCCCGACCGACTGCCCGACAAGGGAGAAGAATTACTGGAACGGCGACAGTCAGCTGTTTTCGCACACGGCTTGCTGGTACACGGACAACTCCGGGCTCCTTTCGAGGTGGACAGACAACGGCATAAAGACGCACGACGGACCATACGCGTGGGAGGACGAGACGTATGAGATGCCCTACACGCTCTACCGTTTCTACGGCGACACCGGAATACTCCGCGCGAGATACCCGAAGATGCTCGAGCTTGTGAAAAAGCGTCAGGAATTTCCGGGAATGATACTTCCTGTGAAAGGGATAAGTCATCAATACAACGATTGGCTCTCGCCGGGCGGCGTTACGCCGGACACGGAGTTCTTCGGCGGCTGCTGGTACATACATATGCTCGACCGCGTCAGTGAGATTGCGTCGATACTCGGGGACAGCGAAAATTCGGAGAGGCTGCGTGAAATGGCTGATATTTCAAGAGCGGCTTTCAACGAGAAGCACCTGACGCCTGACAAAAACGACTACGACGCCGGGAATCAGTGCGGAATTGTACTGCCCCTCGCGTTCGGCATCGCGCCGGAGGACAGGCGGCAGTCGCTCGCGGACACGCTGTCCGAGTACGTGAGAAAAGCCGGGTATCACACGACGACCGGCTTCATCGGCGTCAGGTACCTGCCGGAGGTTCTGTGCGACTACGGTCACGCGGACGACGCTATGAGGATAGTGAAGAATCCGACCGCTCCTTCGTGGCTCGCGATGCTTTCGACCGGCGCGACGGCTATGACCGAGAGCTGGTACGGCGAGGACGACCCCGACAAGTCGCTCAGTATGTCGCACTTTTCGCTCGGTTCTGTCGGCGGCTGGTTCTTCGAGTACCTCGGAGGAATAAGGGTGAACGACTGCGCGCCCGGATTTGAGGAGGTCGTTCTCGAACCGTTCATGTTCCCGGAGATCGGGAGATTTTCGGCGAGGTATGACACCGGGAGAGGGGTCATCAGGACAGAGTGGAAATACGCGGACGGGAAAGCGGAGTTTTCTTATTCCGTGCCGGAATGGGTTAAGAGTGTCAGAGTTGTCACGCATGATGAATCCTGCCGCTGTCATTGATTGTGAAAAAAAGCCTGCCGCTTTTGCGAGCGGCAGGCTTTTTAATTATAATTCAACGTATACGTTTCCCGTCAGATTTTCACGATATTCGGACGGAAATATTCAGTTCCCCGTCGACGTCCGCTTCGAGCGGGATGTATTCGAAGCCTCCGACCTGATTGAACACGCGCTTTGCGACATCCGCGCGGAGCGGCTTATCCGATTCGACCGTAAGGCTTCCGACAGTGAGCCGTTCGCCGAACGCCGCAAGCACCGCGGGTGTCTTTTTGTCGCAGATTATCGGCAGGACGAATTTCGCTTTTTTTGCTTTTACGGTGATTCCGAGCGAGTCGGGAGTGAAGTCGTACACGACTGACCAGTCATCTCTAGATGACCAGTCATCCCCGGACGACCAGCCGTCCCCGGAAGCGGTTATTCTGTGCCCGTCCTGGCTCAGCTTCGCGGTTTTGTCGGCGACAGTCCGTCTGCCGTTTATCACAAGGTGCGGCGTCATGCAGGGAGAGGATTCGGCGCGGCGCAGATACTGCATATTGAGCGGCTCGGACGGAATATAGCTGTCCATCGTCGACGCGCAGACAGGTCCGGTCCTTTCGTTCCACAGCAGCGTCATCGAGCCGCCCGAGTTGTCCGAACCGCGGTAGCACGCGATGTCAATCGAAGAAAAGGTCGCCCGCCATCCGCCGACCGAGACGGTCAGCAAGTTCCCGTTCTGGAAGGCTTTTATGCCTTTTGCCGATTCGAGCGGCAGAAGAGCCTCGCTCCCGTCGGCAATCATAGTTTCCGAATTCACGAGCGCGGCGAGCGCCTTCGCGTGGCAGAAGGAGTGGTGCAGACAGGTCGGCTCGCCGGCGTCCTCCGACATCGGCATTGACAGAAGATCATCGGATGTGCATTTCTCCCAGAGGGAAAGCACTCGCTCCGCGGCGCGCGCGAACACAGGCTCGTCGAGCACCAACGCGAGCCCCTCGAGGAGTCCGTCCGACGTCCGGCTGCCCCAGTAGGTCCACTTGTTCTGACGCGTGCCGAAGCTGTTGTCGATCGCGCCGTCCGGGAGAAGGAACTCAAAGTGATCGAGCAGCCGCGCCTTATAGAAAGCGAGCTTTCCGCCGTCTTCTGTGAGAACCGCGTGGCGCAGCAGCAGCGGTAGCGATTCTTCGAGGTCATAGCCCATGTCGATGCCGCGGCAGCCGCGCTCTGATACGAAGTCTATGCCATGTATCTCACCGTAGAAGAGACCGTTCTCGTCAAAGCGCCCGCGGCAGAATTTCTCCCAGTGATTCGCCTTGTCAAGATACTCGGGCTTGCCGAGGAGCTTATACGCGAGCGCGAGCTCCGCGGACGCGCCGGCATAGTAGTTGATGTTGGGCGTGAACGTGTCGAAATAGCGGAGAGTGAAATCCGAGAGACGCTCAAAAATTCCCGTCCACTTTTCGCGCAGAGCCTCCGGGAGCCTGCCGCCGAACTCAAGCAATGTGTCGCCTATCGCCATCGCGGAAAACGCGGTGATGCATCTCCAGTCATTGCCGAGGTCGTTGCGGTAGCTGCCGTCTGAGCGGCGCAGGTTGCGCTCGGTGAAGTCTATGTACCGCTCCGCGGCGGAAATATACCTGTCGTCTCCGGTCTTCGCCCAGAGCGTCGCGAGCGGGTAGACAAGATCCGCGAAGCGCCCGTGAATGACGTGGCAGGCAGGGCAGATCAGCCCGCTGTCGACGTTCGGGTCGGGGAGACGTATCTCGTAGGTGAGAAGCTTGTCGCACCAGCGCTTCATTAAGTTATAGGCACGCTGTTTCATAACTATTACCTCCTGTCGGGTATAATTTTAAAATCAGGTTATCTCTGTCGGGTCGTTGTCACGCGGACCATTGTAACATGGCGACTCGAAGAATGGTCGAACACCGTCTTGTATCCCGCGCGGGAGACCTTCGCCATAAGCGCTGTCAGTACAAGTTCGGTGGATATGCTGCGTTTTGCTTTCATACTGGGCTCATCCGAAAAAATGTATTTGAAACTGTCACTATTATACTATACTATTTGAATTTTGTCAATGCCGATCCGAAAATATGCAAATAAAATAACATAAGCGACAATATCTCACTGTATATTCCGCGCCGTCAACACTCCGCGCGAAAATTTACCGCCGGTCAACAATTAAATATGGATAAACTCCCCACGATGTGGTAAAATAAAAGAAAAACAACCTGGAGGCATCATTATGTGCACGGCGGCGACCTACAAAACGACCGACTTCTATTTCGGCAGAAACCTCGATTTCGAGCGCTCATGGGGCGAGAGCGTCACAATCACCCCGAGAAAATATCAGATAGCCCTGCGCTCCGGCGAGGTGATACGCGACCACTTCGCCATGATCGGCATGGCGCACGTCAGAAACGGCTATCCGCTCTACTATGACGCCGTGAACGAGAAGGGGCTCTGTATCGCCGGGCTGAATTTCGTGTCGAGCACCGTTTACGGCGAGCGTACAGACGGCAAAGAGTGCGTGGCTCAGTTCGAGTTCATACCTTGGCTGCTCTCGAAATGCGCTGACGTCGGCGAGGCGAGGGCGCTCATATCGCGCGTCGTCCTGACCGGCGAGCGCTTCGAGCCCGAGCTTCCGTCGGCGAAGCTTCACTGGCTCATCGCGGACAGGAACGACTGCATCGTTGTCGAGTCGACGAAAGACGGGCTCCACATTTATGACAATCAGTTCGGCGTGCTGACGAACGAGCCGGAATTTCCGGTGCAGGCGGCAATGATGAACAGTTACGCGAATCTGACGCCGAAGCCCGCCGTGAACCGCTCCGGTATGCCGCTGACGCTGAACAGCCGAGGAATGGGCGGAATCGGTCTTCCGGGCGACCTCACGTCGATGTCGAGGTTCGCGCGCGCCGCCTTCGTCCGGGCAAACTCGAAGAGCGCGTACACCGAGGAGGCGGGCGTCAGCCAGTTCTTCCACATCCTCGGCTCGGTCGAACAGCAGAAAGGTCTCTGTGAGCTCGACGGCGGCGAGTGCGAATACACGATCTACACGAGCTGCGTCAACGCGGACAAGGGGATTTACTATTACCGCACATACGACGGGCTCTGCACCTACGCCGTGGATATGCGTCGCGAAAAGCTCGACGGCACCGGTCTTGTCACTTTTCCGATTGAGAGCGACTCGAGAGTCGAGAGACTGAATTGAATATCAAACAATACAAGGGTACGGATGGTTCCGTGCCCTTTTTTCTGCAATGTCATTCTGATATGGATGGGATATAAAATAAGGATTTTACATATGACGGCGGATGTGTTATAATATTAACGCAGTCAGGAAACAATACTTAATGATCATACGATTGGAGTAGATATTATGAAAAGCACACTTGAAATACTTATGACGATTATGTTCGACGCCGGGGTCTTTGCCCTTCTGCTCGGGTTTGTCAGCGGAAAGCTCACCGACAGGAAGACGCTCCGGGTCATTTCCGCCGCTATGGGCGTCGGGTTCGTCTTCGCCGAGGCGGGAAAGATTGCCGCCGGTGGAAACACAGCGGTATTCATTCTCTGTGCGCTCGGTTTTATGCTGTCATACGCGCTCTTCGTGTTCAGCATTCCGTCCGGTAAAAAGAAGGACGACAGGAACTGAGGTGAGCTCGGATGGACAAGCCTCTCAGCGTTTTCCCGAAAGGAGCCGGCAGCATGACGGCAGAAAAAACCTCCGGACGGCAGATGTCCGACACCTTCCGCACCGCGGCGTTCATAATTCTCTCCGGCGGATTCCAGGACGCGTACACATACTTCTGCCGCGGAGAGGTCTTCGCGAACGCCCAGACCGGTAACATCGTCCTGATGAGCACCGCGTTCTTCAGAAGCGAATGGGGAACCGTCCTGAAATATCTCATCCCGGTCTGCTCGTTCCTCATCGGAACGGCGGTCGCGGAGCTTATACACGTGAGACTCAGGAAATGCGAGAAGATACACTGGAGACAGATAATCCTCGCCGTAGAGATCGTGATACTTTTCGCGGTCGGGTTCCTTCCGCACAGCGTCGACCCGCTCGCGAACGCGCTCGTCTCGTTCGTCTGCGCGATGCAGGTGCAGACCTTCCACAAGGTCCGCGGGCACGCTTACGCCAGCACGATGTGCATAGGCAATATGCGCTCCGGAACCGAGTCCTTCTGCGAGTTCGCCAGAACCGGGAACAAGGCGGCGCTCCACAAGGCGGCGACATATTTCTCGGTGATACTGGTCTTCGCGATCGGCGCGGGGATAGGCAGCGCGGCTGTCGCGACGCTCGGGGACAGATCGATTCTCATCTGCTGCGCGTCGCTCGCGGTCAGCTTCTTTATGATGTTCCGTGAGAAGGTATAAAAACAACGTTCCGTCGTCGGATTATCTCCGGCGGCGGGCTTTTTTGTGATTTTCGGCGGAAAATGAGAATTTACATTATGAACATATAAAAATTCATGTTTTCACTTGAAAAAATTCCGGATATGTGCTATTATTGGACATAAGGGACGCGGTACTATCTCCGGCGTCCGGTCGATATCATTTATTATATTGTGATTTATATTGTGATTTCTGAAAGGAGTCAGGAAAAATGGGACTTATCAGGGCAGGACTCGGCGCCGTCGGCGGAACGCTCGCCGATCAGTGGAAGGAATTTTTCTACTGCGACGCAATGGACAAGGAGATTCTTGTCGTCAAGGGACAGAAGAGGACGGGCGGACGCTCATCCAACACGCGCGGTGAGGACAACATAATATCGAACGGTTCCGGCATCGCCGTCGCCGACGGTCAGTGCATGATCATCGTCGAGCAGGGAAAGGTCGTCGAGGCGTGCTCCGAGCCGGGCGAGTTCACGTGGGACAGCTCGACCGAGCCGTCGATCTTCGCGGGGAACCTTGGGGAGTCGATAATCAATACCTTCAAGACGATCGGCAAGCGCTTTACTTACGGCGGCGATACGGGGAAGGATCAGAGGATCTATTATTTCAACACTAAGGAGCTGCTCGACAATAAGTTCGGCACGCCGAATCCGGTGCCGTTCAGGGTCGTTGACTCGAGAATCGGGATGGATATCGACGTTTCGATACGCTGCTCGGGTGTTTATTCGTATAAGATTGTGGACCCGATACTGTTCTATACGAACGTGTGCGGGAACGTGAAGAGTGAGTATGACAGATCGGAGCTTGACTCGACTCTTAAGAGCGAGTTCATTTCGGCGCTTCAGCCGGCGCTCGGGAAGCTTTCCGCGATGGAGATGAGGCCGAATCAGATCGTTACGCATACGACTGAGCTTGAGAGCGCTATGAATGAGACGTTGTCCGAGAAGTGGGGGAAGCTCCGCGGACTTCGTGTTGTCAGTATCGCGCTCGGGTCGGTTACTCTTCCGGAGGAGGATCAGGAGCTGATCAAGACGGCGCAGAAGAACGCTATGTTTCGCGATCCTACTATGGCGGCGGCGACTCTGGTCGGCAGTCAGGCGGACGCTATGAAGGCGGCGGCTTCTAACAGCGCGGGGGCTATGACCGGGTTCATGGGCATGGGTATGGCTCAGGGCGCGGGCGGAGTGAATGCGCAGGATCTGTTCGCTATGGGGCAGAAGCAGCAGGCTCAGCAGAATACGCAGCAGGCACAAGCCGCGAAAGTTCCGGCTGGCTCTTGGAAGTGTTCGTGCGGCACGGTGGCTACCGGGAAGTTCTGCCCTGAGTGTGGGGCGCCGAGACCGGTTGATGATACGTGGACTTGTTCGTGCGGCGCGGTGAATAAGGGTAAGTTCTGTTCTGAGTGCGGAGCGAAGCGTCCGGAGGCGAAGAGGGTTTATAAGTGCGATAAGTGCGGCTGGACGCCGGAGGACCCGACGAACCCGCCGAAGTTCTGCCCTGAGTGCGGCGACCGTTTCGATTCGAACGACGCTCAGTAAGCTTTGACATGGTGGTTGCATAGGTTTATCGTAGAGCCGTGCAATATAATTTGTATGAAAGTTTAGGGATGGATGGGGGGCGCGGGGGGAAGGAAGGACCTTTTCAAAGGTCCTTTCTTCCCCCCGCATAACTAAGGCATAGGAGGAAATATGGCGGCGTTACAGGAGTATAAGTGTCCTTGCTGCGGCGGGGCTATTGAGTTTGACAGTGGGACGCAGAAGATGAAGTGTCCTTATTGCGATACGGAGTTTGATGTTGAGACGCTTGTCGGGTATGACGAGGAGCTGAAGTGTCAGGTTCCGGATGAGATGGAGTGGAAGACTGACGGGGGACGGGAGTTTGATTCCACGGAGGCTTCGGGGCTTCGGAGTTATGTTTGTAAGTCTTGCGGCGGGGAGATTATCGGGGATGAGAATACCGGCGCTACTTCTTGTCCGTTCTGTGGGAATCCGGTGGTTGTCATGGATACGTTTGCGGGGACGCTGAGACCGGATTATGTGATTCCGTTCAAGCTTGATAAGAAGGCGGCTAAGGCGGGGCTTGAGAGGCATATTTCGGGTAAAACGCTGCTGCCTAAGGTGTTCAGGGATCAGAATCATATTGATGAGATAAAGGGTGTTTATGTACCGTTCTGGCTGTTTGATTCGGACGCGGACGCGAGTATACGGTATCGCGGGACGCGGACTCGTGCCTGGAGCGACAGCAGGTATGATTATGTCGAAACGAGTTATTTTTCGGTGTTCAGGTCGGGGACTATAGGGTTCGATCATGTGCCGGTGGATGGGTCGACTAAGATGCCGGATGAGCTTATGGAGTCGATTGAGCCTTATGATTTTTCTGAGGCGGTGGATTTTCAGACGGCTTATCTTGCGGGGTATCTGGCGGATAAGTATGACGTTTCGGCAGAGGACAGCGTGGAGAGGGCTAATGAGCGCGTGAAGAATTCTACGGCGGAGGCGTTCAGGGATACCTGCGAGGGGTATTCTACGCTTACTCCGGAGAGCAGTTCTATCCGGCTGAAAAACGGCGTGGTGAAGTACGCGCTTTATCCGGTTTGGTTACTTAACACTACTTGGAACGGGCAGAAGTATACGTTCGCCATGAACGGGCAGACCGGAAAGTTCGTCGGCGACCTGCCGGTGGATAAGGGCGCCGCGAGACGGTGGTTCTGGGGGCTGACGGCGATACTTGGCGGTATCGGGAGTCTGCTTCTGCTGATTCTCCGCGCTGTCGGGCTTATATGAGGGGGTGACGTTGTGAAGAGATTTTTATCGTTTGCGGCGATGCTTTTCGTTCTGGCGTCGCTTGTTATCATCCCGGTCATGGCTGAGGACGGGTTTCAGAGTGAGTATTCGAGACTGTCGGATTCGGCGGGGCTTCTTGACGACGGGCAGCGTGAGAATATCCTATCCGCGCTCGACGAGATCAGCGTCAGGCAGAAGTTCGACGTCGTCATCGTTACGCTTGAGAGCCTCGGGGATTATGACTCGGCTATGGAGTGCGCGGACGACTATTACGATTACGGCGGATTCGGGTATGGCGCGGATCATGACGGCGTTCTCCTGCTCATCAGCATGGAGGAGAGGGATTACTGGATTTCCACCTGCGGATACGGCATAAAGGCGTTCACCGACCGGAATATTGACTATCTGAAGGAGCAGATACAGCCGTATCTGTCCTCGGGCGACTATTACGAGGCGTTCAACGAGTTCATTTCGTGGACGGACATATACGTCGACGACGCGCGGAACGGGACGTCGTCCTATGACGATTCGGATATTCCTCTGTCTCCGCTGTGGTTTGTCATCGCGTTCATTGTCGGTATGATCATTTCGGGAATCACGGTCGCCGGGATGAAGGGGCGGCTCAGGAGCGTGCGCCCGAAGTTCAGGGCGGACAGCTACGTGCGCGACGGAAGCCTGAGGGTCGCGTCGAGCAGGGATATGTTCCTGTATTCCTCGGTTTCGAGAACCGCGAAGCCGGAGCCCGAGAGCAGCTCGGGCGGAAGCAGCACGCATACCTCGTCGTCGGGCACGACCCACGGCGGCGGAGGCGGAAAGTTCTGACGCTGAAATAAATACGGCGGCGTCCCGGGCGGAGGTTATTCCGCCCGGGACGCCGTTATTTTGTGATATGCCTGTCAACTACAGGTTGAAATGTGCAATGCGACGGCATAATATCGGGATGTGATTCATAATTTTTACATATCGACGTAATCAATGTCATCTCCTGCAAGTTCTTCAACGGATAAAAGCGCAAACGGAGTAAAGCGATACCTGCAAAAGCGCCTTTCTGCGGAGTTTTTACGGTTGTAACTGAAATATTGATGACGGATTCCGGAACGCGAAATGCAAGTTTGCAAAAGAAAAAATGTAAATTATGCGATTTGCCTATTGACAAACGCGAAAAAAGGTGTATAATAGTATGTAAGAAAACGGGAAGGGTGAGCGGTTCCGATGGCGGACGTTCACAATCGCGGCGGAAAAGTCAACCGCGCGTTCATAATGCGTCCCGGATTCCGTACATTAACATCCATTTCAATTGGAGGTCATTAGCATGAAAAAGTTTCTTTCTCTCGCGCTTGCGGCGCTCATGACTGCCGGCTGTCTCGTCGGCTGCGGCTCCGCTAAGAAGACTCCCGACGGAATAGCCGTCGAGGGAGATACCATCAAGGTCGGCGTTTTCGAGCCTGTCACCGGTGAGAACGGCGGCGGCGGATCCCAGGAGGTCCTCGGTATCCGTTACGCGAACAAGCAGGTTCCGTCCGTCACTATCGGCGACAAGGAATATAAGATCGAGCTCGTTGAGGTCGACAACCAGTCGGATAAGACCGCTGCCGTCACTGCTGCGTCCCAGCTGATAACTTCCGGCGTCGTCGCTGTCCTCGGCTCGTACGGCTCCGGCGTTTCGATCGCGGCAGGCGCTACGTTTGAGAGTGCGGGCGTTCCGGCTATCGGATGCTCCTGCACCAACCCGCAGGTCACTCTTGGAAATGATTTCTATTTCCGCGTATGCTTCCTCGATCCGTTCCAGGGCACCGTCATGGCGAACTACGCTTACGCCACCAAGGGCTGCCAGAAGGCTTACGTGATATATCAGAACGGCGACGACTACTCGACCGGACTCGCAAACTACTTCATGCAGGCTTATAAGGGAGAGGTCGTCGGTCAGTCTACATTCAACACCAACGAGTCCGACTTCAACGCTTACATAACCGCGGCTAAGGCCGCAAACCCGGATGTCGTGTTCGTTCCGTCCTCCATCCAGACCGCGTCCCTCTTCATCAAGCAGGCGCGTGAGGCAGGTCTTGACTGCGCTATCATGGCGGGCGACACATGGGAGAACCAGACCATCATCGACAACGCGGGCAAGGATAACGCGACGAACGTCTATCTCTCCACTTTCTTCGATGAGAACGACTCCGGCGCCGCTGAGTTCGTCAAGGGCTACAAGGAGTTCCTGAACTCTGACAGCGCAAACCTCACTCTCAACGGCGGCAACGACGTTGTCGCGGCTGTCTCGGCTCTCGGATACGACGCTTACATGACCCTCGTCGAGGCTCTTAAGAAGGTCGATCCGGCAAACGTCAACTCTGTCGCAATCCGCGACGCCCTGAAGACCGTAAGCTTCACCGGCGTCACCGGCAGCATCTCCTTCGACGAGAACGGAGACGCCAAGAAGGATACCGCGTTCATCAAGGAGATGGCGGACGGCGCGTTCAAGTTCCTCGGTACTCAGAAGACCGACGGCTCCTTCAACGCAGCTAACTGAGTTGTCAGACGGCATAATTTAACTTGGACGTCAAGCAACGATGCTTCGGCGGGGGGACCTCGTCCTCTCGCCGAACATTTTTAAGTGAATGTCGAAAACGAATATTTTCGGAAATATTCCCTGATTTCAGGAAGTATTTCCGAAAATAGAGTCGTATTCGGTGGTAATTACGGTTTTTATTTTTCACGGGATCTTTTGTCTCCCGCGGCAAAGCTAACGAAAGGCATTGTTACCAATGACAGAATTTCTGCAAAACTGCCTGACCGGTATTTCGATAGGCTCGAGCTACGCGCTTATCGCTATCGGGTACACGATGGTGTACGGTATTCTCCGCCTCATAAATTTCGCGCACGGCGATATTTTCATGATGGCGGGATACTTCATGATATTTTTTATGGTCAATCTCATGATACCGTGGTATGTCGCGATACCGATGGTCATCGTCGCGACCGCGCTGCTCGGCGTGGTTATCGACCAGATAGCCTACAAGCCACTCAGATCGGCTCCGAGAATGTCCATTATGATCTCCGCTATCGGTGTGTCGTATTTTCTCGAAAATATGGCGACCTACCTGTTCTCCGCGCTGCCGAAGTCGTATCCGTCGATTGAGATACTCAACAGAAAGATAACTCTCGGGTCGGTTTCCACATCCCTGTGTACTTTCATAACGCCTATCGTGACCGTGCTGCTTGTGCTCGTTCTGATAGTCCTTGTCAATAAGACGAAGATCGGCATGGCGATGCGCGCCGTGTCTAAGGATTTCAGCGCAGCTCAGCTGATGGGTATCCGCATAAATAATGTCATCAGCGCGACTTTCGTGATCGGCTGCGCGCTTGCCGCGGTCGGTTCGGTGCTTTATTTCACACCGCGCGCGACGGTCTATCCGCTTGTCGGCTCGCTTCCGGGACTTAAGTGCTTTGTGGCGGCGGTGTTCGGCGGTATCGGGTCGATACCGGGAGCACTGCTCGGCGGGTTCCTTATCGGTATCTGCGAGACATTTATAAAATTCAGCCCGCTGTCCGAGTTCAGCGACGTCTTCACGTTCGTCGTGCTGATACTCGTGCTGTTCATACGTCCTACCGGACTGTTCGGCGAGAAGCTGGAGGAGAAGGTCTGATGAAAAAGATAAACAAAAGAAATCTAGGACTGTCTCTCGGACTCGCTGGCGTCATCGTCGTCGCGCTGATACTCGTCGGGACTGTCGCTTCTCCGACGTCGATGCTTTACAAGGTGCTCCAGATGGGCGCGATTTACGCGCTGCTCGCCGTCACTATGAACCTTCTTAACGGTTTTACCGGGCTGTTCTCGCTCGGTCAGGCGGGGTTCATGACGCTCGGTGCTTATACCTTCGCCGTGCTGACGATTCCGGTTAACTCTAAAGCCGGCGTCTACTATCTTTTTGGTGTCACCGATGTTCTTAAAAATGTCGAGCTGCCGTGGTTTGTCGCGCTCATCATCGCGGGTGCGGTATCGGCGCTGTTCGCGTTCCTCATCGGCATGCCGATGCTGAGGCTCAAGAGCGACTATTTCGCTATCGCCACCCTCGGTTTCGCCGAGGTTGTGCGTATCGTCGTCGCGTCGAAGCCGATGAACCGGATAACCAACGGTTCTATGGGTCTCACAAAGATCCCCGGATTCTCGAATTTCTTCGTGCCGTTCATCGTCAGCGGAATCTGCATCGCCATCATTGCTCTTATCATGCGTTCGACTTATGGTCGAGCGTTCAAGGCTGTGCGCGACGACGAGATCGCTGCTGAGTCGATGGGTATCAATCTCTCGAAGACAAAGCTGCTCTCGTTTGTCATAAGCTCCTTCTTCGCCGGTATCGGCGGGGCGCTGATGACGATGTTCACCGGCGCGGTTTCCTCTACTACATTCACTATCGCGATAACTTATTTCATCCTGCTCATCGTGGTTATAGGCGGTATGTCGTCTATCACCGGAAGCGTCATTTCGGCGTTTATCGTCATCTCCGCGCGCGAGTGGTGGCTCAGGTTCCTCGATCAGGAGACTTATATAGGCTCGTTCAAGGTGCCGCTGCTGCGCACCGGCTTCAGGATGGTCGTCTTCTCGGTCATACTGATGGTGGTCGTGCTGTTCT
Organism: uncultured Eubacteriales bacterium; assembly: GCA_900546315.1. Taxonomy (GTDB): domain Bacteria; phylum Bacillota; class Clostridia; order Oscillospirales; family CAG-272; genus Flemingiibacterium. The sequence continues at coordinate 25,227 of URCP01000031.1, forward strand.
TCAAGAACGGACTGATGGGCAACCGCGAGCTGTCGTGGGATCACTTCTTCTCGCTCTTCAAGCGGAAGAAAAAGGACGGTGAGAAAGATGGCAAATAACGTATTATCCGTGCGCGACGTCACGATGCAGTTCGGTGGCGTCGTCGCGGTCGACAACCTCTCGATGAAGATAAACGAGGGTGAGATCGTCTCACTCATCGGTCCGAACGGCGCCGGAAAGACGACGGCGTTCAACGTCATAACCGGCGTCTATCACCCGACGAACGGCGAGATAGAGTTCTGCGGAAATCTCATCTCCGCCGGTTATCCGACCGGAAAGATGAAGAAGCTCTACGCCGGCAAGAACAACGGAAAATACACGCGTCAGGTCGCTTTGACCCCCGACGAGATAACGAAGCAGGGAATGGCGCGTACATTCCAGAATATCCGTCTTTTCAAGGGCATGACCGTGTTCGACAACGTCCTCACGGCAAAGCACCTGAGGCGCACGTCCAACATCTTTTCCGCCGCCTTTCAGCTGAATCATAAGGAGGAGGCGAAGATGCGCGAGGAGACCGAAAATCTCCTTCGACTGATAGGTCTCTGGGATGTGAAGGATGAGATGAGCACAAACCTGCCTTACGGCAAGCAGCGCCACCTCGAGATAGCGCGCGCCCTCGCGACCGAGCCGAAGCTTTTGCTTCTCGACGAGCCCGCGGCGGGAATGAACCCGCAGGAGACCGAGGAGCTGACCGCGTTCATCCGCCGTGTGCGGGATGAGTTCGGGATGACGATATTTCTCATCGAGCACCACATGAACCTCGTCATGGACATATCCGACAGGATATACGTTATAGATTTCGGACACATGATCTCGAGCGGAACTCCCGCCGAGGTGCAGTCCGACCAGAAGGTCATCGACGCGTATCTGGGGGTGAGCAAAGTTGACTGAAGAGAAGAACATACTCGAGATACACGACCTCAAGGTGTCCTACGGCGGCATCGAGGCGGTCAAGGGCGTCACCCTTACCGTCCCGGAGGGGAAGATCGTCACGCTGATCGGCGCGAACGGCGCGGGCAAATCGACGATACTGAAGACCGTCTCCGGAATCGTCAGACCGAAGACCGGACGGATACTCTACAACGGCGAGGACATTACCGGAAAATCTCCGGATAAGATAGTCAAGGCGGGCATCGTGCTTGTCCCCGAGGGGCGTCACGTTTTCCCGAACCTGACCGTCAAGGAGAACCTCAAGATAGGAGCGTATCTGAGACGCGACGACCTGAGCGCGGACTTCGCGACTGTATACGGGCTGTTCCCGAGACTTAAGGAGCGCGAGTGGCAGCTTGCCGGAACGCTCTCTGGCGGCGAGCAGCAGATGCTCGCGGTCGGGCGCGCGCTCATGTCGAAGCCGAAGCTGATCATGATGGACGAGCCGTCGCTCGGGCTCGCGCCGCTCATCGTTCAGAGCATATTCGGGATAATCCGCGAGATAAACCGTCGCGGAATAACCGTGCTCCTCAACGAGCAGAACGCGAACATGGCGCTCCAGACCGCCGACAAGGCGTATGTCCTCGAAACCGGAAGGCTCACGATGGAGGGCACCGGAGCGGAGCTTCTCGCCGACGAGTCGGTCAAGGAAGCCTATCTCGGAAAGAGCAAAGCCAAATAAAATCAAGGCGCTGTCAGGGTGACGGCGTCTTTTTTTTGCTGACAGATGTCCGTAAATCAGCCATTCCATGTCATAACACTTGTATTGTTGGCAATACTTATATTGATAATACATATACGGTTGGTAATAATTAAGACATAAATTTGGCAAAACGAAACATTTAATACATGAAAAGACATGAATATAAGTATAAATATTCAAATATTAGCGTTATAATATACATAGCGATAAAGTGATGACCTCAGAGTGAAACCGTCGCGGACGGAATTTATTTTTGAAAGGAATTTTGACAATGGGAAAACTATGCAAGTCGAAAATCTTCGCTCTGGTTATGTGCATTGCGATGATTTTCTCGGTACTTCCTGTCGGGGTATTGGCTGATGGGGAGGAAAGCGGTGAAGGCGGAGCGGAAAGCGGAGCCTGTGTCGTTTGGATTGGAGAGACTGGGTATACGACACTTGAGGCGGCAATTAATGAAGCTGAAGATGGCGCAACAATAAAGCTCAGTGAAGGCAGATTTACCACATATGGTAAATCATCACCGAAAAAAAGTCTGACATTTGAAGGCGCGGGAACCGGAAAAACCTTATGGGGGATTGGCGCTACAATTCCCGATCCGTTGAAATTTGGAACAGAGTATAATGACGATTACAGCTTTGACGGTTGTGATACTATTACATTCAAGAATATGACGCTT
>URCP01000032.1 GCA_900546315.1 uncultured Eubacteriales bacterium
CCGCGAGGTTCGGCGACACGTTCTCCGGCGCAAGCTCCGGGAAAATATCGATTATTCTGTCCTCGACCGTAAGAAGCCCCTCCGACACGGCAATGCCTATCGCGGTCGACGTGAAGCTCTTGCTGACCGAGTAGACGTGCCGCTTGTCGCTCATGCGGTACGGCGGCGCGACTGACGACGCGGCGAGCTTTCCGTGACGGTACAGCATATATCCGTGACAGAGAATACCCTCCGCGCGCAGACGCTCGTTGAAATCACGTATCGACGCCGGGTCTATGCCGACGGATTCCGGCGACGATGTTTCAAATACATAAGGGATAAATCCGCTTCTCATATTGCAATCTCCCGAAGATCACTTTATTCTGCGCGCCTCGATGTAGAAGCGCTTGTCGTCCGCCTCGCCCATTGAGAAGGTCTTGCGCGGCAGAGCGCCGTCAGCGACGACCGTCGGGAAAAGCTCGGACTTCTCCATCCCGCGGAACAGGAATCCGACGGCGCCGTCTGTTCCCGCGAGCTTTCTCGCCGAACCCTCGCCGTGGATGTAATCGATCTTCGCGCCGGGATGCGCCGCGATATACCCGTCAAGGAACTTTTGCAGAGTTCCGACCGGAAGAAAGGACGTCGGTGATCCGAACACTACTTTCTCTTCCCCGGCGGCGCTGACACAGGTGATCTCCTGTACGGGTATACCGCTGTCAGGCAGGCTTCCGGCAAAAGCGTGAAGCTCAGATATCAGCTCCGCCGCGTCGACGCCGAACACAACCCGGTAGATAGGCTCGAACTCAAGCGCCTCGTCGTGGATGTTCACAATCTCGCAGAGCGCGTATCTGGCGGGATGGACAGCCCTCTCCGCCTCGGTAAGCGTCGGCTTCAGCTTCTCCCAGCAGGCTTTCGCGGTCGCGAGCGAGTGGTTTCCGTCGCCGACAGCAAACAGGAGCGGAGATTCCCCGACAGCGAGAGCGTCAAGCGCTTCCATGACGCGGTTCTTTTCGTCGTCCGGAACGAAAGCGCCCTTCACGTGCCCGCCGTTTTTCATGAGGTCGAAATCATACGCGATATCGTGGCAGACGCCGGAAAGCGGCTCGATCACCGTGCGGGCGGGGTCGTCGATAAGGATCATTATATGCGGAAGCTCCACAGGCGCCGCCTCACGGATTCTGACGCGCGGCGGGATACGTTCAAGCACGGTCCCCTCGGTCGCGCGGACGAGCGACTTCGCGCCCTTTGTGTAGTCGTAATGTTCAAGGTCGATTTTTCCGATCAGCCCGCGGCGGACTTTTCCGCTCTTAAGCGTGCGCTCGAGGTAAATCATGCTGTCCTTATGCTCCTCGAATACGCCGCCAAGATACTTTTCCATCGCGGAATTTATCTGAGGTACTTTTTCGTCGGTCTTTTCGAGGTATATCTCGGGAAGGATGAGCCTGAGCGCCGACGGGGCGTCACCGACGATCCTCTCCGCGTCCTCCCAGTATTCCGGCTCCGACGTGTACTGGTCACAGGCTATGCACGCCCATTTTTTCATTGCCGCGGGATCCTTCCGGAACTCCGGAAGCAGTATGTCCGCGGGATAGAAGCAGTTTTTCATTATATCATTCCTCACAGATATTTCGTCTTGTCTCTCCCGCGCCAGATGAGCGCGGCGATGACCATCGCACCGCAAACGCTCGAGACGAGCAGAACCCCGCCGAGCCGTTTCTCCGCCGACACCTCTTTGTCAGTATCCCCGCCGTCGACTGCCAGAGTCTCGCTCGCGGGCGGCGTTGTCGTTTCCGCGCTCCCGGTATCGGCGGATACCGGTGCCGAAAGAATCAGCGCGGCGACCAGCGCTGCAATGATCTTTTTCATTTTGCCGCCTTCACGAGACGTTCGGTATCCCGCGCGATGACGAGCTCCTCGTTCGTCGGGATGACCCAGACGGCGACCTTCGAATCCGGCGCGGAGATGCGGACATTGTCCGACTGGAGGCGCGTCTTCGCGTTGATCTCCGGATCGAGCTTTATACCGAGCCAGTCAAGACCCGCGCAGGCGGCGGCGCGTATCTCGTCGCGGTTCTCACCGATGCCCGCGGTGAATACGACGGCGTCGAGACCGTTCATCGCGGCGGCGTATCCGCCTATGTACTTCTTTATCTGGTACGCGAGGATATCCACGGCGAGCTTTGCCCGCTTGTTACCCTTCGCGACAGCGTCTCCGAGGTCGCGGCAGTCCGGAGATAGCCCCGAAACGCCGAGAAGTCCGCACTTTTTGTTCATGAACTCGCTCATCTCGTTCGGCGTGAAGCCCTCGTGCTCCATGATGAACGTGACAATCGCGGGATCGATCGAGCCGCAGCGCGTTCCCATCTCGATTCCGTCAAGCGGAGTGAAGCCCATCGACGTGTCGATCACCTTTCCGTCCTTAACGGCGGAAATCGACGAGCCGTTGCCGAGGTGGCAGGTGACGATCTTCGTCCCCTCGGTACGTCCGAGTACGCGGCACATCTCGCCCGAGACATAGCGGTGCGAGGTCCCGTGCGCGCCGTAGCGCCTGATCGCGTACTTTTCGTACATTTCGTACGGTATCGGATACATCCACGCGTAGTCCGGCATCGTCTGATGGAACGCCGTATCGAAAACGAGAACCTGCGGCGTCCCCGGCATCGCGTCGGTGATTCCCTTCAGACCCATAAGATGTGCCCCAGTGTGGAGCGGCGCGAGGTCGCGGCAGAGCCCGAGCTTCGAGACGACCTCCGGCGTAACGAGCACCGACTCGGAGAAATACGCCCCTCCGTGGACGATGCGGTGTCCGACAGCCTCGATTTCGCTCATGTCGCCTATACAGCCGACCTCCGGCGAGGTGAGCGTCTTTATCAGAACGCGTGTCGCCTCGGTGTGATCACACATCGGAATATCCGCCTTATAATCCGGGCGGCCGGGCATTTTGTGGGTTATCTTTCCGTCGATGCCGATGCGCTCACATATTCCCTTCGCGTCGACACACATCGTCGACGTGTCGAAGAGCTGATACTTCAGCGATGAGCTTCCGGCGTTTACTACGAGTACTTTCATTTACGGGTTCTCCTGTTATTTTTGATATAATTTATCATACCACACATCCGGAGCATTTTCAAGAGGTTTCTGTAAATTCGGAGAAAAAAGAGAGCGGCGCGCAGCGCGTCAGTCTCTGTGGTTATATGGGTTCAGCTCTTATAAGCCTCAATTACCTTCTCAAGTCCCGCGATAGACGCGAAACAGACATAACCGAAGTTTCTCGTCGCGGACGCGTTGATAAGATCGAGCATCTGAGCCGTCTGGTCGTCGCGCGAATACTTGACCTTCAACGCTGTCTCGCAGTAAGCGGAAATAACGGTCTTGTAGCTCCGGAAAGCCATAGTCTCGCAGACAGCGCCGATCTTGTCGCTCTACCGGGATGTGATCGGGGCACGAACACGGTCGTTCCGTCATAGACTAGTGTCATGTAGTCACTCGACTCAAGAAACTTCGGCATACAGACCATACCGTAATCATTGTCCATATCGCGGAAGATCTCGGCGTGTCTGAACCATGTCTGAGCGAAGAGCATGGTTTCGTCGGCGAACATCTGCCCGCGCCGCAGGCCGCGAGCAGAAGCGCGGCTGTAATTCTCCGGCTTTTCATTTTGGTGTCCTCTTTCCTTTTTTCTTTTATCGGCGCTGTCCCGCGTTAATACAACGCCCCGCGGAACTTAACCAATGTTTATTATAGCGCCATGAAACACATATATCAATATTATATATAATTTTTCGACATATTTTTGATATTTCCGCACAATAAGCGGACATACGTCATATGCCGAAAATTCATCGGAATCAAACTGCGGATCATCTCTTGACAGATCGCGTTTTATGTAGTATAATATTCTATACGTATATAAAATGTGTAAAATTTAATTCCAGATAATTTACCGGATTCGGAAACTGAAAAGGAGTCCATAAAAAATGCTCAGCAAATCCTGTCTCTCAACCATCCGCCAGACCTACCCTACCCTGACCGCCGTGGAGCGCCGGGTCGCGGACTATATACTGGAAAACGGCGAGGAGGTTGTCCTCATGCCTATCGCGGATCTCGCGAAGAACGTCGGGGTCGCGAAGTCCGCCGTTGTCCGCTGCGCGAAGAGTCTCGGCTTCGAGGGCTACGCCGAGCTGAAGATCGCGCTCACGTCCGAGCTCTCAAAGAACAAGCAGCTGAACTACGCCCCGTATATCGACCCGGACGACACGCCAAACGATATCCTCGACAAAATCTTCGCCGCGAACATAAAGACCCTCCACGACACCGCGGAAAAGCTCGACCGCGACATATACGTCAAGACGGTCGACGCGCTCGCCTCGGCGGAGCACATCTATGTCTACGGCATCGGGACCTCCGCCGTCTTCGCTAATGAACTTCAATACCGGCTCATGAGCCTCGGTATGTACGCTCTCGCAGTCACCGATATCGCGGCGATGAAGGTGTCGACGCTGAACATACGCCCAGGTGACGTCGCCGTCGGGATATCGAACTCCGGCAGAACGACTGCGACGATCGACGCCCTCTCTCTCGCGAAGACACAGGGAGCCACGACTGTCGCGATAACCGGCATTCCGGACAGCCAGATTTGCCGCGCCGCGGATTATCCTATAGAATTATGGTCGGACGAGATACAGTACCCGATAGAGGCGATCTCATCGCGAATAGCGCACTTGTCGATGATCGACGCCCTGACCGTCTCGATATCCGCGAAGGATTACAAAAAGGCGCTCGGACGCTACAAGAAGAGCCATGAGCTCATTGAGTCGACAATACGACGCGCGAAACGGTAAAAACGAAAGGAGCGGCATCCCGCACAGCGCGGTGCCAATTATCTTTTAATGAAAATATCAAACCGTGTGAGGAGCGCCGTCTGCGTTCTTCTCTACATATCATACACCGCGATCTATATGGCGCGGCTGAACCTCTCGATGCCGTCAGACGCGCTGACCGGCGCCGGAATCCTCACCGACGTGGAGTACGGCATACTCGGCGGTGCTTTTCTCGTCGTTTACGCGCTCGGGCGGCTCTTCAACGGATGGCTCAGCGACAGGCTTCCGCCGCGGACGATGATCTGCGCCGGGCTGCTGCTGTCCGGCGCGGCAAATATTGTGTTCTCGGCTCTGCCGCCGTTTTCGGGGATGCTCGTATTATGGAGCCTCAACGCCTTTGCGCAGTCGATGCTCTGGAGCCCGATACTCCGCGTCGTCGCCGCTATGTACGACGGGGAGCGCGCCGGAAAGATAACCTCGCTGATGGTGACGTCGGTCGCGGCGGGGAACATCGTCGGGATCGTCGTCAACACGGCTCTGATCGTACACTATGGAACCCGCTTCGCTTTCATCATCCCAGGCGGGATAAACCTGCTGCTCGGCGCGGCGGTGCTCATACTGCTCGGCCGCACCGGTATCGGGACAACCGAAACGGATAAAAGCGCGCAACCCGTGTCACAGGCTCCGCTCGTCTCTCTGCTGCGCCGTCCGGATATGCTCGCCGTGGTTGCCTACGCGTTCGCACACGGAATAATGAAGGACAACATCACCGTGTGGATGACAAAATATTTCATCGCGGCGTATGACATTGACCTCACGAAAGCATCCTATTTCGTGATATTCATTCCGGCTGTCGGATTCGTCGGGCGGATGCTCTACCCGCTCGTCTACAGGCTCACAGGACAGAAAGAGCATATCGCGAGCCTTTTCGGGTTCGTGATATGCCTCGCGTCTTCCGTACCGCTGTGCTTCGGAGTGGCGTCGCCGGTCGCGGCTATGGTTTGCCTCGGGCTTGTTTACGCGGCGGTGTCGGTCATAAACACCTCTCTGCTGTCGATATACCCGATACGCTTCGTCCCGCAGGGGAGGGTCGCGACGGTCAGCGGAATGATGGATTTCTCGACATATCTCGGGGCGGGGATCTCGTCCTCTGTCTACGGCTTTCTCGTCTCTTCCGCCGGATATCCGCCGATGTACGGCTCGTGGGCTGTCGTTTCGGCGCTGTCGGCACTGTCAATTCTGCTGTTTCTCGTCCCGCGGAAGAAACGTGAAAACGATCGGAAAGGCTCTTGACCCAAAAAACAAATTATTTCAATAAACTTTTCCCGCGCCGTCATATAACCGTCACATTGGTATTTTATAATATAACCGTAATCAAGAGAAGAGATTACAGGGAACCGGAAAACGACCGGAACCCACCCCAAAGATGATTTCAAACGGAGGTTTATATATTATGGATAACAACAATCTTTATAACAACGGCGAAAACACCGAATCGAAGAACGAAGCTCTTAACACTCCGGCTGCGTCTTCCGAAAACACCGCGCCGGTGAGCGCGGCACAGAACGTCCAGCCGACCGCTGAGCAATACGCAAATCAGAACACCGCGAACGCGGTTCCGCAGAACAACACCCAGTACACAGCTCCGCAGAATCAGGCACCGCAGTACGGCGCGCAGAACAACGGACAGTACAACGCACAGCAGCACAGTGGTCCCGACTTCTCGAGATACAGCGACACCACGTCGAACTTCTCGAGCATCCCGAACGGCGGTCAGCCCGGACCTAACACCGTTTACATCGACAACAAGCACGGCACCGGCAGAAAGAAGGAGAAGGCTCCGAAGGGTCGTCTCGGAGTCGGCGCGGTCGCGGCTCTCGTCGCGGTCTGCATGGTGTTCTCCGGCGGCGCGGCTTTCGCTGGTACTTACGCGGCGAACCATATGACCGCTTCCTCGACCCCGAACGGTACTACCGGCGGCACGACCGGAATGAGCACAGGCTCGACCTCGTCCGGCAGCCCGTCCGTGATCTTCCAGTCCTATGACAACACGAACAAGACCGCGGGCACCTACAAGCAGGTCGCAGACGCCGTGACGCCGACCGTCGTTGAGATCGTCACCGAGTCGGTATCGACCGCGACCACCTTCTGGGGCGGCAACTACGTCACTTCCGGCGCGGGCAGCGGAGTCATCATCAGCTCCGACGGTCTGATCATCACGAACAACCACGTCGTCAGCGGCGCGAACACCATCAAGGTCACGCTCAAGGATGGCACTCAGTACGACGCGAAACTGATCGGCACCGATCCCGACAGCGATATCGCGGTCATCAAGATTGAGGCGACCGGTCTTCCGTGCGCTCTCGTCGGTGACAGCGACAAGCTCGAGGTCGGCGATGAGGTCGTGGCGGTCGGCAACCCGCTCGGCGAGCTCGGCGGCACCGTCACGAACGGCATCATAAGCGCACTTTCCCGCGACGTCAACATCGACGGCACAGAAATGAGCCTTATCCAGACCAACGCGGCTGTCAACCCCGGCAACTCCGGCGGCGGTCTCTTCAATATGTACGGCGAGCTGATCGGCATTGTCAACGCAAAGTCCACCAGCACCTCTTCCGGCACCTCCGTCGAGGGCATCGGCTTCGCTATCCCTGTAGCCACCGCGACCAAGGTCGCCGAGGAGCTCGTCAACTACGGCTATGTCCGCGGCAAGGTAATGCTCGGCATCACCTATGTCGACATTGAGGACGCCTACACCGCTATGCGCTACCGTGTGAATGACCTCGGTCTCTACATCGTGTCGAGCGAGTACACCGATGATCTCAAAGCCGGCGACCGCATCGTCGCGATTGACGATACCCAGATCACCTACTCGAGCGATATAAAGTCCATCCTCAAGAAGCACTCTGTCGGCGACGAGATCACAGTCAAGGTCGTCCGCGACGGTCAGTACATCGACGTGAAGGTAACTCTCCACGAGTATGTACCGAGCACCACTGCCGAGGATACAACTAACAGCTCCGCTAACTGATAAGCAGACAATATCCTTTCACTGGATCTCCTTAACAGATAACAGCAGAAAAGCCGTGCTTTGCGCGGCTTTTCTGCTGTTAATCGTGTTTCAGTTCGTTTCCTCGAGGCTCTTGAAATCTTTTATGAGCTTGTCGAGATTCTTCTGGTACTTCGACTTGTTTGAGTCATAGAACGACATGAAATCGCGCTTTTCCTTGAGCATAAGGTTTCTCGGCGCCTGCGCGAGGTCGCCTATGTACGAGCAGTATATCCACGCGGGGTCGAGCATATGCCCGTTGTGGATGATGTCGATCATCTCCGCGGACTCGCTGTCGCGGCTGTACTTCGACTTGAGCGCCACCTCATAGTAGGACGGAACAACCGTCTTCGAGCTCTCGGAGGACATCGCCTCAAGCACGGCTCCCGCCATGTCCTTCTTCGTGGACGTTACCGGGATCGTGAACAGACCTATCTGGTCGTGCTGGAACGTGTAGTAGCCGTCCTGATTCTCGTCGTACTTCGGGTACGGGATTATACCGTAGTCGGACTTCATGTCGCGCAGATACGACGTCTCGCTCGCGTAGAGCCAGTTGTGGATGAACACGAGATGGTCCTGCGAGAAATAGTTGCAGAGGTCGGTCATCTCATTGTTGTCGCTTATCTCTTTATACGCGTGAACACCGTTCGTCTGCCAGTTGAGGTCAAATATCTTGTCTACCGCCGATGAGAACTTATCAAGGTCGATGCTGAAATACGGGAAGCCATCGTCTCCCACATCCATCATGTTCATTTTATACGCGCTGCAATACGCGTCGACGATTATGACGTTGCTTGTACCGAGACCGTACAGGTCCTCGTCGTCCTGCTTTCCGTCGCCGTTCAGGTCGGAGTAGATATCAGTCACCATGGATGTCAGCTTGTCGTGTGTCCACTTTCCGTCACGGACGAGCGCGTACGGGTCCTCAAGACCGTATGAGTCGACGAGCGTCTTGTTGAAATACATCGCGAACGAATACCTGAGAAGCGACAGCGAGATATCTCCTGTTATCGCGTAGAGATTTCCGCCCATCTGGGACTTCGCTATATAGTCCTGCGTATAGTAAGGCTTCGTAGTGTCGATATATTCAACGTCGAACAGGTTCGTGAATATGCCGTTTGCTGCGGCCGGAGCCACGTGATACATACTCGCCGTGAAAATGTCGTACGTGTCGTCGCCGGCGAGAATCATCTTCTGCATCTTGTCGATGGAGCCATGCCCCGCCTCCGGGTTATCCTTGAAGTTCTCGATCTTCACGCCGAGACGATCTTCTACGGCGATCTCGCGGTCATATATCGCGTCGTTGACCACGTCGCCGTTCGCCTCGTCGACCGTGACCTCGTCGTTGAACCGGAAATGCGCGCGGCTGAAGACATTGATTGTCTCCCCGCCGAAATTCAGATCTGCCGGAATGTCGTCGTCATAACCGACCTTCTCCTCAGCGGTGGTCTCACCGGACGTCGTATCCGCGCCGGAGGTCACAGGGGTATCAACGTTACCGCCGCCGCAGGACGCCGAGGCGAGCAGGGACAGGAATATCGCGGTAAGAAGCATCGAGCTTATCGTTTTTTTCATGAATGTCATCCTTTCTCCCGTCGGAAATAAAATTCCGCAAAAATTTTACACATTCATTATAAACCTTCCAGCTGCTGGAAGGTCAATACCCCCCCCCGAATTTTAACATATTGTTTACATTTAACGGATAAAAATTCCTCCGGACAGGCAAGCCCATCCGGAGGATTTATGTTCAAATAAACTCAGAGCGTATTCTCAAGGAACGCGATGATCTTGTCGGCGAGTATAACGTGTCCGGCGTCGTTCGGGTGGAGTCCGTCCGGGACGAACTTCTCTTTTATCACCGGAACGAGAGGCTGAAGCCCGCTCGTCGCATAGAGGTCGAGCACAGGAAGGCTGTAGTACTCCGTGACCTCACGGATGATATCGACATAAGTCTTGAGGTTGCCGATATCCATCGGCTTGTTGTCGCCGCGCAGGCTCGCCTCATTGCATCTGTGAAGGGGAGTGATGAAAACTATAGCCGCGTCCGGATATCTCTCGATAAGGCGGTTGCAGAGCACGTGCATAGCGCCGTAGAAGGTTCCGTCCGTCCTGTCGGTCGGAGTGCCGAGCGGAGCGTCGCCGTGACCAAAGTCGTTCGTGCCGCCGAAAACAACGACAATGTCCGCGTCCGGATCCATCTTGCATACTCTCGAGCAGTAGTCATTGTCGTCAAAATCCGGTATCGTGCGGTTGAACTGTCTCGCGATTCTCGTACCGCCGATGCCGTAATTGCGGCAGATCGCGCCGGTCTTCGCCGCTATGAGATTCGAGAATCGCTTGTCCTCGCCGCTCGTTCCGCTGCCATGTGTAATGCTGTCGCCGAGGAAATTTATCTTTTTCCCTGAAAGATTCATGATCGTATCCTTTCAAAAACCATTGAAGTTACCGCGCCGGTGTATGACCCGGCACATCAGTTTCTATTATAGCCTACAATCTGCCATTTGTCAAGTGGTTTTCCAACATTCATCATAGTAACATAAAAAAGTGCCGCCATGATAAGGCATGACGACACTGCGAGATCACTTATTTCATCAGTTCAAGCGTCTTGTTTATTGATTCCTCGATCTTGCTCCTGTTCGAGTCAACGAGCGACGCGACGTTGTTCTTCTTCGTGCTGACGAGCATGGTGTTGACCTTCGCGGACAGATCTTCGGTCCAGCCGTAGCCCTCACCGATGTCGAAGCCGCGGCTCTCGCTGATTATCCCGAGCATCTCTATGGAATCATCATTGCGGAGACCCTTCTGAGCGACCTTCACGTTGTAGTATATAGGAAGAATGTCGCGGTTGCTGAGGTACGCGAAGGTGTCAAGTATCGCGCCCGTGCGGTCGGGCTGAGCGTTTGTCACCGGTATGCTCATCGTCAGGCAGACGTGCGTGCGGTGGCTGTAATATCTGTCCTGTGCCTCGTCGTATTTCGGTATCGGAACTATACCGAAGGTCGCGTTCATATCACGGTACTTGGAGCTTGCCTTTATCTCGGCTATAGTGAAGAGCGAGCGGCCGTTCTTGAATATCATCTCGTAGTGACTGTTGCCGGAGCCGTTCATGAAGAGAAACTCGCCCTCAGTGCCAATTATCGAGAACGCTTTGTCGATGACATTGTAAAAGTGTTCGGCGTTCGCGAGGAGCTTCGGCTGACCGCTCGCGTCGACGGTTATGTAGTTCTCGCCGCTTCCGGTTATGAACCCGTTGACGCAGTCCTCATAGGACGCGAGCCCGTATATCGCGTTTCCGTTCTCGTCCCATTTGAAGCTCGTGTCTCCGTTCAGGTTCGCGGCGGCGGAGGTGTATTCCTTAAGCCGGTCGATTGTCCATTTTCCCTGTCTGACAAGATCGTAAGGCTTGTCAAGCCCGAGGTCGTCGAGCATATCCTCGTTGAAATAGCAGCAGAGAGTTCCGTCAAAGCCGACAAGCGAGAAGTCGTTCGACGCGAAGTACAGCTTCTTTTTGTCGCCGATCAGGGATTTTTCGGTAACGGTCTGATCCCACCACGGCTTATCGAGCTGTATTCCGGTGTTGTCAAGCAGGTTCGTTAGATACCCGTCGGCAATGAAGGACGCGATGCGGTCGCAGCGAATATAAGCGGTGTCATATGTGTCGTCTCCGGCGAGGATGGATGAGCGGTATTTCTCATAGTTCTTATCGATGTCGTCCTCAACGATTTCAAGCTTTATGTTGTATTTTTCCTCGACGAAGCGGTTGCGCTCATACACGGCGTCGTCGAGTGATTCGCCGGTCTGCGTCTCGAAATCCATGTAGGCGTAGAAGCCCCATGTCGTCGTGGCGTTGAGGACGGTGAAGTTGTCCCCGCCGCAGTCGATATCGGCGAAAACATACTCAGGCGCGGTCGTTCCGGTGTCCGTGTCAGCGGCGCTGGTGCTGTTGTCCGCTGATGTGTCGTCATTGGTTCCGCTCCCGGTCCCACCGCAGGATGTTGCCGCCATCAGCGCGAGCAGCAGGAGCGATATGATACGATTCTTCTTCATTCCGGTTCAGATCTCCTTTTCGATAAAAAAATGTGGTCTTATAAATATGATATCACAGAATTGACCGTATGTCAACACCTGCAAAAAAATTATCTATATTTTATCCCGGTGTGATGATTTTTTGGAATAAGACCCGGAAACTGAAAACCCCGCGGTACAGGCATAACCTGATACCGCGGGTTTTTCAGAAGCATATTACATCTTGCGGGTAATTATTTCGACTTGCGCTTTCTTGCCGCTTCAGATTTTTTCTTGCGTTTGACGCTCGGCTTTTCGTAATGCTCTCTCTTACGGAGCTCCGAAAGAACTCCGGATCTTGCGCACTGTTTCTTGAATCTGCGAAGAGCGCTGTCGAGCGATTCATTCTCTTTGACTCTGACCTCTGCCATTTAACTACAATCCCTCCCTCCGCAAGTGGAAAAGAGACTTATTATCTCCAGAATATTATACTATAAAATTCACCCAATGTCAAGAGCAAACCGAAAATTTGCAGAAATATTTTTATTTTCTTCTTACTTCCACTCCGGACGACGGCAGACACAGTCACATAATACTGATTCCGCCGTCATTCCGCTCCGGTCTCATCACTTTATAATATTCGTGCGGATGACGCCGTCAATCGCGGCGATCTTCTCGACGACCGCCGCCGGGACGTCGCCGGTGATCTCAACGATCGTGTACGCGTAATCCTTCTTCGAGCGGTTCGCCATGTTCTCGATATTGATGTTCTCAGCGGAGATCGCCGACGTGATCTGCGAGAGCAGATTCGGGATGTTTCTGTGGAGCACACAGATGCGGCAGTCGCCGTTATGCGGCATCGAGACGTCCGGAAAATTGACGCTGTGCATGATATTGCCGTTCTCAAGGTAATCACGGAGCTCCTTCGCCGCCATCACTGCGCAGTTGTCCTCGCTCTCCTCGGTCGACGCGCCGAGGTGCGGGATAGCTATGACGCCCTCCATTCCCGCCGTTCTCGCGTTCGGGAAGTCGGTGACATAGCGTCTGACCTTGCCGGACTTCAGCGCCGCCTCGATATCGTCGTCGTTGACCAGCGCGTCGCGCGCGAAGTTCAGGATGATAACGCCGTCCTTCATCATCGCGATCGTGTCCTTGTTGATCATGTACTTCGTAGCGACCTTCGGATCGGGGTTGTCAATCAGCGGGGTGTGGACAGAGATGATATCTGCGTTCTTGAATATCTCCTCGCGGGTATCGACCTTCTTGACCGAACGTGAGATGTTCCACGCCGCGTCGACCGAAATGTACGGGTCGCAGCCGAGAACATTCATGCCGAGGTGAACGGCCGCCGTCGCGAGAGGTCCGCCTATCGCGCCGAGGCCGATGATTCCGAGCGTCTTGCCCTTGATCTCGGTGCCCGCGAACTTCGACTTTTCCTTCTCGATGAGCTTCGCTACGTTCGGGTCGTCCTTTACCGTCTTTACCCAGTTTATGCCGCCGACAACGTCACGGCAGGCGAGGAGCATTCCGCATATGGCGAGCTCCTTGACGCCGTTCGCGTTCGCTCCCGGGGTGTTGAAAACGACGATGCCCTGCTCAGCGCACCTGTCGAGAGGGATATTGTTGACGCCGGCGCCGGCTCTGGCGATTGCCTTGAGTTCCGGACCGAACTCCATGTCGTGCATGACCGCAGAGCGGACCATTATCGCGTCCGGCTTCTCGCAGACGTCGGATACGGTATAGCTTTCGTCAAAAATATCGGTGCCGCACTTCGCGATCTTATTGAGGAGCTTTATGTTCTTCATCTTGTGTAAGTATTCCTTTCCCACTTATCGTTGCCCGGAACGTTTCCCGGTATGTGTACCGGCGCCGGCCGCGGCTCTCGCGCGCCACGGCGGCGCCTGTGATGATTTTCTTTATGCCTTGGGGTTCTCGGTCGCGAACTGCTTCATGAACGCCACGAGCTTTTCTACGCCCTCGTATGGCATGGCGTTGTATATCGACGCTCTCATGCCGCCGACCGAACGGTGACCCTTCAGGTTGAAGAGACCAGCCTTCTCGGCTTCCTTCGGGAACTTCTTGTCAAGCTCTTCGACTCCGGTGACGAAGGTGACGTTCATCATCGAGCGGGACTCCTTCTTTACCGGCGCGATGTAATAATCCTGAGAATCGAGGTAATCATAGAGGAGAGCCGCCTTCTTCTGGTTCATCTCTTTCAGTTTCTCAAGCCCGCCGAGACCGAGCACCCACTCATAGACGAGACCCGCGATATAGATCGGGTAGCAGGGCGGGGTGTTGTACATCGAGTCATTGTCTGCCATCAGCTTCCAGTCGAGCATGGACGGCGTATCCTGGCGGGCGTTTCCGAGAAGATCCTCGCGGACGATGACGACGGTCAGTCCGGCGGGAGCCATGTTCTTCTGCGCGCCGGCGTAGATGACGCCGAACTTTGTCACGTCGATCGGCTCGGACATGAAGCAGGAAGGCATATCGGCGACAAGCGGAATATCACCGGTGTCCGGAATATACGGGAACTTCGTTCCGTAGATTGTGTTGTTGAAGCAGATATGTACGTAATCCGCGTCGGGTCTGAAGGACTCGCGGGTGGTCTCCGGCACGAACGAGAAGTTCGCGTCTTTCGAGGATGCGGCCGCCTTCGCGTCGCCGTACTTGAGAGCTTCCTTGTATGCCTTGGTCGAGAACTGACCTGAGAGGATGTAGTCCGCCTTGCCGGTCTTCATGAGGTTCAGCGGAACGGCCGCGAACTGGGTCGAGGCGCCGCCCTGAAGAAAGAGCACCTTGTAATTGTCCGGAATATTCATGACCTTCCGGAAATCAGCCTCTGCCTTCTTGATTATCGCGTCGTAAGCGGGAGAGCGATGGCTCATTTCCATGACCGACATACCAGTGTCATGATAATTAACCATTTCGGCGGCGGCTCTTTCAAGAACCTGCAGCGGGAGCATCGAAGGTCCCGCGGAGAAATTGTATACTCTTTCCATATATTTATAACCTCCAGAATATATCAACCGAGAGTTGATATTCAAGTTTTATTCGGTATTAATTATTATACGCCATATTCTTCTGCTTGTCAATAGGGTTCTGACTGTTTTGTCAAAATTGGCATTTATATTCATATAACACAAATATTTTCTCCGTATTTCACATGGTGGCTTTCCGCTCATGCGAGAAAATGGTACTCATATCGGACGCGGAATGAGGGATAATAATGTCGGATATCAACTGAAAGGAGATATTTCCATGTCTGATAAAATGATAGGAGTGACGAAGGCGGCGATTGCCGGGGCGTTTTTCGGGAGCGCGGTCGGTATGGTCGCGGTGCCGAAGACGAAGAAGGGGAAGAGACACACGCTGATGAGTGACGTCACCGGGACTCTCGGAATAATCGGAACGGCGATGAAGGATGTTTCTGAGTATCTGAAGAAATAACGCCGGAAAAGAAAACCGCGTCGATATCCCGGCGCGGTTTTTATCGGGTTTATTTTTTCAGGGTCCGGGCGGCGAGTGATATCCCGCCCCCGAACTCTCAAACAATTAGCACTCGTTTGAAATGAAGCCCAATGTCCGATAAAAAAAGTATAAAGTTTGAGAAAAGGAGGGGGTGCGGGGGAGGGAAAACCCTTTTCAAAGGGTTTACCCCCCCCGCATAACTAACAATCTTATACAGCCTCAGACGTAGCCTGGATGTTGCCGTTTTCGTCGACTTTGTCGACTTCGATGTTGCGGTAGCATTCCATACCTGTACCGGCGGGGATGAGTTTACCGATAATGACGTTTTCTTTGAGGCCGAGGAGGTTGTCGACTTTTCCTTTGATAGCTGCTTCGGTGAGGACTTTGGTGGTTTCCTGGAAGGAAGCGGCGGAGAGGAAGGAGTCGGTGAGGAGTGCTGCTTTGGTGATACCGAGGAGAACCGGGGAATGGGTGGCGAGTCTGAGGTCGAGTTCGCCTGCGTCAATCCGTTTCTGGACGGCTTCGTTTTCGCGTTCGAGTTCGATGAGATCCACGACAGAGCCTGAGAGGAGTTCGGTGTCACCCGCGTCCTCAACGCGGCATTTTCTGGTCATCTGACGTGCGATGACTTCGATGTGTTTGTCGTTGACTTCAACTGACTGGAGGCGGTAAACTTTCTGGACTTCGCGGATGATGTAGTCATACGCGGCGTCGAGGCCGTTGATGCGGAGGATGTCGGTCGGGCAGATTGAGCCTTCGGTGAGGGCTTTGCCGGCTGTTACCATCTGACCGTCTTCGATGATTATGCGGACGCCGAACGGGATCGGGTACGCCATTTCTTCTCCGGTGTCGGAGGAGGTGACGGTGATCGTGCGGAGACGTTTGTTGTCCGAGATGCGGGCGATACCTGCGGTCTCGGAGATGATGGCGGTCTTCTTCGGGCGGCGTGCTTCGAAGAGCTCTTCGACTCGCGGAAGACCCTGGGTGATGTCGGCTCCTGCCACGCCTCCGGTGTGGAAGGTACGCATGGTAAGCTGGGTACCGGGCTCACCGATCGACTGAGCGGCGATGATACCGACGGCTTCGCCGACGTTGACGGGTCTAGAGGACGCGAGGTCGGCGCCGTAGCAGTGCGCGCAGACGCCGTGCTTTGCCTTGCACTCGAGGATGGTTCTGATGAGGACGCGGTCGATGCCGGCTTTGACGATTGCGTCGGCGTCTTCGTCGGTGATCATCGTGTTGTCCTTCACGATGACGTTTCCGGTCGCGGGATCCACGACGTCGCCGATGACGAAGCGTCCGACGAGACGGTCCTTCAGCGGCTCGATGACTTCGTTTCCGTCCTTGATCTCGGAGACCCAGATACCGTGTCTCGTGCCGCAGTCTTCCTCGCGGACGATGACGTCCTGGGAGACGTCGACGAGACGTCTGGTCAGATATCCGGAGTCCGCGGTCTTCAGAGCGGTGTCCGAAAGCGACTTACGCGCGCCGCGTGCCGCTACGAAATATTCAAGTATGTTAAGACCTTCACGGAAGTTCGATTTGATAGGCATTTCCATCGTCTTACCGTTCGTCGCGAACATGAGTCCGCGCATACCGGCGAGCTGACGCATCTGGGTGATGTTGCCTCGTGCTCCGGAGTCGCTCATCATCTTGATCGGGTTGTATCTGTCGAACTCTGCCTGGAGGGCTTCGACGACGTCGTTCGTCGCTTTCTCCCAGACCTTGATGACGTTGCTGTAACGCTCGTCCTCGGAGAGCTGACCGCGCTGGAAGTGCTTCATGATCTCGAGAACCTTCGCCTCGGCGTTGCTGACGATCTCATACTTCTTCGGCGGTATCGTCATATCCGCGATGGAAATGGAGAGCGAGCTGAGCGTCGAGTACTTGAAGCCCATAGACTTGATGCTGTCGAGCACCTGCGCGGTGGTCGAGAAGCCGTGTGTCTTGATGCACATATCGATGATTTTTCCGAGGTCCTTCTTACGGGTCGGGAAAGCTATCTCGAGCGACAGGAGCTGCTTCACCTTCTCGGGGTTCGGCTCGTCGGGATGCTCCGGATCGTCGTAGAGCTCGGCGATGGTCGGGCGCTTTACAAAACCGAGATCCTGCGGGATCGGACGGTTGAAGATGAGACGTCCGAGCGTCGCGTCGATTATAGCGGAATACTCCCTGCCCTCGATCTCGCGGGTAACGCGGACCTTGATTGCGGCGTGCATTCCGACAAGGTGGTTCTGGTATGCCATGACAACTTCGTTGAAGTCGCGGAACACGTGACCTTCGCCGACTTCACCGGCACGGTCGATAGTCAGCCAGTACGGACCAAGCACCATGTCCTGACCAGGGGTCGTGACAGAGCGTCCGTCGGCGGGCTTCAGGAGGTTGTTGGCGGAGAGCATGAGGAATCTCGCCTCTGCCTGCGCCTCGGAGGAAAGCGGAACGTGAACAGGCATCTGGTCGCCGTCGAAGTCCGCGTTGAACGCGGTGCAGACGAGCGGATGCAGCTTGATTGCGCGTCCCTCGACAAGTATCGGCTCGAAAGCCTGAATAGACAGTCTGTGGAGCGTCGGAGCGCGGTTCAGAAGGACCGGATGCTCCTTGATGACGTTCTCGAGAGCGTCCCAGACAGCGACATCGACCTTCTCGACTTTCTTCTTCGCGTCCTTGATGTTGGTCGCCTTCTGGGTCTCGACAAGCCTCTTCATGACGAAAGGCTTGAAGAGCTCGAGCGCCATCTCCTTCGGGAGACCGCACTGATAGATCTTCAGGTCAGGACCGACGACAATAACCGAACGTCCGGAATAGTCGACACGCTTGCCGAGTAGGTTCTGACGGAAACGTCCCTGCTTACCGCGAAGCATCTCGGAAAGAGACTTGAGCGGGCGGTTATTAGGACCGGTGACCGGCTTGCCGCGGCGGCCGTTGTCTATGAGGGCGTCAACTGCCTCCTGGAGCATTCTCTTCTCGTTGCGGATGATGATGTCCGGCGCGGAGAGCTCCATGAGACGTCTCAGACGGTTGTTTCTGTTTATGACGCGGCGATAGAGATCATTGAGGTCGGAGGACGCGAAACGTCCGCCGTCCAGCTGTACCATCGCGCGGATATCCGGCGGAATGACCGGAACGACATCGAGAATCATCCATTCGGGCTTGTTTCCGGACTTGCGGAAAGCCTCGACGACCTCGAGTCTCTTTATGATGCGGAGCTTCTTCTGACCAGCTGCGGTCTCGAGCTCGGCGTGCAGACTCTCGGACAGGGCGTTTATATCTATGCCCTGAAGGAGTTCCTTGATAGCCTCGGCGCCCATGCCGACGCGGAAAGCGTCCTTGCCGTACTTCTCGACGTTCTCCTGATACTCGTGCTCATTGAGCAGCTGCATCTTCGCGAGCGGAGTCTCGCCAGCGTCGAGAACGATATAGCTTGCGAAATAGAGCACCTTCTCGAGAAGTCTCGGGGTTATGTCGAGCAGCAGTCCCATTCTCGACGGGATAGCGCGGAAATACCAGATGTGGGACACCGGAGCCGCGAGCTCGATGTGACCCATGCGCTCACGGCGCACCTTCTTCGTTGTGACTTCGACGCCGCACTTCTCGCATATCTTGCCCTTGTGTCTGACGCGCTTGTACTTGCCGCAGAGGCACTCCCAGTCCTTCGTCGGACCAAAGATGCGCTCACAGAAAAGTCCGTCGCGCTCAGCCTTCAGGGTGCGGTAGTTGATAGTCTCCGGCTTCTTGACCTCGCCGTAAGACCAGCTTCTTATCATCTCAGGGGATGCGAGACCTATCTTAATTGAATCAAATACGTTTCGTTCCATCAATTAAACCCTTCTACAAACCGGAGGTATGGTCTCCCGGGTCATCCCGGAAGACCTCATCCTCCTAATCTCATTCATCGTCGTCGTCGAACGACTCTTCGCTGAAATCGACATCCTCGATCCCATCGTCAAACACATCGTCGTCATCCGTGCCGCCGAAATCGTCGTCGTCCGGATGCTCCTCAGTGAACGAATCCTTCATCTCGTTCTCGTCGGTGACGGTCTCTCCGACATCCGACTCGGACACGAGGTTCGGAGCCATATCGTCATCGTCGTCACCAAGACTGGAGAGCTCTATGACGTTGCCCTCCTTGTCGAGCACCTTGACGTCGAGCGCCAGCGACTGGAGCTCCTTGACGAGCACCTTGAACGCCTCCGGAACGCCCGGGGTCGGGATATTCTGACCCTTGACGATAGCTTCGTAAGTCTTGACACGTCCGGTGACATCGTCCGACTTCACGGTCAGGATCTCCTGGAGCGTGTAAGCCGCGCCGTACGCCTCGAGCGCCCAGACCTCCATCTCGCCGAAACGCTGTCCGCCGAACTGCGCCTTGCCTCCGAGAGGCTGCTGTGTGACGAGTCCGTAAGGACCTGTGGAGCGCGCGTGAATCTTATCATCGACAAGGTGGTGGAGCTTGAGGTAGTACATAATACCGACAGTGACCGGGTTAGCGAAAGGCTCGCCGGTGCGTCCGTCGTAAAGTATCGTCTTTCCGTCGACGACCCTGAGCTTATCCTGAAGTCTCAGCTCCTCGAGATGAGCCTTGTCCTCTCTCTCTTCGCCGACTATAGGTCTGAGCTGCTTCTCGCCGTTCTCGTCGTAGGAGAGCTCAAAGAGCTTCTTGCCGTTGACGTTCTCGAGCGGCAGGACCTCGCGGTCCATTCCGGCTTTGACCATGCACTCGGAGATATCCTGCTCGGTCGCGCCGTCGAACACCGGCGTCATTATCTTCCAGCCGAGCTTCTTCGCCGCGATGCCGAGGTGTACCTCGAGCACCTGTCCTATATTCATTCGGGACGGCACGCCCATCGGGTTGAGAACGATGTCGAGCGGGGTACCGTCAGCTAAGAACGGCATATCCTCCGGCGGGAGTATTCTCGAAACGACACCCTTGTTTCCGTGACGGCCTGCCATCTTGTCGCCGACCGATATCTTTCTCTTCTGAGCGATATAGACGCGGACGACCTTGTTGACTCCGGGCGGCAGCTCGTCGGAGGTATCCCTTGAGAACACCTTGACGTCGATGACGATTCCGGACTCGCCGTGCGGGAGTCTCAGCGACGTATCGCGGACTTCCCTTGCCTTCTCTCCGAAAATCGCGCGGAGCAGTCTCTCCTCCGCGGTGAGCTCGGTCTCTCCCTTAGGAGTGACCTTACCGACGAGGATATCACCGGCGCGGACCTCAGTACCCTTGCGGATGATGCCGTCCGGGGTCAGGTCCTTCAGCGCGTCCTCGCCGACGTTCGGGATCTCGCGGGTGATCTCCTCCGGCCCGAGCTTGGTGTCGCGCGCCTCGTGCGAGTACTCCTCGATATGGATCGAGGTGTAAACGTCGTCGCGGACGAGCTTTTCATTAAGAAGAACCGCGTCCTCGTAGTTGTAGCCTTCCCAGGTCATGAAGCCGATGAGAGCGTTCTTTCCGAGTGAAATCTCGCCCTTGTCGGTAGCGGGTCCGTCCGCTATGACCTGCTTCACCTCGACGCGCTCGCCGACGTCGACGATAGGCTTCTGGGTGACGCAGGTGCCCTGGTTGGAGCGCTTGAATTTAATGAGATGATAAACATCCTTTGTTCCGGCGTCGGTGCGGATGACGATCTCGTCAGCGCAGACCTTCTCGACGTAGCCCGCGTTCTTCGCGCAGACGACGACGCCGGAGTCGACGGCAGCCTTGTACTCCATACCGGTAGCGACGATAGGCTGCTGCGAAACGAGCAGCGGGACCGCCTGCTTCTGCATGTTGGATCCCATGAGAGCACGCGAGTTGTCGTCGTTCTCAAGGAACGGGATATGCGCCGTCGCGACCGACACGACCATCTTCGGGGAGACGTCCATGTAATCCGCCTCAGACGCGTTGAACTCGATGATCTCGTTTCTGCGGCGTCCGGAAATACGCTTGTTGACGAAGCGTCCGTTCTCGTCGAGCGGCTCGTTCGCCTGAGCTATCGTGTAGTTATCCTCGACGTCCGCGGTCATGTACTCGACCTCGTCTGTGACGATGCCGGTAGCCTTGTCTATCTTGCGGTACGGTGCCTCGATGAAGCCGTAATTATTGATTCTCGCGTAAGTCGCGAGGTAGGAGATAAGACCGATGTTAGGGCCTTCAGGCGTCTCGATCGGGCACATACGACCGTAATGCGTATAGTGTACGTCGCGGACCTCGAAGGACGCGCGGTCACGGGACAGACCGCCCGGACCGAGCGCCGAAAGACGGCGCTTATGCGTCAGCTCCGCCAGCGGGTTGTTCTGGTCCATGAACTGGGACAGCGGCGAAGAGCCGAAGAACTCGCGGATAGCGGTGACGACAGGTCTTATGTTGATAAGAGTGTTAGGAGTGAGCGTCTCGGAATCCTGAGTCGTCATGCGCTCCTTGACGGTCTTGTCCATCTTCGAGAAGCCTATGCGCATCTGGTTCTGGAGAAGCTCTCCGACAGAACGCAGACGGCGGTTTCCAAGGTGGTCGATATCGTCTCTCACGCCGATATCGTGCGAGAGGCAGGTGAGGTAGTTGATCGACGCGAAGATATCGTCCTTCGTGATGTGCTTCGGAACGAGCTCCGCGATGCGGTTAGCGGCGACCTTCTTGAACTCGTCGATGTCGCCGTCGACCTCACGCAGGATGTCGAGCATAACAGAGAGCTTCGCGCGCTCGGTGATGCCGATGTCCTTCAGGTCGCAGCCGATGACATACTCCGGCTCGATCATGCCGTTGCCGAAGACCTTGACCTCGGTCTCGCCGTCGTCGAGGTATACCCATACCTCGTTAACTCCGGCGTGCTCGATGGTCATAGCCTTGTCCATATCGAGGACTTCCTCAGCCTCGAACAGTAGCTCGCCCGTGATCGGGGAAACGACCGGTCTCGAGAGCTTTCTGCCCGCGATTCTCTTGCCGAGCGCGAGCTTCTTGTCGTACTTATAGCGTCCGACAGCCGCGAGGTCGTAACGCTTCGGGTCGAAGAACAGGTTGTTGAGCAGCAGCTGAGCCGACTCAACGAGCGGAGGCTCGCCCGGACGCAGCTTCTTGTAGATCTCCTTGAGCGACTCATCGCCGAGAGAAGTATGGTTCTTCTCCGCCTCAGCCGCCATCATGTCCTTCTCCATCGTGGCGACGAGCTTCGGGTCCTCGCCGAAGTACTTCTTGATCTCCTCGTCCGACTCGATTCCGAGCGCGCGGATGAGGATAGTCACCGGGATCTTGCGGTTCTTGTCTATGCGGACATAGAATATATCGTTCGCGTCGGTCTCGTACTCGAGCCACGCGCCGCGGTACGGGATGACGGTCGCCGCGTAGATGACCTTGCCCGTCTTGTCGATAGAGGTTTCGTAATATATGCCGGGGGAGCGGACGATCTGGGAAACGATGACGCGCTCCGCACCGTTGATGATGAAGGTGCCGTTATCGGTCATGAGTGGGAAATCGCCCATGAAGACCGCGGACTCCTTGACCTCGCCGGTGGCCTTGTTGGTCAGGCGGACCGTGACTCGGAGCGGAGCCGCGAAGTTGGTGTCGCGCTCCTTGCACTCCTCCTCGGGGTACTTCGGGGTCGGATCGATGGTATAGTCGATGAACTCGATGACAAGGTTGCCCGAGTAGTCGGTGATCGGCGAAACGTCGTGAAGAACTTCTCTGAGCCCTTCGTCGAGGAACCACTTATACGACTTTTTCTGCACCTCGATGAGATTGGGCATTTCCAGAGTATCGCCTATCTTGGCGAAGCTCATTCGTTCGGTCTTGCCAAGCATCGTGGGTTTGACCATCATTGAAAAAATCACTCCATTCAACAAAATTGACATCCGGGTATTTACAACGGCCTGAAAATGTGATATAATAGAAATGCGGGATGCGGACGAGCGGGATGCGCCGCCTCGTCTCAAGCCGAAAAGACACAAAATAAATTTACAGACGGCAAAGCCCGGCGCAGGGCGCGGACGCTTTTTGGAAAAATCGTCAAAAGACAGCTCGGATTCCGCCTGTAGATTCGGTAAACAATAGCTTTTTCACCGCAAAGATCACCTCCGGACACCCATCCGGACGCATAGTCTGAGCGATTATAATGCAGTATATTATTATAGCATACTTTCTCAGATTTGTCAATAGGTTTCGCGAATTTTTCCGGAGAACAAATAAAAATCCGGTAAGATAAATTATGCCGCCAAAGCCGGTACTGATTTCCAATTTTTACAAATATGTAATGACATATTATCCGTGATATGGTATAATATCCACATCACTGCGATTCAGGCATCCGTGTCATACACAGATTTATTTTTACGAATGGAGGCAAAATCATGAGAAAAGCAGGCAAAAAGCTCATTCCCGCGCTCTTCGCGGCGTACATCCTTCTTCTCTGCGCGGTCTTCTTTCTGAGAGAACCGATCGGCAGGGTGAGGATCAACCTTGTACCGTTCGACACCATCAGAACCTATCTCACAAGGCTTTCCGAAAACTCGATCAACACCGACATTGTAATGAGAGGAATCTTCGGCAATATCCTGCTGACGCTCCCGCTCGGCGCATTTGCGGCGATGTATGCGGCGCTTCGCGAAAAGAGCGGAAAGATATTCCTCGCGCTCTCGCTCGCGTTCATCGCGGCGACGGAGCTCTTGCAGTTCGCGTTCCGTATGGGAGAGTGCGACATCGACACGATAATGCTGCGGTTTGTCGGCGTCGTTATCGGCTACGGCGTGATACGTCTCACGTCGTCGCTCATCGCGCGCGGACGCGAGGTGGCGGCACGGTAAACAGCCGGTACGGACAGGCTGTCGGACTCCCGTCTGACAGCCTGTTGTGTTTTTCGATAAACTCCGCGCGGTTTGCGCTCTAAAATTTTTTTGAGTTTTTTTCAAAAACCTCTTGATATTTTCTTTGATTTGTGGTATCATATATTGAGAAATGCTATTTTCCTGATTCGGTAGCAGACGGCGGTGCCGTTTTTGCCTCCGGACGATGATTTTTAAGGAGGTGAACAGTTTGCCTAACATTAAATCCGCTAAGAAGCGCGTGAAGGTTACCGAAAGCAAGACCATGCAGAACAAGATGCTCAAGTCCGCTCTCAAGACCTGCATGAAGAAGTACGAGGCAGCGCTCGCGTCGGGCGACAAGACCTCGGCTGAGGAGACCTACAAGGTCGCAGTGAAGAAGATCGACCAGGCAGTTGCCAAGGGTCTTCTCCATAAGAACAATGCCGCAAGAAAGAAGAGCCAGTACACCGTGAAGCTGAACAAGCTCGGCGCGTAAGGTCCTTATATGACGGTATTACCGTCTGACCGGCATGGACAGGGCTTCGTCCCGGTTCGCATATGTAAATTTTGGTGATGAAGTCTTTTCATCACCTTTTTACTTTTCATCGGACTCCTCACGAAAGGCGCAGAGCCTTCCCGCGGCGTCGTATACGGCTCTCGCGGTTCTGCCGCCGACCATCACGCGGACAGCGGTGTATCCGCCTGTTTGCCCGGTCACCTGTCTCAGTATACCCCTTGATACGTCGTAACCCATGAGAATACGGATGTCAGGCGACGGATGCCCTCCGGAGCTGCCGGCGCGCGCGCAGAAGAAGCTCGTCAGATGTCCGTCCCATGTCGAGAATACCGCCCTGTAGTTTCCACCGGAGATGACGAATCCTTCTCCGGTTCTGTTGAGACGCATGAGCCTCGCGGGCGAGCCGAAGAGCGCCGACGCGAGCTCTTCCGCCCTCTTTGCCGCGAGGTTTTCCCGGCGCTTTGAGACGTCGTCCGTCGGCGGCGTATATGGCGGGTTATCCGCGGGCTCCGACTTTATATGATCGTCAAGACCGTATCCGGAACCGAGAAGCGAACCTGACACACCCTCCCGCGCGGCGTCGGCGTCCGCGTATTCTATGGCGGCAAGCCTTCGGAAAAGCGCCGAAAGCCGCCGCAGATTCTCGGCATCGGCTTCGTCAAGTTCATGCGACAGCGCCGTAAGCGCCGTTTTCACTCTGTCCGCGCAGTCGAGCGACGCCGCGGCGTCACCGAATCTGAGCGCTCCCGCGAGCCGCCCGTTATCGTCCTCCGCCGTCAGATATCCGTCGAGCGAGTCGGCGCACAGGGTCAGCGCGCGCCGCTCCGACGCCAGACGCTCTGCGTCAAGATTTTTCGTGAGCCGCCTTGATACACCGCCCATTATAAACAGCGCTATCGAGACGACAACGAGGAAGGTATAAGCCGTCCTCGGGTCGCGAAGCCCTTCCTTCGCGCTTCTGAATCCGCGCATTCCGAATCTCCTTTCGCCCTGTTGGCATTCCTGACATTATTATAACCGCCGGGCGAAAATTCAATCCATAAAATATAGAAACGGTTTTTATTATGAATGATATAAACATAGTCCTCGTAGAGCCGGAAATACCGCAGAACACCGGCAACATCGCCCGCACCTGCGCCGCGACCGGCGCTTCGCTGCACCTCGTGAAGCCGCTCGGCTTCGAGATCGACGACCGCAAGCTGAAGCGCGCGGGGCTCGATTACTGGGACAAGCTCGACATAACCTATTACGAAGGTCTCGACGATTTCTTCGCGAAGAATCCGGACGCGGACTTCTACTGCTTCACGACGAAGGCGCGGCACGTATATTCGGATATAAGCTACCCGAAGCGGGTCTTCCTGATGTTTGGCAAGGAGACAAAGGGACTTCCGGAGGAGCTTCTTTTCGCGAACCCGGACAGATGTGTCCGCATACCCATGCGCGACACGCTCCGCTCGCTGAACCTGTCAAACTCCGCCGCCATCGCGGTGTATGAGGTGTTCAGACAGCGCGGCTTCGAGGGTCTGAGACCGGACGGCGAGCTGACAAAATACCGCTGGGAAGACTGACTGAAACACTGATTCAATATTTCCGAAAAAATATTTTCCACATACCAAACCTTTTCACAAAGATCAGCGTCTTATGGGCGAAAACCGAAAGCAGTGCGGAAAGGAATCACGGCAATGAACAAATACTCGGAGAAAAATGATCCCACTCTCGTGGATCTGACCCTTCTCGGTGACGACTCGGCGTTCGAGGAGCTCGTCGTGCGGCATCAGAAGAGGGTGCTCGGCACGGCGTACAAGGTCACGTCGAACCGCTGGTCGGCTGAGGACGCCGCTCAGGACGCGTTCGTCTCGGCGTGGACGCATCTGTCGGCGCTCGGTGATCATGCGCGTTTCGGCGCGTGGGTCTGCTCGATCGCGAAGAATCACGCGGTGAGCCTTATGCGTCGATACGCGTGCACCGCGACTGAAGTCAGCCTTGATCTCTCAGACGGGCTCGAGCCGGCGGACAGGAGCGCGGAAGACGCGGATATCCGCGAGTCGGTTGATTCCCTGAGCGACGTTCTGCGCCGGACCGTGAAGCTGCACTACTTTGACGGTTACTCGGTAAAGGAGATCGCCTCCATACTGGGCGTTCCGGAAGGAACAATCAAGTGGCGGCTCTCCGAGGCGAGAAAACAACTCAGAAAGGGATACGGTATCATGGAAAAAACTTACGACGAGAAC
>URCP01000033.1 GCA_900546315.1 uncultured Eubacteriales bacterium
CGACTCGTAGGAGAGGGCGTCGAAGACCTGACCGATTTCCTCCGCGTGTGTGGAGGTCACCGGGATTGTGAAGACCGCGCACTGGTGGACGGCGGTGGAGCGGTAGTCCGCTTGGTTTTCGTCGAGCTTCGGGTACGGGACGATGCAGAAGTTCTCGTTCATGTTCCGGAGAAGTCCGGTTGTCTTCAGCTCGCACCCGAGGAAGAGCGCGCGGTTCGCCTCATAGAAGTTCTGGTAGTAGGTGTCCTCGGCTGATTCGGAGGAAGCGGCGAGGTAGACACCGGATTTGCCGAAGAAGGCCGCGAGCTTCTGGCAGGCCTCGATGAACCTGTTTCCGCAGTCAAATACCGGCATATCGTTCTTGTCCTTTGTGACGAAGTCCGCGCCGAGCCCGAAGAGAAATTTCATCGGGACGTGGTGGAAGGATACGCAGCCGAACGTGGAGTTTCCTTGTGCGCTGCATTTGAAGGAGTCGTCGCCGTTGAGGTTCGCGGCGGCTTCGCAGTATTCGGTGAGCTTGTCGAGCGTCCATTTTCCGTCCCTGACGAGCTGATACGGATAATCAAGCCCGAGATTGTCCATCATATTCTCGTTGAACAGAAGGCACCAGAGGCCGTCCCAGCCCATGAGGTGCGCGTTCGACATCGCGAAGTAGTGTGAGCCGCCGATAGATGTGGCGTCGAGGAAGATCTGATCCCACCATTCCTCGCCGAGGTGAATTGTGCCTATTTCGTCAAGAGCTCTGTAGTAGCCCTGCGACAGCCCGGAGCCCGCGGTGAACATCGGCATATATACGGCGTCGTAGGTGGAGTCGCCGGACATCACGAGGGTGTCGAGCTCGGTCGCCATTTTGTCGTATTCGGCGTTCACTTCCTTCAGAGTGTAGTTCATTTTCGCCTCGACTTTGGCGTTCCGGTTGTAGATGGCGTCGTTTATGGTTTCGCCGTCGACTTCCTCGGGCGCGATGGCGCAGTGCATATTCCAGAGGTTCGGCATGACGTTCCAGACGACGAAGGTTTCGCCGCCAAGATCGACGCCGTCGTAGAACGGGTAGGTTTTTTCGACAGGCGCCGTTGTGTCGGTGCTCTCGTCGGTCGGTGAGGATGAGTCCGTAATCTTCCCGGACCCGGTTCCCCCGCAGGAGGACGCGCCGAGAAGCGCGGCGATGAGAATCAGGGACAGGGATTTTTTCGCGTTTGAGGTTATGTAAGACATGGCAGTATCTCCTTAGTGATTCTGTGAATTCGGTATATCGCTGATTTAATTATACAGTGAAATTTGCGGTTTGTCAAGGGGTTATGGTTATTTTTTATAGTCCGGCGCGATATGACGATATATAACCAGCGATAAGCCCGCGGGATGTGCAGAGGCGGTTTTCTGCCTATTGACAAGAGCGCGCGGTGATGCTATAATGTATAGTAGTATGGGAAATGACGGCGGTCTGCCGCCGGCGGGAAAGGAAACGAAAAAAATGAAGAAGTATCAGCTCGGAGATCTGAGCCTGCGCGTGTATGAACCGGAGGGCTCTCCGCGCGCGGCGGTGCAGGTGGCGCACGGAATGGAGGAGCATCAGGGGAGGTATATTCCGATAGCGGAGTATCTCGCGGAACGCGGTTATGCCGTTGTCACGGCGGATATGCGCGGTCATGGCGAGAGCGTCCCGGCGGAGAGGCTCGGCTTTTTCGCGGAGAGGGACGGCTACAGGCGTCTGATTGACGATCAGCTTGAGGTGCGGGATTTTGTCGGTGAGAGGTTCCCTGACCTGCCGGTGTATCTGCTGGCGCATTCGATGGGGACGATAATATCGCGGTGCGTGCTTGAGAAGCATTCGGAGCGGTATGACAAGGTGGTTCTGACGGGTTTCCCGTGCACTCGTAAGGGCGTCGGCTTCGGCATTTTCCTCGCGGACGTGCAGAGCGCGATGTTCGGCGCGGATCACAGGTCGGGGTTCATGCAGAGGCTGAGCACGGGAGTGTTCAATAAGGCGATTGAGAATCCGGCGACTGAGCATGATTGGATATGCTCCGACCCGGAGGTTGTGCGGGAGTTCGAGGAGGATCCGCTTTGCGGGTTCGGGTTTACTGTGTCGGCGCTGGGGGATTTGTTCCGTCTGGTGCGGATGATGGGTGATACTTCGCGCGCGGAGAGGGTGAAGACGGACCTGCCGATTCTGCTCCTGTCCGGCGCGGAGGACCCGTGTACGGGCGGCGGGAAGGGGCGGGAGTCGTCAAAACGGCTCCTGAGAGAAAGCGGCTTTTCCGACCTCAGCGAGAAGGTGTACCCGGGAATGCGTCATGAGATAATGAACGAGCGCGGCAAGGAAGAGGTTTTCGCGGACATTTCGGGATTTTTCGGTGAGTGATTTCATTCCATACAGATTATCCGACGCTTCAAGCGGGCGACCAATGGTCGCCCCTACAAGCATAGAGTATAAATCGAATAAAACAGCACAGGCGCAAGGTCTGTGCTGTTTTAATATAATTTTCTCAAAACAAGTCGCTGTGAGTTCCGGTTCGAATCAGTTCCAGAATCAATGTGTCTCGAATGATTTTATAGACGAGAAGCCAATCCGGCTCAATGTGACACTCTCTCATATCTTTGTAATTCCTGGAATTTGTGAGAGCGTGATCACGGTATTCTTCTGGTAACGTTTGCTCGTTGCATAACATTGTGAGCACTTTCTCAAATTTTTTGGGATCACAGCCACGTTTTAGCGCGAGCTTGTAGTCTTTCCGGAATTTCCCTGTAAATTCCGGCTTAAGCATTAAGAGCCGCCATCAGATCAGCGATACTGTCAAACGGTCCGTATATATCGGTTTCTTTTTCTGCTGCTTCCATTGCTGCGTATGTTTCTTCGTTCGGCTCATCATTTTGAGGTTCGACCTTTGTTTTGATTGTCTTTTTTTCTTTGTCGTTAGTCATGTGCGGCGCTCCTTTCATAATTTAATACAATATTATTATAAGCCAAGTGAATAGTATTTGCAAGTATATTAAGAAATGTATTTGTAAATATATTGTGAATACGATGGCGCGAAAGAAATAATGTCTTCTGCAAATCTCTGTAGGGGCGTCCAGTGGACGCCCGCTCAAACGATAAGATGTCGCATAGGTTCATGCCCACGCTCTGACGGGCGACCAATGGTCGCCCCTACAAGCATAGAGTATAAATCGAATAAAACAGCACAGGCGCAAGGTCTGTGCTGTTCTGCTTATGTCACTTTTCGACGGGAAATGTCTGATAAGCCGCAGACAAGCGGCGGCGCAGGAAGAAACCTTGACTACGCCCGCGGGGGCTCCCCCGCTTATTTATCAAGTTCTTTTATAATTTCGTTTTCAGGAACGACGTGAGCGACAAGGCCTTTTCCGTCGGGATCATTTTTCTTCTCAGGAAGAACAAGGTTGAGGAGGATACCGACGATGATACCGAGACCGATACCGGAGAAGGAGAAGTCGGGGCCGCCGATGACCGCGCCGCCCATCGCTAAGACGAGCATGACTGCGGCGAGGCAGAGGTTGCGGTTCTTGGTGAAGTCGACGTGCTCTTCGACGAGGGTGCGGAGACCGACCGAGGAGATCATTCCGTAGAGGACGATGCAGGCGCCGCCGAGGACGCAGTTCGGGACGGTTTCGACAACGCCGATTGCGTTGCCGAGGAAGGAGATGAAGATGTCGATGAGAGCCGCGACTGTGAGGGTTACGGGGTTGTAGTTGCCGGTGGCGGCGAGGACGGCGGTGTTTTCGGAGTAGGTGGTGTTTGCGGGTCCGCCGAAGAGACCTGCTACGAGGGTCGCGAGACCGTCGCCGAGCATGGTTCTGTGAAGACCCGGATCTTTGGTGAAGTCTTTGCCGACGACGGCGCCGTTGGCGTAGACGTCGCCGACGTGTTCGACGCAGGTGACGATGGAGATCGGCGCGATGATGCCGATTGCTCTCATGTCAAAGCGCGGGAAGACGAAGTGCGGGACTTCGAACCAGCCGTGCTCGGCGACTTTGCCGAGGTTCATGATGCCTTCGGGGAGGACTCCGGCGAGGGTGAGGATGAGCGAGAGGACGTAGCCGGTGCCGAGGGCGATGACGATGGAGGACATTTTGACCATTCCCTTGCCGTAGCTCGAGAGGATGATTGCGGTGAGGAGGGTGATCGCGGCGAGGATCCAGCTCCAGTAGTAGCCTGCCGAGAACATATCAAAGCCGTTGTTCGACTGGATGTTGTTGATGGCGGCGGACGCGAGGTTGAGTCCGATTATCGCGATGCCGACGCCGCGGACGACCGGCGGGAAGAGCTTGTCGATGAACTTCGAGCCGAAGAGCTTGATGAGGAGCGCGACGACGATGTAGATCGCGCCGGCGACGATGATACCTCCCATTGCCGCGGCGGTCTGCTCATCCTTGGTCGCGCCGAAATCCGGGTTGCCGACGACTGCCTGGAGAGCGGCGATGAAGGCGAAGGAGCTGCCGAGGAAGGTCGGCATTTTGCCTCTGGTGCAGAGGTGGAAAATTATAGTTCCGACGCCCGCCATGCAGAGGGCGACGCCGACGTCGAGCCCGGTGAGGAGCGGGACGAGGATGGTGGCGCAGGACATAGCGAAGGCGTGCTGTAAACCTAAAGTAAAGGTCTTGAGCGCGCCGTTTTTCGGGTAGTCCTTCGAGCCCGGGAACAGAAGATTGTTGAGCTTTGAAAGGATGTTCATTTTTTCCTCCATTTTTCAGGTGAGGTATTTTGACCAGACCCATAGATTTTTAACATTATACCACATAATCCGCGATTTGTAAATTGACAATATTACAGAATTATTGCGGCTTTCCCCGGACGTGCCCGACGTATTAACGAAAGCTGAAATGTCACTGCTTTTGTATGTGGATTATTAACAAATGAACGGGGTGTAAAATCGTGTTCGCATGTTGACTTTTGCGCAGATATGTGTTATAATATATATGCGGAAAGGAAAAACGGCATAGGGTGAGACAGCCCGCGGGAATACAGAATTTTACATCGGACACGAAAGGATGGATGAAACATGAAAACAACTATCGTAACGAGACAGATGGAGGGCGGAGTACCGAAGGATCTTCAGGAGATTTTTGAGACGAAGCTTGCGAAGTACGATAAGTTCTTCCGTGACGACGCGTCGGCGACGGTGAAGCTGTCGAGGGTGCGCGGACGGGAGCGTGTTGAGATTACGATCTCATCGGCGGGGGTGCTGTACCGCGGCGAGGAGACTGACGAGACCTTCCGGAACGCGTTCGATAGTGCGACCGGCGCGATTGAGCGCCAGATAAGGAAGAATAAGACTCGGCTCGAGAAGCGCCTGAGAGAGGGCGCGATAGCGGACCTCTACACTCCGGAGCCGGAGAAGGAGGACGAAGAGGTGATAATCCGCCGGAAGACGTTCGACCTGCACCCGATGACGCCGGATGAGGCGGTTCTCCAGATGAACCTGCTCGGTCACGATTTCTTCGTCTTCACCGACGCGTCGAGCGGCGAGACGAGCGTGGTGTACCGCCGCAAGGACGGGGACTACGGTCTGCTGTCCCCCGCGAAGTAACCGGCGAGCCGCCGGTGGCATAGTCAATTTTTCGGTCCCGGTCGGATGAAGGCTGTGCCACATCAGACATAGTGCGTCGAGGATAAGTGATAATCAGCGCGGAGATCGT
Organism: uncultured Eubacteriales bacterium; assembly: GCA_900546315.1. Classification (GTDB taxonomy): domain Bacteria; phylum Bacillota; class Clostridia; order Oscillospirales; family CAG-272; genus Flemingiibacterium. Next base: position 5,656 of record URCP01000033.1, read on the forward strand.
CATTTCAGGTGATGATCTCCGCGTTATTGATCTTGACTTTTATGGCGGAATGTGGTATAATATGTATGGAGACAGTTGATCGGCAGGAGGAACTTATGGAGATTATGAAGGTAGGAGCGCGCGGAGATATTTATAAATGAGGTGAGATTATGAGCGAGCTTGTCAAGGAAATAACTGATATGATAGAGATGCTTCCCGCGAGTGAGCAGCAATTCACGTATGATTTTGTCAAGCGTCTTGTTCTTGCGTGGGACCCGGATTTCACAAAGCTGACCCCGCGCGAGTCAGAGGAGCTGAAATCCGAAATGACCACCGAAACGGTTCCCGCAAGTGAGATCTATTGGGATAAATAACAACAGGAGCTGTCGTTTTTCGACAGCTCCTGTTAATTTTACCCGATAACGCCGCGCATTTCCGCATAAAATTTATCCCCGGAGAACCCGGCGGCGTGCTCTCTCGCGTTTTTGGCGATGGTTCCCCGCTTTTCGGGGTGTTCGTGCAGGTCGTCCGAGAGCTTATCTATCGCCCGTCTGAGGTTTTCGGCGTACCCGAGCCCGCGTTTTACAACTATACAGTTGTCTGTCCCGGCGAGTTCCCCGACATATTCGGCGAGCGCGCCCGAGTCCGAGATGACGAGCGGCAGTCCGCACGCCATAGCCTCGAGCACCGGCAGCCCGCCCGCCTCGTCCGCGACCGACGGCACGACGGCGAAATCGGCGCGGGAGAGGAATCTCGCGGTCGACCTCGCCTTGACGCTCCCGATGAATATGACTTTCCCGGCGAACTGTTCGTCCGGGTTCTGGAAATCGACGGCGGGCGCGGCGGACTCGAGCTGTTCGCGGTACTCGTCGCGGATGTCGGCGCCGTACTCGCTCGAGCCGACGATGAGCAGCTTCATCGCGGACGCCTGATACTCGCTCGACGCGACGGCTTTGACGATCTCGACCGCGCCGCGCTCCGGCGTGAGCCTGCCGACGAAGACTCCGAGAATGTCGTCGTCCCCGAGACGATATTTCGCGCGCTTCTCCGCCCTGACATCGGAAAATCTCTCCGGGTCGAAGACCGAGAGGTCGACCGCGTCATGGACGATGGAGCACTTCCCATCCGGCACGCCGAGAGATACCGCCTGTTTTTTCATGAATTCGCTCGGAAATATGAATTTGTTTACCTTGTCGAACCGTTTTCTGAACCCGATCGCTTTGTCCGCGCCGCGGTCGGACGCACTCTTTTCGAGGTCGAAGAAGCGGTGGTGCGCGTGGAGAATCTTTTCTCCGTCAAGGTATTTCGCGAACTCGAAGCAGTCCTCGAGCAGGATTCTGTCGAATTTCTCGGCTTTCAGGTGCTTCTGGATTTCCTTCAGGTAGTCGAATCTCGTCCCGTTTTTGTCTCCGTGAAGGATCTGATCGAACCGGTTAGACGGCGGCTCCGAGCGGGTGACGTTTATATATGTAAATTTTGTGTGAATATATGGGTTTTCCGGCGCGTCCTTTTCCTCTCCGCGCGAGAAGACGGTGATATCGAGCGGATCCGCCGCGCTTTCGTTCTGACGGCAGAATGTGTCGGCGAGGCGTTCGATACCGCCGCCGGAGATGGGCGGCATGGTGTAGACCGGCGGCATAATGACAGCGAGCTTCATTTTCAGACCTTCCTGTTGGTGGTTTTCAAATAATTATAACATATCCCGGCGTGTTTGTCAAGCCGGGATTTGTATATTCTGATGTTTTTCGGGGCTGAAGTTTGTGAACCGTTATTTCGCCCGCCTGAGAATCTTCCCGGCGAAGCGCTTCACAACGCCTGTGAAGAACCTGAATTCCCCCCGCCTGAACGACAGCGCGAGGAAAACGGCGTTCGGAAGGAGGACGACCGCGAGCATCCTGAGCGCGAATCCGCCGATTCCGCCCGGCAGGAGATCGCAGACGGCGAACGTTCCCCACCCCGCGAGCGCGACGACACCGCCGAAGATGAGATTATTTGTCATCCATTTTTTCATCGACCCATCAAGACAGTTCCGGTCGACCGCGAGCGGTTCCCACCAGACGCTCGTCGCGAGATGAGATATAGTCGTCCCGAGCAGAACCCCGTCAAGCCCCATCCCGAGCCGGAGAAACAGCACGGACACGCCGAGATTGACCGCCGCCTCAACGAAGCCCTTGTACCTGACCGGTCTGAAAAGCCCGGCGGCGTTGATGTAGATGAGGTTCGGCTGCCGGATCCCCGCGAGATAGAAGTTGAGCGCCATCAGATGCACGGCGGTCTCCGGAATATCAAGCCACGAGCCGAACGCGACCCGTATGAACGGCGTCATCAGGCAGTCGAGCGCGATCGCCGAAAACCCGTACATCCACGCGACGGCGAAGGTTATGTCGAAGTAGATTTCCCGCCGCCTTTCCCCGGCGACCTCCGCGATGAGGTTGCCGACGCTGGCGGTGACGGCGTTCATGACCTGCGAGAGGATGGTCTGGATGGTCTGGAGGATCAGCAGGTAGTTCGAGTAGAGCCCGACGAGCACCACATTTATCGAAGCGATGAGCAGATTGTCGGTCCCGGTGACGGCGACGCTCCCGAAGCGGCTGATGAAGGCGCTTTTCACGTTGTCGGCGATGCTCTTTTTGGTTTTTTCGTCCGGCAGACCTTTAGTTTTCCCGAGGAACGGGAACATTTTCTTCGCCGCGAGCGAAATTTCGATGTTAGAGGCGAGCGTGCAGGCGAACTGCGCGACGAGGTACAGGATGTAATTCCCTGTAACGATAATGATTACCAGCTGAGCTAAATTCTGCAACACCGAGAAGACCGCGAGATTGAGCGTCGATCTCGAGTCGCGCTCAGACGCGGTGACGAGCGCGCGACGGTAGGAGAACAGATAGGACCCCGCCGAGTTCGCGAGGAAGAGCAGATAGATGAGCGTGACGTGTCTGACCTCCGGCACGTCCCTCGTGATAAACCCGAGAAACGGCACGAGACACAACCCGAGAAGCGTCACAACGAGCGCGACGACCCGATAAGCCATCGCGTAGAGATTCATGATTCGACCCGCCGCTTCGTCGTCGTGGTCGGCGAGAGGGCGGTACAGCGCGTATGTGATGGCGCTGCCCAGTCCGAGCTCGGTCAGACTGAGCAGTGACAGCACCGAGTAGAAGACGCCGTTGACGCCGAGATAGCCTTCCCCGAGCACCCTTATGAACCAGTATCTGGTAATAAACCCAAAGATGACCGAGATAGTCTGTCCGGCGATGGCGGCGAGACTGTTCCGCGCTGAGTTTTCCGAGCGCATCAGACGGTCTCGATCTTCGTGACGTCGAAGCCGAGATCCTCGACGGCGTTCTTGAGGTCGTTGTCAGCGGCGGTCGTGTCGACTTCCGCGTATCCGCCCTTGAGGTCTACCTTAGTAGAACCGAAAGCCTTCAGCGCCTTCTCGACGCGCGAGGTACATCCGGAGCAGTGCATTCCGACGATAGTGATCTTTTTCATGGTAAAATCTCCTTTTGGGTTTGTATGTATAATAAGGAAGGAATTTGTCCGCCGCCGACGTTTTTCAGCCGTCGGCGGGCAGATTTTCCAGATTATCAGAGCATTTTGATTTTGTAGAGCCTGAGCGCGTTTGTGACGACAAACAGCGACGATAAGCTCATCGCGGCTGCGCCGAGCATCGGGCTGAGCGTGACGCCGAGCGGCGCGAGCACTCCGGCGGCGACCGGAATTCCGAGCGTGTTGTAGAAGAACGCCCAGAAGAGGTTCTGCTTTATGTTGCGGAGGGTGCGGCGCGAGAAGTCGATCGCGGGCGGCACGTCGCCGAGGTCGTTTTTCATCAGGACGATGTCGGCGGAGTCGATTGCGATGTCGGCGCCGGAGCCGATGGCGATTCCGACGTCGGCGCGGGTGAGCGCTGGCGAGTCGTTGATGCCGTCCCCGACAAATGTCACGATGCCGTTCTTCCGCAGTCCGTCAACGACGCGTTCCTTGTCCTGCGGCAGAACCTCGGCGGTGACGTCGTCGACGCCGGCTTCTTTCGCGATAGCTCCGGCGGTGAGCCGGTTGTCGCCGGTCAGCATCATTGTTGTTACATTCATCGAGTGGAGCTTCGAGATGGCATCAGCGCTCGTCGGCTTGATCCTGTCCGCGACGGCGATGACGCCGGCGAGCTTCCCGTCGACCGCGAAGAGCATCGGGGTTCTTCCCTTCTTCGCGAGCTCGTCGAGAGTGGAGGCGTATTCGTCATTTTGCACAGCGCCGATTTCCTTCATGAACGCGATGTTGCCCGCGGCAACGTTTTTGCCATTCATCACGGCTTTGACGCCGCGTCCGGGGACAGCCGAGAAATTGTCGATTTTCGCGGGAGCGAAGCCTTTTTCGTCGGTGTAAGCGCGGATAGCCTCGGCGAGCGGGTGCTCGCTCGAAGCCTCGAGAGCCGCCGCGACAGTCAGAAGCTCGTCCTCGTTTTCCGAAATAACGTCGGTGACGGACGGATGACCTTCGGTAATAGTGCCGGTTTTGTCAAGCGCGACGGTTTTGGTATCGTGCAATATCTCCAAAGCTTCTGCGGATTTGACGAGAATTCCGCGTTCAGCGAGCCGCCCGACCGAGACTGTGACCGCGACAGGCGTAGCGAGTCCGAGCGCGCACGGGCAGGAGATGACGAGCACCGAGATACCGCGCGACAGGGCGAAATCGAAGCTACGCCCGAGGATGAGCCAGACGATGAGCGTGACCGCCGCGATCGACATGACGACCGGGACGAAGATGCCGCTGACCTTGTCGGCGAGCTTCGCGATAGGCGCTTTGGTCGCGCCCGCGTCCCGCACGAGGTCGATGATTTTCGCGAGGGCGGTCTCCCCGCCGACCTTTTCGGCGCGGAATTTGAAGGAGCCGGTCTTGTTGATCGACGCGGTCATGACGCGGCTGCCGACCGTCTTTTCGACCGGAATCGACTCGCCGGTGAGCGCGGATTCATCAATTGACGAGCTGCCCTCGACGATGGTGCCGTCTGCAGGAAGCGACTGTCCGGGCTTCACAATTATGATGTCACCGACCTGAAGCGCGGAGGTTTTGACTTCGACCTGGACGCCGTTTTTTTCGACTATGGCGGTGTCCGGCGCGAGCTTCATCAGGTGCTCGACGGCGGCGCCGGTCTTGTTTTTCGAGCGTTCCTCGAGAAACTTTCCGACCGAGACGAGGGTGAGGATCATCGCGGCGGACTCGAAATACAGATTGGAACCGTAGGTTTTCGCGAGCTCAAGATCGCCGTGTCCGAGCCCGTACCCGATCATGTAGATCGCGAACACGCCGTAGACGAGCGCGGCGGCGGAACCGACGGCGACGAGCGAGTCCATGTTGGGCGACCTGTTCCAGAGCGCCTTGAACCCGACGATGTAGAACTTTCGGTTAAGATATACAATAGGAAGCGTCAGAAGAAGCTGGGTAAAGGCAAATACGACAAGATTTTCAGTACCGTGGAAAATATGCGGCGTCGGAAGCCCGACCATGTGCCCCATCGTGAGGTACATGAGAACCGCTAAAATCGCGACCGAGGCGATGAGTCGACGCTTCATATTCTCGGCTTCGTTCTTCTCTTTTTTCTTTTCTTCCTTAATAATAGCGGTTTCATCCGCTTTCTGATCGGCAGGCGCGGCGCTGAATCCCGCTTTTTCTACAGCCGTAATTATCTTTTGCCTGAGCTCCGGAGTGTCCTTTTCGCACTCAACTACGAGTGTCTTCGCGAGCAGATTTACCTCTGCGCTCGTGACTCCTTCGACGCGTTTCGAGACACGTTCGACAGAAGCGGAACAAGCCGCGCAGCTCATTCCTTCGACAGAAAACTTAACTTTCACCGGTAATATGCCTCCTTGGTTTCCAGCAGTGATTTTGCAAGTTGTGTCAGGCTGACTTTCATTTTTTGCGGAAAACCAGCAGCTTTGAGAGTACGTAATTTAAAATAATTGTGATGACAGCGACCGGAATCGGCACGATTTTGTCGCTGATTTTTACGACTTCGACGAGGAAGACTGTGAGCCCGAACTCGACGACGCCGGTGGCGATCCGGCTGGCGAAGAATTCCCCGCCCTGCCGCAGCAGCGCCTTCGCCGAGTAGTCCTTGTCGAGGAAGACCCAGTGCTTGTTGACGAAGAACGCGAAGACGACGGCGGCGACCCACGAGATGACTTTCGATATTTTGTAGTCGATGCCGAGAAACAGCGGCAGGTAGTAGAATATCCAGCTGACGACCGTGGTAAGTCCGCCGAAGAACACATAGCTTATTATTTCATAATATTTATGAAATAAATTCTTTATTTTAGCAATCATTATTTACAATCCTCGAGTATTCGTCACGACCACATAGCATATTGACGGCGGCGAGCAGCGCGTTAGCCGACAGCCCGGAAGGAAGCCCGAGCGCCGCGGCGAGCCTGTTCCGCCTTCCCACGCTGCCTTCCCCGCCGGAAAGTCCATCCGCGAAGAAGTCCGCCTTCGTGACCTGCTGCTTATTTGTAAAATTATTGTAACTATTATCAGAATTTACTGCGAACGGCTCGAAGAGCTTCCGCAGCATTTCCGCCTCCATCCCCTCGACACCGAGAAAACCGGCTTTCGACGGAGCCTTTTTCCGCCGTTCCTTCCCGGCGATTTCGGGCGTGTAGAGGTGGATGAGCTTGTCCTTCGGCAGAATCGACTTGAAATAGTTGCGGATGACAAGCCCGGCGCCGTCGCTGTCGGTCAGGACGATGATCCCGCGCGGTTCGGCAATTCGACGAATGAGCGCTGTTTTCTCGGCGCTCGAGAAGATTCCGAACCCGTCAGTTGTTACGATATTGGCGTCAATTATTGAACAAAGCTTGATTTTGTCGTATTTTCCTTCAACGGCAATCGGAATATCGACGCGCAGCTTGCTTATTTGATTGTCCATCAGTTCCACACCCGCCTGTTCCTGAGCAGTCCCGCCTGAATTATCAGCCGTTCGAGCATCAGATAATCATCCGCCGACCCGGATTTGAGCGCCGCATCGGTGTCCGCGCAGAGCCGGATGACCGCGGTGAGCGCGCGTTCGTCACATATTTTCGCCTTTGTCATCCGCAGCTTCGCGACGAAAGGATGCAGCCCGAGCCGTTTCGCCGCCTCGTCAGACCCGAACCCGGCGTCGGAAAATGTCTTGAGAAGCATTAGATCCGTGTAAATTTTGGCAATACCGCCTAAAATAACCTGTACAGATTCTCCTCTTTTCTTCATATCGCCGAGAATATTGAACGCCTTGTCGAGGTTGTTCTCAAGCACCGCGTCGGCGAACTCGAACGCGCCGATCTCCTTGTTGTGCGGGCAGACGAGGTCAATGTGCGATTTCTCGAGCCGTTCGACATTCTTAAAATGAAGGAACGCGCAGAGCTTGTCGATTTCGTTCGCGAGCGTGGTCATGTCGTGCCCGACGGTGTCGATGAGATATGTGCATTCTGACGGTTCCGCGATAATCTTGTCGGCGGAAAAGTGTTTTGACACCCACATGACGAGTTTCTGCGTCGGCTCATGTGCAAATTCAACAGGAATCGCATATTTTGCGATGAGTTTATATATAGCGCTGGGCGATTTGGAGTCCCCACTGTCGAATGTTTCAACTGTAGTATAAACAACAGTCAGCGTGTCGACGCTGTCCTTCGCGGCTTGGAGCCAGTTTTCGATGCCCTCGAGGTCGTCTTTTTTGCGAAAATCGCCGAACGGCAGCGCGTAAATCTCAACGAGTTTGAGGTCCGCCATCATCGCGGGCGCCAGAATTGCGTTCCGGACGGCGGACGGCTCGTAGTTGTCATTTGTAAAAATGAAGTGATTGAACGCCGCGGCATTCCCGGCGGCGCAGATTTTGTCCCGAAGCGACTCGAGCTCGCGCCTTTTCAGGAAATTTTCGTCCCCGAAGAAGAGAAAAGCTCCCGCGCGCGCCTGCCGCATCTCGGTCCGGAACTGCCCACCGGTAATTTTCTGCCGCAGACCGCCCTGCCGTCCGTCATTTTGACGGACGCTGGTTTTCCGCTGCTCCGCCATGTCACTCGTCCTCCGGCTCGTCGGCATCGAACACAACCGACGACGGATCGACGCCGCCATGATCCCCGTTTTCACCGTTGTTCAAAAAGACGGAACTAATGAGCTCTTCAACTGTATCTATGTCCGACTTTTTAACAGGAACGTCTATTGGCATGACTACAATGTGAATGGATGTGCTTTCCTTCTCCGCCCCGCGGAACTCGATCGTGTAATTGAGGAAAAGCTCGCCGCCGTTCGTCGTGATATTGTTCAAAACTTTAGCGGTGTTCACACAGACTTCGAAAGCGAGCTCGGGCGTCGTGTAGACGCAGACATGCCGGACGCCCTCTTCGAAGACGAGCGCCGACTCGACGACTCCGGTCCGGAGCAGTGACACAACGCCCGGATTTTTGTATTCAAAGGAAAGACAGGTGCAAGCGCCTGCCATCCCGGTAATTTCGGTCTCGAAATATTCGATCTCAATCCGTCCGTCGACGACGCGGAGGATGCCCTCGGTCGTCATTTCGAACTTTTCGGAGTCGGTCTCGAGCTCGGTCTCGTCGACAATCCGGCTGCCACGCGCTTCCTCAGTGACCGCGATCTGATCGTGAGATGATTCAATTTTAATAGAAACGTTCTTTTTAATCATGTAAATATATAAATAACACACAGTTACCTGTCGCAAACAGGTACGTGGTGAGATATGATGATCGTATTTTCGACACATTTGCCAACATACTAATTATACCACCGCGGCGCCGACAATTCAAGGATTATATGTTAATATTCTGTCAATTTGCATCAGATTTCAAAGTATCCCGCGCCGCCGCCCGCGCAGACTAATCCTGAAACCACATATAATAAGGAAGGAAAATTTATGAACACGCAGCCGGAGTCGAATTTGGTCAAAATGACGGGAATAATCCTGCCGGGCGAGAAGAACCCCCTCGTCGAAAACATAGCGGAAGAGCTCCACCGCCTCGGTCTCTACAGGTATGAACGCGACAGCTTCGGCATAATGACGAACGATTTGTGCAATTCGCTGAATAATTATCGCCGCGCGAATTCGCTCCCGGAGCTCGGCTACGCGGATCCGGTGACGCTGCGCCTGCTGCTCGGTGAGGATTTTGGCGGCGATGAGCTGGTTCTCCTCGCGGACCACGCGGAGGGCGAGCCGGACGAGCTGGCAAAGTTTGAATTTTGTCGCAGAATGCTCAGCCTGAGCCGCGAGACCGGCGCGCCGCTGACCGTGCTGCTGCTTTCATCGGATAGAAAGCCGAAGCCGCACGCGTCGGCGGACACGATGCGATGCGCGATCCTCGCGTGTATGCTCGATAATGCACAACAATAACTAAAAAATGACGATAATAATATTGAAATCAACAGATTTCAAAGTCGATGCGTCTCGTGACGGTGTCGCACCTGACGACCCTGATCCGAACGGTGTCGCCGAGCCGGTAGACGATCTTTCCGCAGGTGAGCGTCATCGCCCGCTCGTCGTAGTCGAAATATCCGTCGAGCGACGCGATCGGGACAAGTCCCTCAACCGTATTCGGCAATTCGACGAAAAATCCGAACGAGTTCACAGACGATATTACGCCCTCAAACTCCTCGCCAATTTTGTCCGACATATAGAGAACTTTGTAGAGATCTTCGATTTCCCGTTCGGCATTGAGCGCCCGGAGCTCATTTTCGCTCGATTTCACGGCTGCCTTCTCGGCAAAATCACCAAATTTTGTCGTATTTATGTCCCCACGAAGCACGGCGCGGACGATTCTGTGCACGGCGAGGTCCGGATAGCGGCGTATCGGCGACGTGAAGTGACAGTAAAGCTCGCATCCGAGCCCGAAGTGCGGCGCGGCGACCGAGGAATATTTCGCTTTCATCAGCGATCTCAGCAAAATGACGGAAAGAACCCCGTCGAGCCCCTTCTCTCTCGCCTTGTCGTAGACCTCGCGGAACGCGCGCGCGTCGAGATTCTTTCGCCTAAGCGGGCGGATGTCGAGTCCGAGACCGTGCGCGAAGACCGCAAAATTCTGCACTTTTTCGGCGTTCGGCGCGTCGTGCACTCGGTAGACACACGGCATTCCGAGCGAGTTCAGCCATCCCGCGACGGCTTCGTTCGCGGCGAGCATGAACTGCTCGATCATTTTTTCAGAGACGCCGCGCGAGCGGCAGATGACGTCGACCGGCATTCCGCTTGCATCGAGGACGAATCCTGCCTCCGCTGTCTCCATTTCGAGAGCTCCGCGCTCCGCCGACCTTTTCGCGAGTTTTTCGTACAATTCAACCATAAGCGGCAGCGTATCCGGGAACAAAAATGCGTATTTGCTCCAGAATTCCGACCCTTCCCGCTTTTCGAGAACGTCGTTGATCTCGGGATAAACTCCCCTGACCTTCGACGAAATGATTGCATCATGCAACTCTACAGATTTAATTCTTGCATCAGCGTCAAGCGAAATCAGCGCGCTGAGCGTGTATTTGTCGGTGTCGCGGTTGAGCGAGCAGACCCCGTCCGACAGCTTTTCGGGCAGCATCGGCACGACGCGGTCCGCGAAATAAATCGAGGTCCCGCGCTCAAACGCCTCGCGGTCAAGCGCTCCGCCTGGCTTTACATAATGCGAAACATCGGCGATATGCACACCGAGAAGGTACCCGTCGCCGTCGCGCTTCAGTGAAATTGCATCATCGAAATCCTTCGCGTCCGGACCGTCGATTGTGAAAATTGTCTCATCCCTGAGATCGAGCCGCCCATCCGGAATGATTTTTTCCGCCGCGACGCGCTCCGCTTCAGACAAAACATCCTCGTCAAAGACCGTTCGCACCCCGTTTTCGTACAGGATCGCCTGATAATTCGCGCCGCGCGACTCGCTGTCTCCGAATACCCGGAGCACTTTTCCGGCGGCGTCGCCTTCGGCGGTGTGATGGTTGAGCTTCGACGGGAGCGGGTATTTGGTCAATCTGACGAGTACTTTGTCGCCATCCTTCGCCGCGCCGCGCATTGACGGCGCGATCCGGATCCGAAAAGTCAGCTTCGGGTCGTCTGGATGGACGATAAATAACGAATGCGCGGTCGGTCTTGGCAGTTTCGCGCCCTTTTTCGTGCGGCGGCGCCCCTTCGGCAGCGGCGGACGCTCGATAATTTCGCTGAATTTTCCGACGACTTCGGTGACGGCGCGCTCGAGAACGCGTGTGACGACGGCTTCTTCTGTTTGTTCCGGTTCAGGAACCGACAGAAGCTTGTCCGCAGCGCGGTTTTTCCGGTGCTTCCCTTTTCCGCGCGGCTCGTATTTGACGTCATAGTGACGACCTGTTGTCCGCGGGCCGATCGGCTTCACCTGAACGTGGTCGCCGTTCAGCGCTCCGAGCGAGTTTTCGCGCGTGACATAGAGGTCAGGCGCGCTCTTTCCGTTGACCGGATCCGGAGTGACAAACCCGAAGCCGCGGGTCGTCGCCCGGAAGGTTCCGCTTATCAGCCCGGTTTCGGCGGCAGCGGCGAGCTTTCCGCGTTTTGTCCGCGCGAGGATTCCCGAGGAAATAAGCGTGTCAAGCGCCTGCTCAAGCAGCCCGGATTCTTCCTCCGGAACTGACAGGACAATTGCGATGTCGTCAGCGTCCATCGGCACATACCCGTCGCTCGATGTGAGTGACATAACAGCCTCGGTCATGCCGGCAAGATCATGGTATTTCTGCAATTTTCATTCATCCTTTCTGTAAAGGCGCCGCGAAATAGTCGTTAATCGACCATCAAAAACGCCAAAAGGCGTGCTCCGGCGCGAAATGAGCGCAGGAAAACACGCCGTCATACGGTGGCAATATTCTACAATAGTAAGATTATTCAGCGGCGGTAGTCTCTTCGACTGTGGTTTCCGCGTCAGCTGCGGTGGTTTCACCGTCGGCGACAGTCGTGTCAGCGGTGTCGGAGCCGTCAGAAACGGTAGTCTCGGTCGACGGATTGCTGATTATATTAGAATAATCGACGTCTTCCTGAAAAATATACATAGCGACGACAATAAGGCAGAAGACGATAGCGACGACAGACGTGACCTTGCCGAGCACCTTGTCGACAGTAGCGCCCTTGTTCTTGCCGAAAAACGTCTCCGCGCCGCCGACGATGGCGCCGGAGAGCTCATGAGACTTGCCGTTCTGCATCAGGACCGAGACGATCAGGAAGACCGCGGCGATGAGAAGAATGATTCCGAGTACGATATCCATAGTGTAAAAAACCTCCGAAAAATTGCGCTGCCGGTCCGCGCTGAAAGATTTTGAAAGCAGCCGTGCGCATATCATTAGATAATAATATTTTACCACAAAACCGCGCACATTGCAAGTACATTCCGTAAATTTTCTGATATTTGTAAGAATGATGAAAACCATCGCCTTGAAGCAAGCAAAACATCGCGAAATGACGGACAAAAAGCGTCTATCTGACCCACTTCCCCTCCCCGAATTCGATGAGCCAGGGGTAAAACCGCGAATAGAGCCGCTTTTCGAGCGGACTTGCGTAGAACGCGCCGCGCTCCTCGAGAAGTTCCATGCGTCTCGCGCGCCGCTTTGCTGCTCCGGGTGGAAGTTTGCACAGACCGCGGATGCCGTCGGCGTCGGTGATTTCGAGCTCGTGCAGCGCGAAGGCGGGCGCCAGAAGCCGCTCGGCGAACATATCCGCCTGCGTTTCCGAGCGCAGCTTGCGCTCGTCGATGATCGTCGCGTCCCCGGAGTACTTGTAGTCGTGCCCGAGAAAAATGTGTCCGAGCTCGTGCGCGATGACGAACCTCGACTCCTCCGCGGGCAGACTGTCGTCGTAAACTATCGTCCACGAATCGGCGCACTTGATGCTTGCCCCGTACTCGTCCCGCCTCAGTTCGCCGACGTCCGAATCCTTGACGACGCGTATCCCCGCGCGCCGCGCGATGGCGACGACCTTGACCGGCAGCTCGCGCACGTCGAAGTCTATGAGACAGCGCCACGCGGAGTCGCGGCAGTGCGCGTAGACGCCGTAGAAATCAGACATAATATGTCCCTCCGAATCGCCAGGATGCCGATAAACAGGCGCTTTTCCGGGCAAAGTAGAGGCGTCGTGGAGACCTTTCCGCGGCGCGTGAAAGCGTCCGTGTCTCCCCGCGGCGTCACAGATCCTCGTCGGTCTCCGGAGCGGAGCTTATCCGTCCGAGGTCTTCTTCCGAGAGCCGTTCGCGACCCGGCGAGGCGTTGCCTCCGCTCGATTTCGCGGCGCGGAAGACCTCTCCGGAATGCAAACTATCGTCCCGGGACAACTTTTCACGCCCCCTGTGAGCGCTGGTCAGGGTGTCGATGTAATCTGAAACAAGTTTTCTTTCTTTCGGCGAAAGCGATTTGTACGCGTCGAGAATATGAAAATCCTCTTCACTTTTTTTTGTCCCGGAGCCGCTCTTTTTCGCCGCGTCCGACGGAACGTCGTAGCCGAGGAGCCACGCTGGATCCACCGCGAGCGCTTTGGCGAGGGCGAGCGTGCGGTCCTGTTTCGGCCGGAAAAGCCCGGACATATACTGACTGAGCGCCGATTTCGGGATGCCGGAGAGCCTTGAAAGCTCCGACTGCGAGATCCCGCGCTCGTTCATGATGCGGCGGAGCCGCGTGCTGAAATCTTCCATGAGTTACCGATCTTTTCTTCAGGATTTTTTTTGGGGAGTCTTCGCCTGAAACGCGAATTTCACGGCGAAAACGACGGGCAGATATAATCTCACAGATATATTATACCTTTTCTGACAAATAAAATCAAGAGATTTTCAAAAAAAAACAAAAATTTTTCCGAAACCCCTTGACAATGGAAAAAAATGGTGCTATAATAAGTTCAGAAAACTTGAACTCGGAGCGTGGAATATGAGCGTGGTCGGGAAAAGACGAGAAGATCGTCAGAATGACAGTTACATACCGTATGACTATAAAACACTGAAGTTAAGAATACACGCATTTTGCGGTGAAGCGCGTTTTGCCGCCATGGTCGGGATTAACCCCGGAAGGCTCGCGCGCGTTCTCGATGAGGGCGGCGAGTTCACTCAGGGAGAGATCCTGCGTGCCGCCGCACTGCTCGGTCTTGATGGTCCGGAGGTAACTGAGCTGTTTTTCACAAAACGGGTCAAGGAGAAGCAACAGAAACAAAAATTATCAGATGAGGAGTAGAAAAATCATGCAGCTTTACGCGTCGGAACATTTCAGACTGATCGGAGTGAGGGTCAGCGGTAAGAAAAAGGTGGCGGGAGTGCTCTGTTTCAAGGGTCTTCCCTCCGCGATAGGTGCGCCGAACGAGATTCTGGCGGCGCGCGGCGGCGTTGTAGTCGATGCCGGACGCGTCCTCGACAGTTCAATTAGGATGTCGAGGTGCGGGACGCACGTGACGATTCGCCTTCCGGACGGCGTCACGATGACCTACGGGCGGCTCGCCTCGAGGATTGTCAAGGTGGGCGACAGAATACGTGAGGGGGACAAAATCGGCATGGAGGGCGACAGCGGCAGCGGAAAAGGATACTATCTGACAGTAGAACTCCGCCGGAACGACAGGCGGATAGACGGCCTCGATTACCTCGGGATCACCGACGATCAGCGCGAGTTTTTCCCGGAAGATGAGTGTCCGTCCGAGATAGTTTCGCGCATCTGCGGCTTCAGCGAGCCGATAAAGCGCCATATCGACAGCTTTCCGGACGCCGGGAAGGTCTGGAAGAGCCTTCTCGACCACATGATTCCGACCGGCGACGGAAAACCGGCGTGAAAAATCAGAAGGAAGCGCCCGAAAACGCGCTTCCTTCTGAAAACAGCAAAAATTCCGAAAAAATTACAGAGCCCTGAATGACGACCTTTCAGGTGGGCAAAATATCAGCGAAACAGACCGAAAGTGTGAAAAAAGGTGATATGATGCTGCCAAAAGGCTGTCAGAAAAGGATTATAATGGTAAATCGTCCGGGGAGCCGCTACTTCGAGTCGGCGTATTTCGTTCTGAAGAGCGGCCTTCCGCGGAGTGTCAGCGAGCGGGATATGCTGCGCGAGGCGGAGCTGCTTGTCTCCGGCGCCGACGAGAACTGCCGTAAGGCGGAGATGACGGATATTAACGTTCCTTCACGAACCGTGAAGCGCTTCCCGTCTCTGACGGCGTGGCTGACCGGCGCGGCAGTGATAGGCGCGGTCGCCGGAGCAATTTCGCTTATCGCGGCGCTTATGCTCTGAATAGTTTACAATAAAATTAACAAAAACGTGTCTCAGAGGTCGTCTGCGTCCTGAACCGGCTTCATTTCGTTCCCGGCTATCTCTTCGCGGTCGGAAACCGGCATCTCGGAGCGCAGCCCGGCTGTGAACTCTGCCGGGCGCGACGCGGTGAATTCCGCGTTCCTGCCGCCGGATGAGCGTTTGTCCTTCTCACGGAGCAGCGCGTCCTCGTTCGGCGACCAGATTCCGGTCGACAAAAGCCCCGGGTCGCTCATCATCTCCGCGCCGTAAAGCTCGGTTCCCGCGAACACACCAGGAACAAACGGGAACGCGTCGTGCAGAAATGTTCCGCCTGAAACAGCGCGTGGGGTCGGACAATCATCCGGATTGCCCGTCCAACTCCCCTGCGGATCTGTCTCCTCGCCGCCCGCGCGGTACGCTTCGACGCATTCCTCGGCGCCTGACGGGATCTTTTTGTTTTTCTCGTGCATATGATCTGTCCTTTCGCGAAATACATATAATAGTGAAGGAAATCCGCGTCCGACGTCCGGTCGCGGCGGGATGTCCTTCATTCAGAGTATCTGCCGCGCGGAACGGATATATAATTAACAATATATTCAAAATACGTCGCCTGAATATTTCATACTCGGGTGGTATAATAATATTGTTATATTTGTTCGACACATTAAAAGCCGCGAGCGGCGGATGTACGTTTTTTCCGCCGGGCAGAATATACCTGTGACCTCAAAAAATTGACGCCTGATAAGACCGCCTATTTATCACGCGCTTCTCATGGGGACAGGATGCCGGAAATTTTTTATGCTCCGGCAAGTGTTTTTGCGTTGAAATTCGGCTTTTATGTACATAGTGTTTTCCAGATGTGGAATATACGTGAATATTTATAAACATTTACCACTACAAAAGCCGAAAGGAATGTGAAAATAATTGGCAAGAGCTAAAAAAGATTCAAAATTAAAGGTCATCTCGCTCGGAGGTCTCGGTGAGATCGGAAAGAATATGACTGTCCTTGAGTACGAGAATGACATAATCGTGGTTGACTGCGGGCTCGGTTTCCCGGACGACGATATGCTGGGCGTCGACCTCGTGATACCGGACGTGAGCTATCTTGAGAAAAATATCGATAAGGTGCGCGGTTTCGTCCTGACACACGGGCACGAGGACCACATCGGCGCGCTTCCCTACGTGCTGAAGACGGTGAACAAGCCGGTCTGGGGCACCCGCCTGACGGTCGGAATCGTCGCGAATAAGCTGTCTGAGCACACGTTCAAGGAGAAGCCGGTGCTGAATACGGTTGAGGCGGGAGACGTCGTGAAGCTCGGCGTGTTCAGCGCCGAGTTCATCCGCGTGAACCACTCGATCGCGGACGCGTGCGCGATTTCGATCAACACTCCGGTCGGAACGGTGTTCTTCTCGGGAGACTTCAAGCTCGACCTGACGCCTGTCGAGGGAAAGATCATGGATATCCCGCGCATCGGCGAGATCGGAAACAAGGGCGTCGCGCTGCTCTGCTGCGAGTCGACGAACGTCGAGCGTCCTGGCTATACCCCGTCCGAGAAGACGGTCGGACGTTCTCTCGACGTGATTCTGAACCAGAACCCGGAGAGACGCGTGATTATTGCGACCTTCTCGTCGAACGTTCACCGCGTCCAGCAGATAATCAATGCGTCGGCGGCGCGCGGACGCAAGGTCGCCGTCACCGGACGGTCGATGATAAATATCGTCAAAACGGCGATCGAGCTCGGCTACATGAACGTGCCGGACGGAACGCTGATCGACATAAACGAGATAAAGCGCTACAAGGATCAGCAGCTGACGATCGTGACGACCGGAAGTCAGGGCGAGCCGATGTCCGCGCTCTACCGCATGGCGTTCTCCGACCACGACAAGGTTGAGCTGGGACCGAACGACCTCGTAGTCATAAGCGCGCACCCGATCCCCGGCAACGAGAAGCTGGTCGGAAAGATCATAAACGAGCTGTTCCGCAAGGGCGTGAAGGTCGTTTACGACGCGCTGGCGGACGTCCACGTCTCCGGACACGCTTGTCAGGAGGAGCTCAAGCTGATGCACGCGCTGACGAGACCGAAATATTTCATGCCCGTCCACGGCGAGTACCGTCACCTCATCACCCACAAGCGCCTCGCGCAGGAGATGGGAATGCCGGAAAACCACATCTTCGTGTCCGAAATAGGCAAGGTTCTCGAACTCGACAAGGACAGCTGCAAGTTCAACGGCATGGTCCCGAGCGGAAAGATCCTCGTCGACGGCTACGGAGTCGGAGACGTCGGAAATATCGTCCTCCGCGACAGACGTCACCTTGCACAGGACGGACTGATAGTGGTCGTCGCGACTGTGGATATCGACGAAAGAATGATAATTTCCGGACCGGACATAGTCTCGCGCGGCTTCGTCTACGTGCGCGAATCCGAGCAGCTGATGGATCAGGTCAGACAGATAGCGAAGGACGCCCTGACTGACTGCCTCGACCACAACATCACCGACTGGACCGAACTCAAGGGTCGCGTAAAGGACGATCTCTCGAAGTTCCTCTGGTCGAAGACGAAGCGTAAACCAATGATTCTGCCGGTTGTAATGAACGTATAAAAAAATTTGCACAGATACTCGTTTTGAGTGTCTGTGCTTTTTTTAAAGCTTTTGAAAAAGGGGGTGCAGGGGGGAAAAACTTTTCTCCGAAAAGTTTTCCCCCCCTGCAAGCTTAATCCCACTTGAACCCGCTGGCAAGAAGGGTAGTCTTGTCTTTAGCGACGTTCAGTATACCGCCGTCGATGACGGCTTTTTTTTCTTCTCCGTCGGGGAGCATTATGTCGCAGTGGCCGGGTTTTACGGCTGTTAAGAAGGGGACGTGGCCTGCCATTACGGCGAGTTCGCCTTCGATTCCTCTGAGGTCGAGTTTGGCTACTTCGCCTGCGAATGCGTCTCCGTCGGGGGTGGAGATGTTGAGTTTCAGCGTGTTCATTGCTGCATTTCCTTGGCTTTGGCAACGGCTTCGTCGATTGTGCCTACGTAGAGGAAGGCGGATTCGGGGAGGTCGTCGTGTTTGCCGTCGATTATTTCGGCGAATCCGCGGATGGTTTCGTTCAGCGGGACGTAGACGCCGGGGAAGCCGTTGAATTTTTCGGAGACGTGGAGGGGCTGGGAGAGGAAGCGTTGGATTTTTCTGGCTCTGGAGACGGTGAGTTTGTCGTCGTCCGAGAGTTCGTCCATGCCCATGATGGCGATGATGTCCATGAGTTCCTGGTATCTCTGAAGGATTCGCTGTACTTCTTTTGCTACTCTGTAGTGTTCTTCGCCGAGGATGTCGGGGCTGAGGACGCGCGAGGTGGATTCGAGCGGGTCGACTGCCGGGTAGATGCCCATTGAGGCGATGCTTCTCGAGAGGACGGTGGTCGCGGCGAGGTGGGCGAAGGGGGTTGCCGGAGCGGGGGCGGTGAGGTCATCCGCGGGGACGTAGACTGCCTGAACGGACGTGATGGATCCCTTTTTGGTCGACGTGATGCGCTCCTGCAAAGCGCCCATTTCGTTAGCCAGAGTCGGCTGATAACCGACGGCGGAGGGCATTCTTCCGAGGAGTGCCGACACTTCGCTGCCCGCCTGCGTGAATCTGAAGATGTTGTCGATGAACAGGAGGACGTCCTGCCCTTCTTTGTCGCGGAAGTATTCCGCCATCGTGAGTCCGGAGAGCGCGACGCGCATTCTCGCTCCGGGCGGCTCGTTCATCTGACCGTAGACAAGGGCGGTCTTGTTGATGACGCCGGATTCCTTCATTTCGTTGTAGAGGTCGTTGCCCTCGCGGGTGCGCTCGCCGACGCCGGTGAAGACCGACAGACCGCCGTGCTCTTTCGCGATGTTGTTGATAAGCTCCATGATGAGGACAGTCTTTCCGACGCCCGCGCCGCCGAACAGACCGATTTTACCGCCCTTGGAATACGGGCAGATGAGGTCGATGACCTTGATTCCGGTCTCGAGTATCTCGGTTGACGTCGAAAGCTCGTCGTATTCCGGCGGTTCGCGATGGATATTCATCCTCTCGCACCCCTCCGGAGCCGGCAGATTGTCCACCGCCTCGCCGAGCACGTTGAATATGCGCCCGAGCGTCTTCTCGCCGACCGGCACAGTGATGGACGAACCGGTGTCAGTCACCGGAATTCCCCTCTGCAATCCGTCGGTCGACGCCATAGCGATACACCTCGCGGTATTATCGCCGATATGCTGCGCCACCTCGACCGTGAGAACGCGCTCTTTGACGGAACCGTCCTCCGCGGTCGTCTTAATCGGCACCGTAAGCGCGTTCTGAATCGCCGGAAGCCCGCCCTCCTCAAAGCGGACGTCAACGACAGGACCCATAACCTGCGCAACGACACCTGTCTTATTGTTCATATTATTCTCCTTGTTTGTTCGCGGGGGGGGGGGGGGGGGGGGGGGGGGGGGGGGAGGAGAGGGGGGGGGGGGGGGGGGGGGGGGGGGGGGGGGGGGGGG
>URCP01000034.1 GCA_900546315.1 uncultured Eubacteriales bacterium
GATAGTTTTTTATTCGTCCTTAGCAAAGTCACAGCTTTGCCGGGGGCGTTTTTGTTTTACTCCGGCGCAATCGGAAAGGAATGATCAGAATGAATTTCAGACCGTCAAAAGAGGAAGCCGTAAAGATCGCCGCGGAGGGGAAGTACAAGGTGCTCCCGGTCAGCGCCGAGATGCTCTCGGACATACTGACGCCTATACAGGCGATGAGAAAGCTCAAGAACGTCTCGACTCACTGCTATATGCTCGAGTCGGCGAAGCAGAGCGAGACCTGGGGACGCTACACTTTCCTCGGCTTTGAGCCGAAGCTCGAGGTCACCTGCCGCGGCGGCGAGCTCAGAGCCGGGAGCGTCAGGATGCACACCGACAATCCGTCGGCTGTCCTGCGGGATATTCTCAGAGAGTACCGGAGCCCGAGGCTCGACTATCTGCCGCCGTTCACCGGAGGTCTCGTCGGGTATTTCGCGTATGACTACTACGGTTACCGCGAGCCGTCGGTCAGGCGGGAGGTCGGGGACACCGAGAACTTCAAGGACGTCGACCTCATGCTCTTCGACAAGGTCATCGCCTTCGACAGCGCGAAGCAGAAGATAATTCTCATTGCCAACATGAATCTTTCCGACCCGGAGACCGGGTACAACAAGGCGGTGATGGAGATCGAGCATATGCGCGACCTTCTCGTGAACGGCGAGGAGAAGAAGGAAGCTCCCGGAAGGCTCACGAGCGAAGTGACGCCGCTCTTCGACGAGAAGCGTTACTGTGAGATGGTAGAGAAGGCGAAGGAACATATCCGCGAGGGCGATATATTCCAGATAGTTCTGTCGAACCGCCTGAGCGCGGAATTTGAGGGCAGCCTGCTCGGAACCTACAGAATGCTCAGGACAATAAATCCGTCGCCGTATATGTTCTATTTTTCGGGGACGGACGTCGAGGTCGCGGGGGCTTCTCCCGAGACGCTTGTGAAGCTGGAGGACGGGGTGCTCCACACCTTCCCGCTCGCCGGGACGAGACCGAGGGGAAAGACACAGGAAGAGGACGAGGCGCTCGAGCGTGAGCTTTTAGGCGACGAAAAGGAGCTCGCGGAGCACAATATGCTCGTCGACCTCGGGCGAAACGACCTCGGAAAGATCAGTGAGTTCGGCTCGGTGAAGGTCGAGAGACTTCATACGATCGAGCGGTTCTCGCACGTGATGCACATCGGCTCAACCGTGGTCGGGAGGATACGGGAGGATCGCGACGCGCTGGACGCCATCGAGGCGGTGCTTCCCGCCGGAACTCTCTCAGGAGCGCCGAAGATACGCGCGTGCCAGCTGATAGCGGAGCTTGAGAACAACAAGCGCGGCATATACGGCGGAGCCATCGGGTATATAGACTTCGCCGGGAACATGGATACCTGCATCGCGATCAGAATCGCCTACAAGAAGAACGGAAAGGTATTCGTCAGGAGCGGCGCGGGAATCGTCGCCGACTCGGTGCCGGAGAAGGAATACATAGAGTGCATAAACAAGGCCAAGGCGGTCGTGAACGCGCTCAGATACGCGCAGGAGGAAGAGCTGTGATATTACTTATCGACAATTACGACAGTTTCTCGTACAATCTTTATCAGCTGATCGGGGAGATAGAGCCGGACATAAAGGTCATCCGGAACGACGAGATGACGGTGAGTGAGATAGAATCGCTCGCGCCGGAGAAGATAATCCTCTCTCCCGGTCCCGGAAGACCTGAGGACGCCGGGGTGATCGTTGAGATCGCGAAGACTGTCGCGAGGAGGATACCGACGCTCGGCGTCTGCCTCGGGCATCAGGCGATCTGCGCGGCATACGGCGCGACCGTTACATACGCTCCGCGGCTCATGCATGGAAAGCAGTCAGAGGTCACGCTGAGGAACGACACCCCGCTGTTCACGGGCTTGCCCGAAAGGGTGAAGGTCGCGAGGTATCACTCGCTGATAGCCGACCCGGAAACGATGCCGGACGAGCTCGCCGTGACCGCCATTACCGACGAGAACGAGATAATGGCGGTACAGCACAAGGATTACCCGATATACGGCGTTCAGTTCCACCCCGAGTCAATAATGACCCCGGAAGGAAAGAGAATGCTTGAAAATTTCATAAATCTTTGAAAAAGATAGAAAGGAAGAGAAAAAATGATCAAGGAAGCAATAGTCAAGATAGTCGACAAGCAGGATCTCACATATGATGAGGCGTACACGGTCATGAACGAGATAATGAGCGGTGAGACGACACCGACGCAGAACGCGGCGTTCTTAGCGGCGCTCTCGACAAAGAGCACGAGAGCCGAGACGACAGCCGAGATAGCGGGCTGTGCCGCCGCGATGCGCGACCACGCGGTGAGGGTTGAGAGCGACTATGACCTCTTCGAGATTGTCGGCACCGGAGGGGACAACGCCGGGAGCTTCAATATCTCGACGACCTCAGCCCTTGTCGCGGCGGCGGGCGGCATGAAGGTCGCGAAGCACGGAAACCGCGCGGCGTCCTCAAAGTGCGGAACCGCCGACTGTCTCGAGGCGCTCGGCGTCAACATCGACCAGAGCCCCGACAAGTGCCGCGAGCTGCTTGACAAGGTCGGTATGTGCTTCTTCTTCGCGCAGAAATACCACACGTCGATGAAATATGTCGGCGCGATAAGAAAGGAGCTCGGGTTCCGCACCGTGTTCAACATCCTCGGACCTCTGACGAACCCCGGCAGCCCGAAGATGCAGCTGCTCGGCGTCTACGACGAATACCTTGTCGAACCGCTCGCGCAGGTGCTCATCGACCTCGGCGTGAAGCGCGGCATGGTCGTTTACGGAAAGGACAAGCTCGACGAGATATCCATGAGCGCCCCGACGAAGGTCTGCGAGTTCAAGGACGGCTGGTTCAGGTCGTACACCATTTCGCCGGAGGATTTCGGTCTGACCCGTTGCGAGAAGAAGGATCTTGTCGGCGGAACACCGGCGGAGAACGCCGCTATAACCCGCGCGATACTCGGCGGCGAGAGGGGACCGAAGCGCGACGCCGTGCTGATGAACGCCGGAGCGTCGCTCTGCATCGGCGGCAAAGCCGAAAATATGGCGGACGGAATAAAGCTCGCGGGTGAGATAATCGACTCCGGAAAGGCTCTCGAAACGCTCGAAAACTTCATTAAGGTGAGCCAATGACGATACTCGACAAGCTCGCCGCGTCGGCAAAGGCGCGGTGCGAAGCCGCGAAGGGCAAAATTCCGCCGGAGGAGATAAGACGGCTCGCGGAGAATATTCCGAAAGGCGATTTCGGTTTCGAAAAGGCGCTTAAAAAGCCCGGGATGTCTTTTATCTGCGAGTGTAAGCGCGCGTCGCCGTCGAAAGGACTCATCGCGCCGGAATTCCCTTACCTCGATATAGCGCGGGACTACGAGGCGGCGGGCGCGGATTGCGTCTCGGTTCTGACAGAGCCGGAGTGGTTTCTCGGGAGCGACAGGTATCTCGAAGAAATCGCGCATAAGGTCGGGATACCTTGTCTCAGAAAAGATTTCACGGTCGATGAGTACATGATATATGAAGCGAAGCTGCTCGGTGCCTCAGCGGTGCTGCTCATCTGCTCGATACTTGACGCTGAACAGTTGAAAGAGTATATCGGCGTCGCGGATTCACTCGGGCTCTCGTCTCTTGTCGAGGCGCATGACGAGAGGGAGATCGCGGCGGCGGTCGGCGCGGGGGCGCGTGTCATCGGTGTCAACAACCGCAATCTGAAGGATTTCACGGTCGACACCGGAAACAGCGGAAAGCTGAGAAGTATTGTTCCGGACGACATCGTCTTCGTCTCGGAGAGCGGCGTTTCGGACGCCGCGGACGTGAAGCGGCTGTATGACGCTCATGTAGACGCGGTGCTCATCGGTGAGGCGCTCATGAGGGCGTCCGACAGAAAAGCGAAGCTCGCGGAGCTGAGGTCACTCATATGACAAAGGTGAAATTCTGCGGGCTGACAAGGGACGAGGATATCGGCGCGGCGAACAGGCTGACTCCGGACTTTGCCGGTCTCGTGTTCGCGGAGAAGAGCCGGAGATATGTGAGTCCCGAAAGGGCGCGGGAGATACGGGAAAAGCTCGACCGGCGGATAAAGACGACCGGGGTGTTCGTGAACGCCGATATCTCATTTATCGTCGAACTCCTGCGGGACGGCGTCATTGATATCGCCCAGCTTCACGGCGGAGAGGACGACGCTTATATACGGAAACTCAGAAAAGTTATCGACAGACCTGTTATAAAAGCGTTCCGCATTGACAACGAGACAGACATACTCCGCGCCGGGGCGAGCGCGGCTGACATGGTGCTCCTCGACTCGGGAACCGGAGGAACCGGAAAGCGCATCGACTGGTACCTCGCCGACATGATGACAAGACCGTATTTCCTCGCCGGAGGGCTCACGCCGGAGAACGCGGGAGACGCCGTTATGACGCTCCACCCGTTCGCGCTCGACGTCAGCTCCGGAATCGAGACCGATGGTCACAAGGATGAAGAAAAGATGGCGGCTTTCATGAATGCCGTGAGAGAAGTAGAGAAAAAACAGAAAGGAACTGAAAAATGACGAACCCAAAGGGCCGTTTCGGTATACACGGCGGTCAGTACATACCGGAAACGCTTATGAACGCGGTGATCGAGCTCGAGAAGGCTTACGATCACTACAAGAACGACCCGGAATTCAACCGCGAGCTGACAGAGCTGTTCAACGATTACGCGGGTCGTCCGTCGAGACTGTATTACGCTGAGAAGATGACAAAAGACCTCGGCGGCGCGAAGATATACTTAAAGCGCGAGGATCTGAACCACACCGGCGCGCATAAAATAAACAACGTCCTCGGACAGGCGCTTTTAGCGAAGAAGATGGGCAAGACCCGCCTCATCGCCGAGACAGGAGCCGGACAGCACGGCGTCGCGACCGCGACCGCGGCGGCGCTCTTCGGAATGGAGTGCGTCGTCTTCATGGGAAAGGAGGACACCGAGCGTCAGGCGCTCAACGTCTACCGTATGCGCCTTCTCGGCGCGGAGGTCATTCCGGTCACGAGCGGAACCGCGACGCTCAAGGACGCGGTATCCGAGGCTATGCGCGAGTGGACGAAACGCATCGACGACACGCATTACTGCCTCGGCTCGGTCATGGGTCCGCACCCGTTCCCGACGATCGTCAGGGATTTTCAGGCGGTCATCTCGAAGGAGATAAAGTCGCAGATACTCGAAAAGGAGGGACGGCTCCCGGACGCGGTGATAGCCTGCGTAGGCGGCGGCTCGAACGCCATCGGCAGCTTCTATCACTTCATCCCCGACGAGTCGGTGAGGCTCATCGGCTGTGAGGCGGCGGGGCGCGGCATTGACACATTTGAGACCGCGGCGACCGTCAACACCTGGCGGCTCGGGATATTCCACGGGATGAAATCCTACTTCTGCCAGGACGAGTACGGGCAGATCGCGCCGGTCTACTCGATCTCGGCGGGGCTTGACTATCCGGGCGTCGGTCCGGAGCACGCGCATCTGCACGACATCGGCAGGGCGGAATATGTGCCGGTGACCGACGACGAGGCGGTGAACGCCTTCGAGTACCTCGCGAGAACCGAGGGCATCATTCCGGCGATCGAGTCGGCGCACGCCGTCGCGCACGCGATGAGGCTCGCTCCGACGATGGGCAGGGATAAGATAATAGTAGTGACGATCTCCGGCAGGGGCGACAAGGACTGCGCCGCCATCGCGAGATACAGAGGGGAGGATATCCATGAGTAGGATAAAAAGCGCTTTCCGGGACGGCAAGGCGTTCATAGGCTTCATAACCTGCGGCGACCCGGATCTTGAGACGACCGCGGCGGCTGTCAGGGCGGCGGTAAAAAACGGAGCGGATCTCATTGAGCTCGGCATTCCGTTCTCCGACCCGACCGCGGAGGGACCGGTCATTCAGGGCGCGAATATCCGCGCGCTGAGCGGCGGCGTGACGACCGACAAGGTCTTCGGGCTCGTGAGGGAGCTCAGGCGTGACGTCACGATACCGCTTGTGTTCATGACCTACGCGAACGTCGTGT
The DNA here is from genome assembly GCA_900546315.1 of uncultured Eubacteriales bacterium. GTDB lineage: Bacteria > Bacillota > Clostridia > Oscillospirales > CAG-272 > Flemingiibacterium. Next base: position 6,043 of record URCP01000034.1, read on the forward strand.
TCTCGTACGGCTCGGAGAGGTTCATCTCGACCTGCCGCGATATCGGAATCGACGGGCTGATCCTTCCGGACGTTCCGTATGAGGAAAAGGACGAGTTCGCGCCGATATGTCATAAGTGCGGCGTCGACCTGATATCGCTCATCGCGCCGACGTCGGAGGACAGGATCGGCATGATAGCCCGGGAGGCGGAGGGCTTCCTGTATGTCGTCTCAAGTCTCGGCGTAACCGGAACGAGGAGCGAGATAAAGACCGATCTCACCGACGTGATGGCGGCGGTCAGACGCGCGTCGGACATTCCGGCGGCGATAGGCTTCGGCATCTCGACGCCGGAGCAGGCGGAGAAGATGTCGGAGATAGCTGACGGCGTCATCGTCGGCTCCGCGATAATCAAAATCCTCGAGAAGTACGGCAAGAACGCGCCGGAGCACGTCGGCGAGTACGTGAAGAGCATGAAGGACGCGATGAGGCAGCGCTGAGTCTGATGACAGACGCTCCCGTGTACGCAAAACGGGAAGAGAGGGAGAAATCCTCCGCGGATACAAGCGAAACGATGAATCAACTCGAACGAAAATGAATAACAAGAGCGGCGTCCGTTGCGGGGCGCCGCCTGCTTTTTTCTACTGTTTATTTCGTGTGCTCGGTGCGCGCGATGATGTCGTCCTGTATGCTTTCCTTCAGGTTGTTGAAGTAATCCGAGAAGCCGGTGACTCTCACTCTGAGGTTCGAGTGCTTCTCCGGGCAGACCTTCGCGTCGAGCAGATCTTCCTTTGAGACGTAGGTCAGCTGGAAATGGGTGCCGCCGTTCATGAAATAGGTCTCGAAGACGCCGACCGTCTTTACAAAGTTCGCGTCATTCTTTATGAGATTCTCATCGATCGAGATGTTCGTTACCGTCGAGCCGCAGGCTATCGCGTGGCGGTCGGTCTTCGCTATCGAGTTCAGGAGCGCCGTCAGACCCTCATGGTCGCGTCCCTCGCTCTGTCCGATGCCGAACTTCAGCAGGTCGCCCGAATGACGGCCGTCCGGAGTCGCGCGCGTCTTCTCTCCGAACCAGCGGTGGTGCTCGTTGTATCCGAGCAGGTCGCCGACCAGAAAATGATAACCGAACAGATTCTTCTTGTCTCTCAGATACCGCCAGAAGCTGTCATACAGCCGCTGCGCCACCATGTCCGAGCGCTCGTCGTCGTTGCCGTAGAAGACGCCGCGCTTCTTTATCAGGTTCAGGATATCCTCGTGACCCTCCCAGTTGTCTTTCACCGCTCCCGCAAGCTCCGCCATCGTGAACGACTTCTCGTCGAACACGAACTGCTTCACGACGATCAGCGAGTCGATCACGTTCGTTATCCCGAGAAGCATCGGCGACGCTATGACTACGTCTCCTCCGCCGCGTGTCAGGCTCTTCGCGTTCTCTATGCAGTCGTTGAAGAAGAGGCTCGAGATGTAGTTCACGTCCCTCGCGCGCACCGAATTGTACTTGTCGTCGTATTCGTATATCCGGTCGAGGTCGGAGAACATCACCTTTTCGAACACGCGGTAGAATTCGTCAAAATCCTTCGCGCCGACGATACTTTCCGACCTGTCGTGGAACAGCGTCTCAACGCATTTCAGGATGTTCCCCTTGCTGTTGCTTCCGGTTATCGCGCCCAGAAACGCCGGCTCGTTGCAGCCGACCATCGTGTAGTTCACCGCGCGCTCGTACGGGAATCCGCAGACGCCGACGTAGCACTCGAGCCGCTTTTCATCGTTCGTGAACGCTATGCGCTTGTGCGGGTCGCGGCGCTCCATGTCCATCATCCAGTAAAAGTCCTCATGCGACAGCTTTTTCGTCCATCTGAGCGTTATCTGCGGGATGTAGGTCGGAAGATCGAGAAGGCTCTCGGTTATGAGCCGCGACATCTCGTTGAAGCCGTCCGTGCCGTCCGGAAGATATCCGCCGATGCAGAAATGCGACTCGCCGCCGCGGGTGAACGCACCGCTCTTCGGCGTCGCCGCCTGAACCATCAGGTACAGCTCCTGTAAGTACTCCGCCGCCTCGTCGCGCGTAAGTCTTCCCGCCGCGGTGTCGCGCCGGTAAAAGTCAGTCAGATATCTGTCGAGCGTGCCGAAGCTGTCCGGGTCGGCGGAGAAGCAGATGTAAATGCACAGAACCGCCTCATAGAAGGTCTCCGGAGCGTTCGCCGGAACCCTTTTCAGCGCGTCTGACAGCTTTGTCAGGCGTTTTTTCGCGTCGGGGTCTGTCGTGACGTCCGCGAGAGCCGCCGCCTTTCCGGAGCATTTCTCCGCCCACCTGATCATCGTCTCCGCGACCTTATCGAGACCGGTCAGGAATGAGATCTCATCGGGGGCTGTGTGCTTTTTCAGAGAATCGGCTATCTCCGCGCGTATGCCGGAGATGCCCTTTTTCAGTACTTTTCTGTAATCCGCGGTCGCGTGCTGCCACTCGTTCGTCGAGAGGTTGTCGACGCTCTTCAGGTAGAAGCTGCGTATCAGCTCTCCGGTCGCTCTGTGCCCGCTGCGGTGGAACGCGTCGCCGACGACCGAGCCGTCGAAGTTGAAGAACCCGGTGAAGGCGGAATCTTCATTCAGCATCGGCTCCTGCGCGAGTATGAATTCACACAGGCGCTTCACGTCCCGCGCGGATTCGTCAAGGAACAGATCCTCCCTGTCGAAATCGATGTGTACCGGCTTCACGTACATTTCCCCGGCGAGGGTCCGTCCGGTTATTCTTTTGATTCTTTCAGTCATTTTCTTGTTCTCCTTCGAGAAAACATAATGGTTTCTCTATTTCTATCTGGTCAATCCTGCTCGGCAGGGAATTGTAGTGTTTTTTGTACAGCCTCGTGAAGTATCCCGGGTTCTCAAATCCGTTCGCCTCCGCCGCCTCCGCGACCGAGACAAATCCGTTCCGCAGCATCTCCCGCGCGCTTTCGAGGCGGAGCGTCGTTATGTACGCGAGCGGCGTCTGACCGACACAGCTCTTGAAGAGGAAGCGCAGATACTCGTCGGAAATCCCGCACATCGCGGCGAGGTCGGTCACCAATATCTTCTCCCTGAAATTCGCGCGGATGTGTTCGAGGGCGGGGGCGATCAGCGCGTATTTCCCGCTTTGCATATACTGCTTTTCGCGGTCGGCGACGATCATGGCGAAGATTTCCGAGAGGATGGCGTGTGTGCGCAGATAGTATCCCGGGTTCTTCTGTCGCCAGACCTCCTCGGCGCTGAGAAACATCTTCTTGTACGGGTTCCCGGGCTCGAGGATTATTGTCTCGGGCGGAAATTCCGAGCCGTCCGTGTCGCCGAGGATGTTTATCGACGCGAGGACTATCGTTCCCTTTTCGTATATCGTCTGTGAGTTCACCGAGCCTTTCGGTATGAAGTAGATGCAGTCCGGCACGAGCTCGATCTTCGTATTTCCGAAAATCTGCGTTGAGCAGCCGTCGATCTTGTACACTATCTCACACGAGTCGCGCCTGCCGAACGGACGGAACTTCCCGGCGATCGACTCCCGGACGTTTATCTGTATCAGGTGAAAATCAAGGTCGTCCTTGTCGAAGAAACTTGTTTTTTTCATTATGACACCTTTCTGTGAGAGCCTATGATCAATAGACCGCGCCGCTGTCGCCCGCGTCCGCGACGACCGTGTGCCCGCAGACAATCTCGCCCGACCTGCTCAGCAGATACGCCGCCAGCTCAGCGATCTCCTCCGGAAGGATAAAACGTCCGAGAGCGTGGCGCGGATACGGCTGATCCGCCGACTTCGCGTAGTTCGAGATCATGTCGGTCAGCGTGGCTCCGGGCGCTATGCCGTTTATGATTATGCCGTTCTTTCCGTAGCGGTTTCCAAACGAGCGCGTCCAGCGGATCACGGCGGTCTTTGCTGCGCCGTAAGAGCCGACGACTCCCATGCACGCCGCGTTCGAGGCGATATTCAGAATGTTTCCGGGACGCCCGCGGGAGAGAAGAAAATCTATCTCGTCGCGCATCATGAAAAACGCGCCCTTGAAGTTTATGTCGTTGAGTCTGTCCCATTCGTCCGGCGTTATGTCCCACGGCTCAAAACCGCGTCCGAGCGCCTGATTCCCGCCGAGAGCCGCCGCGTTGACAAATCCGTCGAGTCCGCCCGCGAGAGCCTCCGCCTCGGTGAGCTTTTCGGGAATATGCTCACAGTCGGCGATGTCGAGCGTCATTGTGAAGAGACGGTCTGAGGCGATCTCTCCGGCGGATTTCATGAGCTTTTCCGGCGTTCGTCCGGCTATGACGACTGTCGCGCCGCCCGCTGTCAGACGTTTTGCTATGGCTTTGCCGATGCCGCTTCCGCCGCCGGTGACGAGAAAGTGGGTTGAGCGAAGCTCAGAGCCGTTTGTTGCGCTTTGCATGTTGAACTCCTTTGGCAGATAACTTGTTTTTTGAAGGATAGTACAGTCATTTCTTTCACCGCGCAGGATTATTATATACGAAACAAGGCATTTTGTCAAGTGAGACTGAAAGTATTATGTTGGTTTTTGTGCAGATTCAGCGTTTTGTCCATTTACACAAACGCCGCGTGTATGCTATAATGCAATTGTAAATTTTACTGTACGTAAAGGAGAAAACCCAATGAAAAGAAGAATATCACTCATCCTCGCGCTCCTTATGTTGGCGGGAAGCGTGTCCTGCGGAAGCGGTTCCGGAGACAAAACACAGGACACAACCGCGGGCGACACGACTACCAGCGGGGAGACGACCGCGGAGGAAGTTCTGACCGACGGCGTGCCGGATATCGATATGGATGGATTTGTGTTTTCGGTGTTTCACAACAATCCGACACAGATGACATGGACGAACCTGACGCTGGATGTCGCGGAACCGAATGGCGAGGTACTCAACGACGCCATATATAACCGCAACCGCAAGATTGAGGACAGATTCAACTGTAAGATTGAGACGACCGAGTTCACCGAATTCCAGATAGGCGCAAAGGAAATATCGCAGGAAGTAATGGCGGGCGAATCGAATTATGACGTGTGGTTTCCCCGAGACTACAATATTCCGGCGTCAATACCGTATCTCAGACCTCTGAACGACCTTCCTTATGTGAATCTTGACGCCGACTGGTGGTTCCCGAACGCCTCAGACGTGTTCAGATTCAATGGCGTTCAGTACGGCGCGACGAGCTATTTCTCTCTGTCACAGGTGTCCCGCGCGGCGGCTCTTGATTTCAATAAGGATATCTATGAGACGATCGGCGCTGAGAAGACGCCATATGAATATGTGCGTGACAATGAGTGGACGCTCGACACCTTCGCGTCGGTCGCGAAGCTCGGCTACAGCGACCTCAATGGAAACGCTCAGATAGATGAGGGAGACAGATTCGGAATGGGCTCCGGCTGGCGCGAGGTATATATGAGATATATTCTCGGCTCCGGCGTGAATTTCATATCGCGTGACGACAAGGGTTATCCTGTGTTCGATCTTCCGGGTAATCAGGGAGCGATTGATAAGATGCTCCATATCTTCGATCTGTTCAATGACAAACAGATATACAACAACCCGTCAAAGTCGAATCCGGACTCTGTCGCTTACGGAACATTCCAGGAGGGAAATGTTCTGTTCGTCATCGGTCATCCGTTCAATATGAGCGTGACATACAGAGAACTTGACGCGAATATAGGCTTTGTTCCCTGCCCGAAATATGATTCAGAACAGGAAAGATACTATTCACCGACTTACGCGGGTGAGATGATGGCGATTCTGAAGACACTTCCTGACGAGCGTCTTGAAAATGTGTCCGCCATACTTGAGGCGCTGAGTTTCTCCGGAATGCATGACGTCCTTCCGATTTATCGTGAGGTCACGATGAAGGGCAAATCGGCGCGCGACCTTGAGTCGGAGGAGATGTTCGATATAGTCCTTGACTCGATGAGCTTTGATTTCGGTCTCATCGCGTGGGAAGGAGATGTCGTCAACCCGATTATTATGGGAATATACGCGAGTGGGAACGGGGATGTTGTTTCGACATTCGCGAAACTCTCAAACAAGATCAACGGAGTTGTTGACAAGCTCGTAGAATCCATAGAGGCGGAACAGGCGTCATGAGCGGCGAACTCTTTGAATCTGTCAGCGCTTATATGCGCTCGCACAGTGATTATATAACCTCCACTCTCTCCCGTCTCGTGAAAATCCCTTCCGTCCGCTCCGCCCCCGCCCCCGGCGCTCCATACGGCAGAAAGTGCGCGGAGGCTCTTGAGGAGACGCGTAAAATCTACGAGGAGAACGGCTTCGCGGCCGAAATTCATCAGGAAAGCGGATACCTTCTCGCGCGCTCCGGCGGGAGGGGGAAACAGATCGGTATTTTCGCCCACGCCGACGTCGTTCCGGTCTATGACGACTGGATGCTCGCCGAACCGTTTTCGGCGGCGATCCGCGACGGGTTCATGATCAGCCGCGGCGCTCTTGACGACAAGTCGGGGATTGTCTGCTCTCTGCTCGCCGCCATGGCGATACGCGACCTCGGGATACCCTTCTCGTCCGGACTTCTGATGGTCACCGAAAACAACGAGGAGAGCGGCATGGGCGGTATAAAGCGGTTCGTCAGAGAACAGCCGATGCCGGAAGCGTCGATCATCGCGGACGCCGGTTATCCGGTATATCGCGGTGAGAAGAGCTTCGTCAGGTTCTGGGCGGTCGGACGCGGAAAGTTTGAAACTGTGACAGAGCTTGTCGGCGGAAAGGACGCGTTCAACATAATCGCCGGAAGCGCCCATGCGACCTTTGAGAGCGAGATATTCCCGCACGGCGGCGCGCCGTCAGATCCCGACCTCACGCTGTCCTCCGACCACAAGACCCTCAGCGCGACCGGCATCTCAAAGCACGCGGCGCTCCCCGAGGGCTCGAAGAACGCGATAATCACGCTGACCGACGCGCTCTCGCACTGCGACGACCTGCCGGAGAACGACAGAAAGCTCTTTTCCGATATCCGCGCGATACTCGGCAGCTTTGGTGAAGGTCTCGGCGTTGAGGGGAACGACCCGAGGTTCGGCAGGACCACCGCCGCCACGGGTATGCTGAAGCTCATCGACGGCAGACCCGCCGTATCCTACGACATGCGCTTCGGCACGATGTTCGATTCCGCCGATCTCATCGCGAAGATAAAGGAAAGGCTCGACAGCCTCGGGTTTGACATGGAGATCGTCGAGGACGACAAGGGATTCTTCATCGGTGACGACAACGAGTACCTGAAGGCGCTCCTCGAGGCGTACAGCGAGTGCACCGGCGCTGTCGACCCGAAGCCGAACGTCAACAGCGGAGCGACCCACGCGAGACTGCTGAAAAACGCCTTCGGCGTCGCCGCCGCGGACTGGCATACGCGCCCGTTCACCCTTCCCGCCGGGCACGGTGACTGCCATCAGCCGGACGAGTGCGTGTGGCTTGAGGGCGTCGGAAGAGCAGCCGCGATACTCGCATATATGCTCGTGAGGCTCGACCGGAAGATATCCGGATAAAAAAGAACAGAGATGAGCCGCCCCGGACTTTGAAAACAAGTCCGGGGCGGCTTTCACAATCCGGATTTACGCGGAATTTACCGAGAAAAATCAAGGAATTCCGCGAAAATGTTCAATTTATTATGGTTTTTGTGGGGTAAAATCGGAATAAACAGAGAAATTCGCGATTTTCACGGGTTTTTTTGAAAAACTATTGATTTTTGCGCTTGATTCTGCTACAATAATGTCATTGCGGGATTTTCTTTATCAGAATTACCGGATTATTATTTTTGAAGCGGGGGCACGATAGTTTTAATGGACAAACACAAGATAATCGAGCTTAAGGGCATAACCAAGGAATACGAGGGTGAGCCCGTACTGCGAGGTATAGACCTCAACATTCATGATAAGGAGTTCGTGACGCTGCTGGGCCCTTCCGGCTGCGGCAAGACGACGACACTGAGAATTGTCGGCGGCTTCATAACTCCGGATTCCGGCGACGTTCTTTTCGACGGCAAGAAGGTCAACGACCTGCCGCCGTACAAGCGTCCGGTCAACACGGTGTTCCAGAAGTACGCGCTTTTTCCGCACCTCAACGTGTACGAGAATGTCGCGTTCGGTCTGAGACTCAAGCATACTCCGGAGGCGGAGGTGTCAAGGCGTGTCGGTGAGATGCTCGAGATGGTCGACCTCAAGGGCTTCGACAAGCGCGGAGTGAACCAGCTCTCCGGCGGCCAGCAGCAGAGAATCGCGATCGCGCGCGCTCTGATCAACGACCCGAAGGTGCTCCTTCTCGACGAGCCGCTCGGCGCGCTCGATCTGAAGCTGCGCAAGGAGATGCAGATCGAGCTCAAGAAAATACAGCAGCAGATGGAGATAACCTTCATCTATGTCACGCACGACCAGGAAGAGGCGCTGACAATGTCCGACACCGTCGTCGTCATGAAGGACGGCACGATACAGCAGATCGGAACTCCGCAGGATATCTACAACGAGCCGAAGAACGCGTTTGTCGCGGATTTCATCGGCGAGTCGAACATCCTGCCGGGAATCATGCACAAGGACTTCCTCGTCGAGTTCGCGGGGAACAACTTCGAGTGCGTCGACAAGGGCTTCGCTCCCATGGAGCCGGTCGACGTCGTCATTCGTCCTGAGGATATACAGCTCGTTCCGGCGTCGGACGAGGTGCTCAACGGCGTCGTCGAGAACGTGCAGTTCAAGGGCGTCCACTATGAGATCATCGTCAGGGCGTACTCGGACACATGGATCGTCCACTCGACGAAGGCGCCGGAGGTCGGCTCGATCGTCGGCATAACCCTTACTCCGGAGGACATCCATATCATGAAGAAGAGCAATGTAAAGAAAATAGATTATCTGAAGTCGGAATCGGAGGCGGAGAAAGACATTGAACACAAGATCTAAGCTCGCCGCCGCGCCATATCTCTTATGGATGGTGGTATTCATCGTTGTGCCGCTCATCCTGATCGCGGTGTTCGCTTTCACGACGACGGCGACCTGTGACGCCGAGGGGAACATACTCTCTGAGGAAGCGCTCGCCGATTATCTCGCCGAGTGCGAGGAGAACGAGACCGAGCCGGAGCTGACCGAGAAGACGATATTCACGTTGCAGAATATCCTCGACGTCTCGAAGTACACGACGGTGCTGATAAACTCCGCGTGGCTCGCTCTTATCGCGACGGTTATCTGTCTTGTCATCGCGTATCCGCTCGCTTATATGATCTCGAGGATGTTCTACACGCGGCAGAAGCTGGCGCTCATGCTTGTCATGCTCCCGATGTGGATGAACTTCCTGCTCCGCACCTACGCGTGGATGACCCTTCTCGAGAAGAACGGACTGATCAACAAGCTGTTCGGGCTGATCGGGCTTGGGCCGTTCAATATGATCAACACGCAGGGCGCGGTCGTGCTCGGTATGATATATAACTATCTGCCGTTCATGATCCTCCCGCTCTACTCTGTCATGACGAAGATCGACAACAGAACGGTCGAGGCGGCTCAGGATCTCGGGGCTAACAGCTTCCAGGTCATTTCCCGTGTTATCGTGCCGCTCTCGATGCCGGGCGTCGCTTCGGGCATCACGATGGTCTTCGTGCCGTCAGTTTCGACGTTCATCATCTCGAGAATGCTCGGCGGCGGAACGAATATGCTCATCGGCGACCTCATCGACCTCCAGTTCCTCGGCAACGCGTATAACCCGAACCTCGGCGCGGCGATCTCGCTTGTGCTGATGGTGTTCATATTCCTGTGCATGTCGATCACGAACCAGCTCGACAATGAAGAAATGGATGGTGTTCTGCTTTGAAAAAGATCACTTCTAAAATCTATATCGCGCTCGTGTTCATTTTCCTCTACGCGCCGATCTTCGTGCTCATCGCGAACTCGTTCAACAAGTCGAAGAGCCGCACGGTCTGGACCGGCTTCACTCTCGACTGGTACCGCAAGCTGTTCAATAACGACGTCATTCTGAAGAGTCTGCTGAACACCCTCATCGTCGCGGCGATAGCGTCGATAATCTCGACAATCCTCGGCACGGCGGCGGCTATCGGTATTTACAACATGAAGAAGATCACCCGCTCGCTCGTCATAAATGTCACCTATATCCCGATCATGAACTCGGAGATGGTAACGGGCGTGTCGCTGATGCTTCTCTTTGTCGCGCTTCACATCGACCTCGGCTACATGACGCTCATCTTCGCGCATATAACGTTCTGCGTGCCGTACGTCATACTGAACGTCCTGCCGAAATTGCGACAGATGAACCGGAATCTCTATGACGCGGCGCTCGACCTCGGGTGCAGCCCGATGCAGGCGTTCAGACACGTCGTCATTCCGGAGATCATGCCGGGCATCGTCACCGGGTTTCTGATGTCGATAACCTATTCGATCGACGACTTTGTCATAAGCTATTTCACGCACGGCTCGACGTCGCAGACACTGCCGATCACGATCTACTCGATGACCCGCCGCAAGGTGTCGCCGGAGGTCAACGCGCTCTCCGCGATAATCTTCGTCATAGTCCTCATGGTGCTGCTCCTCATGAACATAAAGGATCTGAAGAGCTCCGCGCCGGGACGCGAGAAGAAAGTAAAGCACAAGGAGGCGGGAAAATGAAGAAAAGATTTTCCGCGCTTCTTCTGACCGCCCTTATCGGGGCATCGATGCTCATGCCGGTATCCGCCGACGAGCCGGAGTACTCGGACAGTGTCGACTGGAACAAATTCCGCGGGCAGAACGTCACTATAAACGTCTACAACTGGGGCGAGTACATCTCGGTCGACGACGGAACCGAGGGCGCGTACGACACAAACCGCGAGTTTGAGGAGCTGACCGGGATAAAGGTCAACTACACGAATTTCGCGTCGAACGAGGAGCTTTACGCGAAGCTTAAGAACGGCGGCTCGTCCTATGACGTCATAATCCCGTCCGACTACATGATCGCCCGTATGATCAACGAGGATATGCTCGAGAAGCTCGATTTCTCGAACATCCCGAATTACGGGAACCTGATCATGGACAAGTTCAAGGGGATGGAATACGACCCGACCGAGGAATACTCGGTGCCCTACACGTGGGGCATGGTCGGACTTATCTACAACACTACGCTCGTCGATGATGAGGACGACGTCGGCTCGTGGTCGATACTCTGGAACGAGAAGTACGCGAACGATATCCTGATGTTCTCAAACTCGCGCGACGCGTTCGCGATTGCCTGCAAGTATCTCGGCTACTCGATGAACACGACCGACGAGAAGGAACTGAAGAGCGCGGCGTCGGCTCTGACCGACCAGAAGCTGCTCGTACAGGCGTATGTCATGGATGAGATCTTCGACAAAATGACCGGAGGCGAGGCGGCGCTCGCTCCGTATTACGCGGGCGACGCCATCACGATGATCGGGGACAATCCCGACCTCGCCTACTCGGTCCCGCGCGAGGGCACGAACCTGTTCATAGACGCCATGTGCATTCCGAAGGGCGCGAAGAACAAGGAAGCCGCCGAGATGTACATCAACTTCATGTGCGAGACGAAGACCGCGCTGAAGAACATCGAGTACATCGGCTATTCGACACCGCAGAAGGAGGTTCCGGAGTATCTCGACCCCGAGCTCGCCGAGAACCCGATATCCTACCCGTCCGACGACGTCCTCGCGAACACCGAGGCGTTCATCGCGCTCCCGAACGGCACGACGAAGCTGATGGATCAGCTCTGGACGTCGATACTCTCCGCGAACGAGACGGCGCCGTGGACCGTTCCGGTGTTCCTTGTCGCATGCCTCGCACTGTCGATATCAATCAATGTTATCAGGGCGAGAAAGAAGAAGCACGGAAACTGAATATGAAGATTCCCCGGCGGATGATTTCGTCGGGGAATCTGATTTTATCCGGATGACTTATCGGGCAGCTTTCCGCGGCTGATATCGATACCGAGCGCGCCGAGCAATGATGCCCATCACGGCGGCTGTGCAGAAAAGCCGACGCCATCTGCGGGTAAGATGCGGATGGTGTCAGCCGTAAAAGCGGTTCCGGGATTGTCGACGCAATGCCGAAGGGGAACCTGATTTTCTTTACTGAATTATACCACTGCGATGCTTCAGAATAAACGTCAAAAAACGAATTTATTGTGAACGTGTCCCGATGCCATTATTTGTTTGGCAGATAAACGAAATAGTACAGCCCGACAAAGAGCGCGGAGAGAACGAACAGAACCGAGAGGAGCACCGCGTTTTTTTTCGTGAACGTGAACTTTTCCTGCCCTGCGGGAATCAGTCCGAGCTTTGTCAGCGGCAGGACCATCGCGGACAGAAACAGGATGAGAAGGAACGACTCAGCGGGGAAGAGCGCCAGATTCTTCACGACTCTCGGGAGAGTGATGAACTTGCTCGACTTACCGTTGTTCAGTATCAGGTAGTACCAGTTGAGAATCGCGGGATTCAGGACGTAGTTGCAGGCGGCGACGACGAAGAAGCGCGAGAGGATTATCCGTGTGCTCGTCAGCTTCTGCCTCCAGAGCATCAGCGCGAAGATCAGCGACCCCGCGATCTCGACGAACACGAACGGGAAGAAATACGCTCCGCCCGACGGGTCGACAAGGACTCCGAGCGTGTCGGATATCACCGCCCCGATGACCGCCATGACAGGACCGAAGATCATCGCCCCGAGCGAGTTCACGAAAAAACCGAACGTGATGTTGAGATCCTGTCCGACCGGTATTTTCGTTCCCTTGAGGGCAATTCTGAGCGCGATAAGCATGGCGGCGACGCAGAGGACGCGGACGTCTTTCAGCTGAAGCGCCGCCTCGCGCCAGTATCCGCCGGTGAAGACGTCGCGGGTTGTGAACATTTTCTTTTCTTTCGAAGACTGCATAAAATAACCTCCTTGATATGCAGCATTCCGACAGGCAGCATATAAGGAAGTTATCCGTTAAGGAAATTCTCCGGGTATGCGACAGCGGGATGCGACCCTGACACCGCAGTAATCCTTAGGATTCTTTCGTTCCGGCGACAACTCCCCGTCCGCCGGACACTTCACGCGTCATGGTCTACTCTGTGCGATATAATACGTCGTCCGAGCGGTTTTCCGTCCGGCGCGTATTCTGAATTTATCGACATATATATGATACCACTTCCCGGCGCTCTTTTCAAGCGCAAAAACAGACGAACTTCGCCCGCCCGCCGCCGGTTTTCAGTACATCCCTGACAATTCCGAAAAAAAGCAAAAAACTTTGCTCAAACCCCTTGACAAACGCTTTCGTTTGTGGTATAATATTTAAGCACTCGTGAGTGAGACTCAAAAGGTCCGAGTGAATATGGCGGAGTAGCTCAGCTGGCTAGAGCAACCGGTTCATACCCGGTAGGTCATGGGTTCAAGTCCAATCTCCGCTACCATTTTCCGGCCAACAGGTCGGGAATTCCGGCCCGTTGGTCAAGCGGTTAAGACACGGCCCTTTCACGGCTGTAACATGGGTTCGATTCCCGTACGGGTCACCAAGAACGATTTCAGACGAACACCAATCGTTGGTGTTCGTCTGATTTTTGTTTTGGGTCACCAAGAATCTGCGCGCGATTCTGTCGCGTGTTTTTTCTTTTTCTGTCCAGCAGAAAAGCAGCCCCGTGCTATCGGTCAGCGACTTTTTGGCACGGGGCTTTTCTTATTTCACCGGTCTCACGAACAGCCCGTCGGTGGTTCCGTATATGGTCATGTAATAGCCGAGCCTTGTGAAGCCATATTTCTCGTAGAGCCCGACCTCTCCGCTCATTATGTACAGCTTTTCGTACCCGAGCGACGCGGCGTAGTCCGAGACGGTGTCAATCATCTTCTCTGACAGGCGTTTCCCGCGGTGCTCTTCATCCACGAACACGAAGCCGCAGAACGGCGTGAAGCCGTACTCCGCCGGTATCTCGTCGGTCAGGGCGAAGGTGCAGAACCCGACGACCTCATCGTCCGCGACTGCGGCGACTACCCGCTCAATATCTGAAAAATCGTTCCGCCGCATCTTTTCCGCGAGCATTGGTCCGGCACGCCATGAGCACCTCTCCGCGAGAGCCGCGGTCTTGTTCCAGTAGATGTCGCCTTTTTGCATTATGTGTATATGGGTCATAGATATCCTCCGTTTTTCTGAATTATATCATGTTTTGATATCGCTGTCAAGTCCCGGAATCCGTTTTACCCGAATATTCCGAAAAGGCTTCACGGAATCGACCGTGAAGCCTTTCGCTTTTTTTTGTTATCCTGCGCGTCTGAGTATTACCGCCGACGCAAGCTGTGCCGCCTCGGCTCTCGTCACTTCCCTGTAGGGCGCGAACGAGCTGCCGTCGCCCCTCAGTATGCCGTCAGCTGCGAGCGCCGACATCGCGCCTCTCGCCCACGCCGGGACGCTCTCGTCGGAGAAGACGGCGATCTGCGCGTCTGAGGACGAGCTTCCGGTCAGTCTCTGGAGCATGACCGCCGCCTCCGCGCGGGTGATTCTATTGTTCGGGCAGAAGAAGAGCTGCCCGTCGCGCTCGACGCCCCTGACGACGCCGATCGCCTCCGCCGCCGCGACCTCGCCCCGGCAGCTTTCGGGTATCTCCGCGTCATCCGCGAAGCCGGTCGTGTTCACGCTGAAGCCGTCGTAGCCCGCCGCCTTCATTATGACAGACAGGTACTCGGCGCGGCTGACATACTCGTCAGGATGGAACGAGCCGCCCTCATCGAAGACTCCGGCGCCAGTGCAGAGAAGCACCGCCGAGTTTGCCCAGTGCCCGTCCATATCGTCGAACGCCGCCGCCGTAGGCTTTGTCACGCGGAGGGTCTGCTTCACGACGTTCGAGCGCCCGCCGAACTTATCGGTGCAGCGCGCGGTGAAGCTGTCCTTGCCAGTGTAGCCCTCGTCCGGCGTGTACATGAAGTATCCGCGCGACGCGTCCGTGAAGCTCAAGGTTCCATGCTTCGGTCCGGAGATGATCTCGAACTTCACCGTGTCGCCATCGGGGTCGACAGACGACAGAGTTCCGATATATCCGGCGCCGGGGAAGACTCCCGCGTCGATCGCGTCCGGCTGTGTGATCACCGGGGCGCCGTTAATGTTCTCGAGCGCGAAGACCGTGCAGGTGTAGCCGGGTCCGCTCTTTCCGACGCTGAAGGTGAAGGTCGCCTCACAGGGCGCGCCGTCCGGGACGAATCTCAGGGACGAGAGCTTTGAGCGGGAGACGCGGTCGCCGGTTTTTACCTCTTTTTCACCGAGCTTCAGTTTTCCTCCGGTCGGGAGACTGCGGATGGTGATGCGCTTGACGCGGTCGACTCCGAGAGCCTCGGCGAAGTCCTGCTCCGAGAAGTATATGTCGTGTTCGTACTGACCGCTCAGGACGACTCCCGCGTCCTCCGCGATGACGTCGAGCCCGGGCGAGAGAAGCCCGTCTGACGCCGCCGCCGTCGCCGCCAGCAGAGCCGCTAAAAGTCCCGCCGCGGATGATGTCAACAGCATTTTTGTTTTGTTGTTCATGGATATTACCTCCTGATTTGAAGTGCACAGCTATTTTTTGCCTCTGCCCGGTAAATTATGCACCGACAGCAAAAAATACGGCTTTATGCGGCGATTGCCGCCGAACACAAAAAATATTAATGTGCACGCGGCTGTATTCCGTAAAAATTTTCCAATCGGTATTTACTTTATTTGGTTGAATTATTAACAACTTTGCGGTATAATGGAGATATATAAATTTTTATGGAGGTTCTCCAACAATGATGGATATCAGAATAGAAAAAACAACCTGCCCTAAGGCAAAACCGGACTGGTCGCATCTCGGCTTCGGACACATCTTCACGGATCATATGTTCATTATGAACTATACCGAGGGTCAGGGCTGGCACGACGCGCGTGTCGTCCCGTACCAGAACTTCTCGCTTGATCCGGCGTCGATGGTCTTCCATTACGGTCAGGAGATGTTCGAGGGTCTGAAGGCTTACCGCCGCGCCGACGGTCACATCCAGCTCTTCCGCCCGCAGAAGAACATCGAGCGTATGAACCACACGAACGACCGTCTCTGCATCCCGCGCGTCGATCCGGACGATGTCCTGAACGCGATCAAGACGCTTGTCGAGGTCGATAAGGATTGGGTCCCGTCCGCGGAGGGCACTTCGCTCTATATCCGTCCGTTCATTTTCGCGACCGACGCTCATCTCGGCGTCCATGTCTCGAAGACCTATATCTTCGCTATAATCCTCTCCCCGTCCGGATCCTATTACGCCGCCGGCATCAACCCGGTCAAGATCTACATCGAGGACGAGTATGTCCGCGCCGTCAAGGGCGGCACCGGATTCGCCAAGTGCGGAGGCAACTACGCGGCGTCGCTCATCGGTCAGAAGAAAGCTGAGGAGCTCGGCTACGCGCAGGTTCTGTGGCTCGACGGCGTTGAGCACAAGTACATCGACGAGGTTGGCGCGATGAACGTCTTCTTCGTCATCGACGGCGAGGTCGTCACCCCGACGCTCGAGACCGGGTCCATACTTCCGGGCGTCACGAGAGCGTCCTGCGTCGAGCTTCTGAAGAGCTGGGGCTACAAGGTCTCTGAGCGCAGACTCGCGGTAAGCGAGGTTCTCGAGGCACAGAAGAACGGCAAGCTCGACGAGGCGTTCGGCACCGGCACCGCGGCTGTCATCAGCCCGATCGGCGAGCTCTGCGACAAGGGTGAGAAGTTTGTCATCAACAACGGCGAGATCGGCCCGATCTCGAAGAAGCTCTACGACAACCTGACCGGTATTCAGTGGGGCAAGCTCGAGGATACTCACGGCTGGATTGTGAAGGTTGACTGAGACCTGACAGGTAAATAATGAATCGCCCGGGAATTTGCATTGTGAATCGAGCAGTCCGGGCAGAATCAGAATAAAACAAATGAGCCCGGAGATCAGTCGGGCTCATTTGTCTGTATCCCGACCCGGAAGTGCGAAAGGCGGTGAATCAATTCTGGAAAAGGTCAGACTGAGCCGGCATACGGAATATATCGAGCCGATCTGCAAGAATTATTCCGAGATCTTCGGAATATGCAACAATGATTTTCCCGTACACATACATGACGACATAGAGATAGTCCACATTCTGTCAGGGGATCGGATGGCGATCATTGAGTCCCGCGAGTATTATGAGCCCGAGGGGTCTCTGACTGTCATCTTTCCGTTCCAGCGGCACGGCTACAGAACGCTGAACGGTGGACAGCACAATGTCATCTGCATCG
Source organism: uncultured Eubacteriales bacterium (assembly GCA_900546315.1). Taxonomy (GTDB): domain Bacteria; phylum Bacillota; class Clostridia; order Oscillospirales; family CAG-272; genus Flemingiibacterium. The sequence goes on from URCP01000034.1 coordinate 23,231, forward strand.
ACCCGCAGTATCTGTTCGGATACAGCGAAAGGCTGTTCAGCTTCATGCCGTCTGATCCCGTGCTGCGTGCCGATGAACTCGGTGAACGTGCGGCTGCGCTGTTATCGGTAATAATGGATCGTTCGCGTCCGCGCGACAAGGTACAGACGAACGCGCTGATCACGGCGCTTCTTCCTGAGCTTTTCGGTCCGCTCGGACTGCGTCAGCGCGCCGATTTTTCGCTTTCGGGCGAGATACTTCCGCTTGTCATGGAGCATTGCCGTGAGCCTTCGTTCTCGCTGCTCGCGCTGTCGAGATTCACCGGAATCGGCGAGCGGACACTGTCTGGCTTCTTCTCGAAGAGCTTCGGCATGAGCTTCGGAAACTTCATCAGGAAATACCGTCTGAATCTTGCCTGTTCACTGCTGCGCGGACCGCAGAGGGTAACTGTGACCGAAATCGCGTACGACTGCGGATTCTCGAGCGTGCGGACCTTTAACCGCTGTTTCCGTGAGGAATACGGCATGAGCCCGTCGCGGTTTTCCGAAATTGACTGTCAGACTCCGGAAAATGGCGAGACATAATAATGAACCTGTGGTATAATTGTGTAAAATACCATACCGGAGGTTCGAAATGAAACGCAAGTTAAGGCTTATCCTTTTATTCTGCATGACACTCGCGCAGTTTTCCTGCGGCGCTGAGGACGCCGTAACAACGATCGAAAGCACTTATTCAGAGGCAACAGGCGAAGCCGCGCCGGATTATCCGCTGCCGGAAGCCGACTTCGGCGGCGAGAGCTTCGGGATACTCTGCCGCACCGAAAAGAAATACGAGATGGATTCGGAGTCCGAGAACGGTGAGACGCTGAACGACGCGGTCTACCAGCGCAACCGGAATGTCGAGGAGCGCTACAATATCAACCTCGAGTGCTACGACACCGCGGGCAGCTGGGATCAACGCGATAATTTCTATAAGGTCTACACCGGAAGCGTTATGGCGGGCGAAGACATCTATGACCTTGTCGCCTACTACGAGGCGACGGCGCAGGTGCCGATTTCAGAGGGCTGTATGCTTGACCTTAATGAAATAAAGTCGCTCGATTTTTCGCACGAATGGTGGTATCCGGGATATAACGACATTATGACGATAAACGGGAAGCTTTACTCCTGCCTCGGCGACGCGGCAATGACGACATGGGAGTATCCTGCTGTCACCTTCTTTAACAAGAATCTGATGGACAGATATGGCATGGAGTATCCGTACCAGGCGGTCATGGATGGAAAGTGGACCTTCGATATGCTCTGCGAGCTCGGAATGAGGGTCAGCGAGGATCTGAACGGAGACGGAAAGCTCGACGGCGAAGATCTCTACGGATGGATAACGAGTGACGGTATGCTCCGCTGTATGCCGACTTCGTTTGATTTTCCGCTCTGTGTCGTGAATGACGGCGTGCCCGAGCTCTCGGTCGGAAGCGAGAAATACTACGACGTCTATGACCGCGTATATAATGTTCTTTGGGAAAACGACTGGGCAACGGTCCTGAACGGTTCGGACGACGACGGTCGGACGACCTGCTTCACTGAGGGACGGGCGCTGTTCTACAGCTATGACGCGAAATCCGTCGCCGAACTGCGGGAGATGAATGATGAGTTCGGAATACTTCCGTATCCGAAGTATAACGAGGCTCAGGATAACTACTACACGGTC